>NZ_SSXE01000352.1 GCF_021699195.1 Nonomuraea sp. MG754425 | reverse complement strand
GGACAGGGCCGCCAGGGTGGGGTCCTGGAATTTCTGCATGTAGACGAACATCCAGACGGGCAGGGTGTTCTGGTCGGGTGACAGGAGGAAGACGGTCATGTCGACTTCGTCGAAGCTGACGACGAAGGCGAACAGGGCGGCGGCGATGAGGGCGGGCCTGATCTGCGGGAGGGTGGCCAGGCGGAAGGCGGTCAGGGGTGGGGCGCCGAGGTCTTTGGCGGCGGCGTCGAGGGTGGCGTCGGCGCGCATGAGGGCGGCGGTGACGACGATGACGACGAACGGCAGCACCATGACGGTGTGGGTGAGGATGAGGCCGGTGGTGCCGCCGAACAGGCCGAGGCGGTGCAGGTAGATGAAGCCGGCGAAGCCGAAGGCGACCTTGGGGACGACGGTGGGTGACAGGACGAGTGACTGCAGGGTTCCGCGGGCGGGCATGCGGTGGCGGACGAGGGCGGTGGCGACGGCGGTGCCGATGAGCATGGCCAGCAGGGTGGCGGCGACGGCCACTTGGAGGCTGAGCAGGGTGGCGGCGCCGAGTCCTTCTTGCTGGAAGAGGTTGGTGTACCACTTCAGTGACAGGCCGGGTGGGGGCCAGGTGCCGTAGGAGACGGAGGAGAAGGAGTTGATGACGATGATGAGCAGTGGGAGCAGGACGAAGGTGTGGACGGCGATGAGCCAGAGGGCCCAGCCGCGGATGCCGGTGGGGGCGGCTCCGGCGGCGGTGACGCCGCCTTGGTCGGCCCGGGCGGTGCGGCGCTGGAGCCAGCCGAAGACGCCGAGGGCGATGACGGCCAGGGCGAGCAGGGCGTAGGAGGAGACGGCGGCCAGGGGCCAGTCGACGTTGTTGACGTTGTCGTAGATGTCGGTGGCCAGGACGTTGACGCGGCCGCCGCCGAGGAGGCTGGGGGTGGCGAAGGAGCTGATCGACAGGGCGAAGACGAGTTGGGCGCCGCCGATGAGGCCGGGGGTGGTCAGGGGCAGGGTGACTTTGACGAAGCGGCGCAGGGATCCGGCGCCGAGGTCGCCGGCGGCTTCGCCGAAGGCGGGGTCGAGTTGTCCGAGGGATTGGATGATGGGGAAGACCATGAACGGCAGCAGGATGTGGACGAGCGCGATGACGACGGAGGTGCGCTGGTAGAGGATTTCGACGGGGTCGAGTCCGGTGGTGGTGAGGATGCTGTTGAGGACGCCGCTGTCGCCGAGGATGAGTTCCCAGCCGTAGGTGCGGGAGACGACGCTGGTGAGCAGGGGTGCGAAGATGATGAACAGGCCGGTGTAGCGCCAGGCGGGGCGCCGGATGCGGTGCAGGGCGTAGGCGGTGGGGTAGCCGATGAGGGCTGCGGCGGCGGTGCTGATGAGGCCGAGCAGGACGGTTTCGCGGATGATCTGCCAGTGGTAGCCGCTGGTGAGGAAGGTCTGCCAGGTGGTGGTGGTGCCCGCGATGTCGGTGCCGTCGGGCAGGTACTGGTGGAAGCTGTATTCCAGCAGTGTGAGCATGGACCCGACGAACACACCGGCGAGCAGCACGACGCTGGGGGCCGCCAGGAGGTAGGCGGTGCGGTGTCTGCGCATGTCGCCGTGCCTTTCAGATGCGGGAGGCGATGTCGGTTTCCCAGCGTTTCTGCCATTCGGCGTTGTTGCGTCCGATGATGGTGTAGTCGATCTGCTGGAATCCGTCGGTGGTGGCCTTGCTGAAGGCGGGCAGTCCGGTGAGGTTCTGCGGGAGTGGCGCTTTGGTGTTGGCGGGGACCTCGACGCTGGTTTCGGCCCAGCGGGCGCACCACTTGGGGGAGAGCATCTCGTTGATGATGTCGTGGATGGCTTCGAGGTGGCTGGAGGACTGGCCTTCGACGGCTTGGAGGTTGACCGGGAGTGGGATGGCGCCTTCTTTGGGGACGGCGTAGGCCAGGGGTGCGCCGGAGTTGATCCATTGCTGGCCGGTTCCGGCGAAGTAGGCGGTGAGCGGGGCGGTGCCGTTGCTGAGGACGTTGAGGTACTGGGGGTTGGATTCGACGAGGAGGCGGATCTGCTTGGCTTCGCGTTTCCACAGTTCCCAGCCGGGTTCGAGGTTGGTGAGGTCGCCGCCGTTGAGTTTGGCGGCCATGTAGACGGCGTACCAGGGGAAGGAGAAGAAGGAGATCTGTCCTTGGTGGGCGTGGTCCCACAGGGCGGCCCAGGTGTCGGGTGCTTCGGGGAGTTTGTCCTTGTTGTAGAGCAGGCCGAGTTGGTCGACGCCGATGCCGATGCCGATGCTGTCGTCGTAGCGGAAGCGTTCGTCGATGTCGGCGGCGTTGCTCATGGCGGAGTAGTCGAGCGGGGTGAACATCTTGTCGTCGGCGCCCTGGATGGAGGTCTGGGCGTTGAAGAAGCCGAAGTTGACCAGGGGCTGGTCGGGGGCGGCTTTCTTCTGGGCGAGCATCTTGGTGTAGCCGACGGAGTTCGACTGCTCGTAGATCTTGATGTCGACGTTCTTGTGGGTGGCCATGTACTCCTTGGCGAATTCCTTGGGCATTTTGCCGAGGTCGCCGCCGAGGAAGGCGAACATGGTGAGGGTGAGTTTGCCGCCGCCGGTGGTTTGGGGGGTGGCGGTTTTCGGGGTGACGCTGCCGCAGGCGGTGGCCAGGGCGAGGCCGGCGGCTCCGGCGGTGGCGCCGAGGAACCGGCGTCGGGTGATGGCGGTCATGGTGGTGCTGGCTCCCTCAGTGGTTGAGGACGACACCGGCGTCCGCGTCCCAGCCGGTTTCGACGTCGTCGCCGATGGCCAGGGGGGTTCCGGTTTCTTCGCGGCGTTCGGAGATCACCAGGACCCCCGAGGTGAGGCGGATGTGGTAGCGGGTGCTGGCGCCTTGGAAGATGACGTCTTCGAGGCGTCCGTGGTAGCGGTTGGCGCAGGTGAGGTGGGTGCCGATGGTGACGTGTTCGGGGCGTACGGATACGGCGGTGCCGGTGCCGGTGACTTTGATGCTGATGCCGGGGGCGTGCAGGAGGCCGTCGTGGGTGTCGCCCTGGAAGAGGTTGGTGTCGCCGAGGAAGGTGGCGGTGAAGGTGGTGGCGGGGGCGCGGTAGAGGTCGGCGGGCGGGCCGATCTGTTCGATGCGGCCTTCGTTCATGACGGCCATGCGGTCGGACATGGTGAGGGCTTCGACCTGGTCGTGGGTGACGTAGACGAAGGTGGTGCCGGAGTCGTGCTGGATGCGTTTGAGCGCTTGTTGCATCTGGACGCGCAGGCGCAGGTCGAGGGCGCCGAGGGGTTCGTCGAGCAGGAGGACGGCGGGTTCGTTGGCCAGGGCGCGGGCGATGGCGACGCGTTGTTGCTGGCCGCCGGACAGTTGGGCCGGGTAGCGGCGGTCGTAGCCGGTCAGGCCGACGAGTTCGAGCATGGAGCCGACGATGTCGGTGATTTTCTTGGCGGGTTTGCGTTGCAGGCGGGGGCCGAAGGCGATGTTGTCGGCGACGGTGAGGTGCGGGAAGAGGGCCAGGCGTTGGAAGACCATGTTGGTGGGGCGGCGGTGTGAGGGGCGGCCGCGCATGGATTGGCCGCGGATGAGGACGTCGCCGGAGGTGGGTTCTTCGAGGCCGGCCAGGATGCGCAGGGTGGTGCTCTTGCCGCAGCCTGAGGGGCCGAGCATGGAGAAGAATTCTCCTTTGGTGACGGTGAAGTCGACCTGTTCGACGCCTCGGGCGCCGTTGTCGTAGACCTTGCGGACGGCGCGGAGTTCGGCGTCGGGGGTGCTGTCGGTCATGTCGTGCTCCTCATCTCCGCGAATGCCTGCTCGGCTGCGGTGAGCAGGGCGGCGATGTCGCTGGGGGTGTGGGCGGTGGACAGGGCCGCGTGGAGCAGGGGTTTGGCGGGCAGCAGGATGCGGTGTTCGCGGGCGACGCGGTGCAGGATGGCGTAGCGGGCGGGGTCGCTGGTCATGGCGGTGCGGTAGCCGGTGGGTGGGGTGGTCAGGAAGTAGGGCTGGAAGTGGCCGCCGGCTCCGGCGATCTTGACGGGGATGTCGTAGCGGTGGGAGAGGGCTTCGAAGCCGTGGCGGAGTTCGGTGGTGAGGGTGTCGAGGTAGGTCTGGGCGGTGCCGTCGGCGAGCAGGGGCAGGGTGGCGGCCGCGGCGGCGACGGCGGTGCCGTGGCCGTTGTAGGTGCCGACCCAGCCGACGGGGCCGGCGAGGGTGGGGTCGGTGGTGGCCATGAGGTCTTCGCGGCCTTCGACGGCGGCCAGGGGGTAGCCGTTGGCGATGGCTTTGCCGTAGGTGGTCAGGTCGGGGGTGATGGCGTAGACCTGGCGGGCGCCGCCGGGGGCGATCCTGAAGCCGGTGAGGAGTTCGTCGAAGATGAGGACGATGTCGAGTTCGGTGCACAGTTCGCGCAGCAGGCGCAGGTAGTCGGCGGTGGCGGGGATGTAGCCGATGTCGATGAGGACGGGTTCGACGACGAGGGCGGCCAGGTCGTGGGCGTGTTCGCGCAGGAGGCGTTCGGTGGCGGGCAGGTCGTTGAAGGGCAGGACGACGGTGGTGTGGGTGGTGGCGGACAGTCCTGC
>NZ_SSXE01000351.1 GCF_021699195.1 Nonomuraea sp. MG754425 | reverse complement strand
TCAGCCCTCCGCCGCCGACATCAGGCCACAGCGCGCAGGCACCACTTCCGGCAGCGCCTGCGCCTCCAACACATGCAGATCTAGCTATGTAGTACTAGGTGCCGGAGAACGGCGACATAAAGCGTGTCTTCTACAGCACCACCCCCAAACCGGTTCAGTTCAAGAGCTCCGCCGTGGAGGCCGACAAACTCGCCCTCCGCCCGTTGCGTGCGGGAAAGCGCAAGGGGGAAATGACCATCGACACAGACAAACCGGCCTGGAGTCCCGGCCTCGTGGAGATCGCCGTCCTCGGATGTGACCAAGAGGATGGAGACGACCCAGAGTCGCTGGCCCTCGCCGTACATCAGCTGCGCCAACCGCCGGACTACCCAGAGGCTCTTAGCCTGCCATTGCCTCTGCACTTGGCCGGGCTTGGCCAGGAGTACGTCCTGCCGACACTCGCCGAGGAGGTCGAGGACGAGGCCGCGACCGAAGATCTGCGTTCCACGGACGACGGCGTCGCTTCCGTGGGCGACGGCGATCCGGATGCGGCTGTAGCGGCAGGAATCGCCACGGAGCCGGATCCAGAGGATGACCGACAAATGTCCCTGTTCGACACGTGACGTACTGACCGTGGCCGGGATACATCCCCGATTGCCAGGCGACAAAGTCCGAGCCTCATGAGTGGTGATCCGGCCTTGGCGTCAGTCATCCGTCCTGCCCATCCGGGACGGTGACCTTGGCCATGAACCAGTCGAGCACCGCGACCACGACGTCGAACACGGCGTCGCTCGCCAGCTGGGTGTTCTTGATAGGGGGATAGAGTTCCAGCTTGGCGACGGGGATGTCGATCCCGGGCGCGTCGTTGAGGCGCTGCCTGAGCTCCTCCCGCAGTGCGGGGTCGTCGAACGGCTTGCGGTTGCGTAGCAGGCCGAAGGGGATCTCGGCGCTCTTCGCATAGAAGCGGATGGCGTAAACGGATTGTCCGCTGACCTTGATGATCGGCGCACAGGAGGCGCCGACGGAGGTGCCGTACTGCAGGTCGCCGCCCCGAGACCGCCAATGCTCCAGCAGCCGCTGCACCGCCCCAGCCGCCTGCGGGCCGCTCTGCTCGTTGAGCTGGCTCAAGAAGCGCTGCTCCAAGGTCGTCAACGCCTGCGGTGAAAGAGTGTCCTCGCCTGCGGTCTCGGTCTCGGCCAGATCCGCGGCGATGGGCAATCCGAGTAGCTCGGCGATTTCACGGACGTGGATGTGCTGGTCCGCGGAGGCGCGTCCGGCCTCGTCGAAGGTGAGTCCTTCCGCGCGCAGAACCTCGTGCACATCTCGATCGTCCTCGGGATCAACCCAGCGGAAACCATCGGACACCTGCCCGGACCTGGTGAGGACCCGGTGCGCGTTGAGCACCGGGACACTCGCCAGGTGTACCCCGACGGGAACCGGATGCGAGCCGATCAGCTCGGCAAGGTCCGAGTAAGAGGTCCACGTGGCGGCCGGTAAAGCGGCCAGGGCGCTGTGCAGGAGCGTCCAGTCGCGGGAGGCGGCGCTGCCGCGGCCGGATTCCTCCGGTCCTGGCCAGATGGCGATCGCCCGGTCCGCGAGCCGATCGGAGCGGGTGAGGATCTCGGCCTTCGCCCATCGATCACAGGCGGCGATCTCCTGGTTCATGACCAGCCCGCTCTGGCCCAGCTGCTTGCGCTTGGCGGCGAAGGAGTTGTTGCTCAACTCGGAGTTGTAGCCACTGAGCGTGAGATTGCCGAGGGTGTGCACGAGCTGGCGGTGCAGGAGATCGGCGTCCTCTCCCCCGTTGGACAGTTCGCTCAGCCAGTCGGTGGTCATGGACTGGGGCAGGACGTGCTCAATGGTGATGCGCTTGTCGGCCAGGTCCACCCGCTCTTTGCTGCCCAGCGACTCCTCGATGCGCCGCAGGACCAGCTTCTGCTGCGCCGTGCGGCCCTGCCAGTAGAAGGCGCGGTTGCGGATCTCCTCCCGTAGCTGCGCATCCGAGGGCCAGTACAGCCTGGCCGGTGACAGAGCGGTCCGCACCGCTTGCGGCACTTCCTCCTCGGCAACCAGCTGTACGGCGAGCCGTTGGAAAATCCGGTTGAGGTTGCCTGTGGCGACCCCAGCGATCAGACGGCGTACCAGGAAGCTCTCGACATAGGCCAGTGCCTCGCCCACCTCCTCGTCGCCAATGTAGTCGTCCTCCCGCAACTCCAGCAGGCGCATCACCAGCGGGTAGGCGGTCGACGCCTGCCACTCCTTGAAGAAGCGCAGCCGCCCGGCGAACGGCAGGTCATCGGAAGGGGAAAGAATCTGCTTGAGGTGCCGGGCGCGACGGTGCAGATCCTGGACGTATGTCTCGACCTGGCTCGGATCTCCGGACAGTGCCAGGAGCAACTGCTGGTGCCCGCGATAGACGGCATTGTATTGGGCCTCGTCGCCTTCCTTCAGGACCAGGACCAGGTACATCAGCTGTTCCATGGCCTTGGTGTCCAGCAGGTCCTGGATCGGCTTCCAGTACTCGTCATAGACGTGCTGGCCGCGGACGGGCAGGCACATGAAGACATAGTTGCGAATTAGATCCACCTGGCTGAGCCGCATGCCCGTGTTGTTGATCGACTCGAAGATGCGAAACGCGTTGTCGTCCTTTTCCACCAGGATTTGTACGAGATTGAGCCGATCCAGCAGCACCGACTCCACGCGCGCGACATCATGCGGGTCGGCCGGGTCATCGAACTCCTTCAACATGCTCCGGAAGAACTGGTAGGCGTTGCCGATCAAACTTTCGGATTTGCCCTCCAGCGCGCCGTCCACACACGCTTTGAACGACACTCGGTCACCCTGGGTGGGCAGGAGCCGGTAGCGTAGCTCCCCCTGCTGAAACTTGTTGATCAGGTGCAGCTCGTTGATCCGCTCGCGGGCGGTCGGATCCTCGGCCACCATGTGATCTCTGATCGCGCAGAGCGCCAACATCAGGGTCGTGAGACGTTGCTGACCGTCCACGATGATCCACTGAGACCGACTCGGTGCCAATTCCGGCCCCGGCGCGAGGACAACCGATCCCATGAAGTGACTGGGGGCGTCCTGCCGCTGCTCGGCCAGCACATCGACCTGGGCAGTGATATCTGCCCACAGCTGGGTGAGTTGCGGGCGTTCCCAGGTGTATTGGCGCTGATAGAGGGGAACCAATAATTGCTGGTCTCCCTGAATCAGCTTACGAAGGGTGGTCTCGTTCGCCTTCATGCCGTCCCGTTCATTGCCCGAGCAATTGGTGTATCTCAAAGAAACATCAAGTTACGACGTACCACTGGGCGACCGCAAGCTGCGTACTGGCAGCAGGTGGCAGGACTGACTTGAGATGACAGTGCCATACGGGCAGTGAGGGCTTCTAACTAGCATACCGGCGAAGACCTCCTCAATGAGGATCCTCCACCCCGCTTATTCATGCGCCAGTGGGAGCAATCTTGAAATCCCACACGAGACGGTGCCGTGCCACGCCGCGTCGCAGCCGGCGCAGGGGAAGGGAATTATGCCGCGTCTCTGGGCGAAAGTGCTGATCAGGGACTCGTGACAATGTCAAACGGGCTTCACGTGAGCGGCGGATCCAGCATCCTGGACATGGCCAGAAACTGCCCCGAGCAGGGCTCTCATTCTCTGGTTCTCCCCTTTCTTTGAAGAGGTCTTCGTGACTCGGTATGCCATCGACCGTGCCCACAACACGCTGCTCGCGCAGTGGAGCACCGGCATCGGCGACACCGCCACCGTCGTGGCCCGGCTGACCCACGATCAGCTCCACCACAACACCCGCCGGCTCGCCGCGGACCTGACTCGCCTGTCGCACATCTGCTGGCGCTCCTACACCCACCCCGCCAGTGCCGCCGACCGGCACGGCCCCCACAGCCTCGGCTGGCACCGGCAACAAGAACGCGACGCCTTCACCACGATCCTCCCCACCCTGACGGCCACCATCCGACCCGCCGACCAGCCGACCGGCACCAAGATCGAGCAAGCCGCTCACGCTGTCGCTCGTATTCTGCATGTGCTCGACGCGTCTCAGCTCACCACGCACGTCAGCACCGACGTCGCCGCCGAACTGGCCGCCATCGAACAAGCCGAACGCGGCGACCTGTCCGAACGCGCCCAGCAAGCCGTCGCCCTCAGCCGCGAAGACGCCTCACCCCTGCAGATCTCCCAAGCCGACCACCTGCTGCACCACAACCCCTTCGGCAGCCAGGACCTCCTCACGCAGGTCGATCCCACCGCAGCCGCTATCGCCACCGCCCACTGGTTCTACGCAGCCGTCACCATCACCGCCCAGCACACCGGCCTGCACCCGATCCAGGTCCTCGACAGCGCCGAGCAGCCCGACAAACCCCTCGCCCTCGAAAGCCTCACCGACATCACCACCGCCATGGACGCCGGCACCCGCGCCCGGCACGTGGTCATGCCCCTCATCCGCAACGCCCTCCATGTCGCCGACGGCCACCTACGCGGCATCCTCGAAGTCCAACAACGCATCACCGCCGCCCAGCACATCATCGGCAAAGCCCAGGCCGACCACCCCGAAATCGACCTCGGTCCCGACAGCGTCTACCTCCCCCTCACCTCGCTCGAC
>NZ_SSXE01000036.1 GCF_021699195.1 Nonomuraea sp. MG754425 | reverse complement strand
GTCGGTGACCCGCATGTAGGTGTCGCCCCGCTCGGGGTCGTTCAGCGTCATGTACGCGACGTCGGTGGCCAGCAACTGCCTGGCCCGGTGCACGATGGCCTCCAGCACGGCGTCGAGGTCGCGCAGCGCCGCCAGGTCGCCGGCCGTGTCGTACAGCGCCGTCAGCTCGGCCTCGCGCCTGGCCCGCCGCTTCAGCAGGTCGCGCACCTTGAGCGCCTCGACCTTGGCCCGTTCGAGCTCCTCGATGGCGGCCGGGTCCGCGCCGGCCGCCCTGGCCTCGATGATCGGCCCCTCGAACTCGACCGCCGACGCCTCCCGCGCCAGCAACTCCAGGAAGCGCTTGCTCACTACCTCGCCGTCCAGCCGCCGTCCACCGGCAGCGACACGCCCGTGACGAAATCACCGCCCGGCCCGCACAGGTACCCGACCAGCTCGGCCACCTCCTCGGGCTCGATCAGCCGCTTGATCGCCGCGGGGGCCAGCATGACGTCACGCACGACCTCCTCCTCGGCGATGCCGTGCGTCCTGGCCTGGTCGGCGATCTGCGCCTCGACCAGCCCGGTACGCACGTACGCGGGGCAGACGCAGGTCGAGGTCACCCCGTGCGGAGCCCCTTCGAGCGCCACGACCTTGGAGAACCCCTCCAGCGCGTGCTTGGCCGTGGTGTAGGCCGACTTGTACGGGGAGGCCCGCAGCCCGTGCACCGACGAGATGTTCACGAACCGGCCCCAGCCTCTGGCGTACATGCCGGGCAGCACCTTGCGCGCGATCAGGAACGGCGCCTCGACCATCACCTTCAGCATCGTGGCGAACACCTCGGGCGGGAACTCCTCGATCGGCGCCACGTGCTGGAAGCCCGCGTTGTTCACCACGATGTCCACCGGCTCGCCGGGCAGCGCCTCGACGAAACCGGGCGCGCCGAGGTCGGCCACCACGGCGAGGCCGCCCACCTCGGCGGCCACCTGCCGTGCGGACTCGGCCCGCAGGTCCACGACCAGCACCCGGGCACCCGCCGCGGCCAGCCGCCGGGCGCAGGCCGCCCCGATGCCGCCGCCCGCCCCCGTCACCAGCGCGGTACGTCCGGTGAGCTCCCCCGTGAGATGCTTCGCCATACTCCGAACCCTAAGCCGTCACCCTCCCGGGACGCATGGGCGCGGCCGACATAGCTGGCCGTCCAGCTATGTGGATCCGGTGCGTCTGCTATGGTGAGAGGCATGATCGCGTATCCGGCACAGTGGTGGCCCGCCTCCTAGGCGGACCTCCCGACGCGATACGCACACGGCCGCCTCGACGAGGCGGCCGTCACCGTTGTTGTGGGTGGCCCCCCGTCGAGCACAGACATGAAGGGGCACTCAATGACCACCACCTGGCCACGGATCCTCACCACGCTGCTCGACGGCGCCTCGCTTACCGCGCACCAGGCGGCCTGGGCCATGGAGCAGATCATGTCCGGCCTGGCGACAGACGCCCAGATCGCCGCGTTCGCGGTCGCGCTGCGTGCCAAGGGCGAGAGCGTCGAGGAGGTGTCCGGGCTCGCCGAGGGCATGCTGGCCAAGGCCGTGCCGATCCGCGTCCCGGGCGAGTGCGTCGACCTGGTCGGCACCGGCGGCGACCGCGCCAACACCGTGAACGTCTCCACGATGGCCGCCGTCGTGGCCGCCGCCGCGGGGGCCAAGGTCGTCAAGCACGGCGGCCGGGCCGCCTCGTCCACGGCGGGCGCGGCGGACGTGCTCGAAGAACTCGGCGTGGTCATCGACCTGCCGCCCGCGGCCGTGGCCAGGATCGCGGACGACGTCGGCATCACGTTCTGCTTCGCGGCGGCCGTCAACCCGGCGCTGCGGCGCACCTCGGGGCCGCGCCGCGAGCTGGGCGTGCCCACCGTCTTCAACTTCCTCGGCCCGCTCACCAACCCCGCGCGCCCGTCGGCGCAGGCGATCGGCGTCTTCCACCCGGCGATGGCGCCGACCATCGCCGGGGTGCTGGCCGGGCGCGGGTGCTCCGCGCTGGTCTTCAGGGGCGACGACGGCCTCGACGAGCTGACCATCTGCGGCCCCTCGTCCATCTGGGTGGTACGCGAGGGCGGCGTCACCCCCACCGCCTTCGACCCGCTCGACCTGTCGATCCCCCGGGCCAGGCCCGGCGACCTGCGCGGCGGCGACGCGCGGCACAACGCCGACGTGGCCCGCGCCGTGCTCGGCGGCGAACGGGGCCCGGTGCGTGACATCGTCCTGCTGAACGCCGCCGCCGCCCTGGTGGCCGCCGACGGCACGCCGCCGGCGGCCGAGCTCACGCCCGCCCTGGCCGCGGGTCACAAGCGGGCCGCCGACGCCGTCGACTCGGGCGCGGCGCTGTCGCTGCTCACCCGCTGGGCCCACGCCACCCGGACGGCCGCCTAGCCCGCCCGCGGCAGGCTCATGGCCGGGTCATCGACAACACATCGAGCGCGGCGTCGAGCTGCTCCTCCGTGAGCCTGCCCGCGGCCACGTGACCGCGCTCGAGGACGACCTGCCTGATCGTCTTGCGCTCCGCCAGGGCCTGCTTGGCGATCTTCGCGGCCTCCTCGTAGCCGACGTACCTGTTCAGCGGGGTGACGATCGACGGGGACGACTCGGCGTACTCGCGCAGACGCTCGACGTTGGCGGTGATCCCCGCGACGCAGCGGTCGGCGAGCAGGCGCGAGACGTTCGCCAGCAGCTTGATCGACTCCAGGATGTTGCGCGCGATGACGGGCAACTGCACGTTCAGCTCGAAGGTGCCCGACGCGCCGGCGAACGTGATCGCCGCGTCGTTGCCGATGACCTGGGCCGCGACCATGGCGGTGGCCTCGGGTATCACCGGGTTGACCTTGCCCGGCATGATCGACGAGCCGGGCTGCAGGTCGGGCAGGTTGATCTCGCCGAGCCCGGCCCGCGGCCCCGAGCCCATCCAGCGCAGATCGTTGACGATCTTGGTCAGCGACACCGCCACCACCTTGAGCTGCCCCGACAGCTCGACGATGGAGTCTTGGGCACCCTGGGCCTCGAAGTGGTCGCCGGCCTCCTGGAACGGGATGCCGGTCGCCTCGCGCAGCTTGCCGATGGCCTCCTGCGCGAAGCCGGGCGGGGTGTTGATGCCCGTGCCCACGGCGGTGCCGCCCAGCGGCAGCTCCAGCACGTGCTCAAGGGCCGCCGCCACGCGTACGACACCGTGCTCGACCTGCGTGGCGTACCCGCCGAACTCCTGGCCCAGGGTCACCGGCGTCGCGTCCATCAGATGCGTGCGCCCCGACTTCACCACGCCGTCGAACTCGATCGCCTTCTCCCGCAGCGCCTCGGCCAGATGCCGGAGCGAGGGCAGCAGATGGAAGGTCACCTCGGTGGCCGCGGCCACGTGGATCGAGGTCGGGAAGACGTCGTTGGACGACTGCGAGGCGTTCACGTGGTCGTTGGGGTGCACGGGCCGGCCCAGCCGCTCCTCGGCCAGCGTCGCGATCACCTCGTTGGCGTTCATGTTGGACGAGGTGCCGGAGCCCGTCTGGAACACGTCGATCGGGAACTGGGCGTCGTGCTCGTTCTCCGCCACGTCGGCGGCGGCCTGCGCGATCGCCTCGGCCATGTCCTTGTCGATCACCCCCAGCTCGCCGTTCACCTCGGCGGCCACCGCCTTGATCAGGCCGAGGGCGGCTATGTGCGACGGCTCCAGCGGCCGTCCGGAGATCGGGAAATTCTCCACTGCCCGCTGGGTCTGCGCACGCCATTTCGCGCCGGCCGGCACGCGTACCTCGCCCATCGAGTCATGTTCGATCCGGAACTCACTCATGACCTCCAGTCTGACCCACGGCGGGCTGAACAGCCGGAAGGCCCCCCGGCCGGCCCGGAGCGGGGCTCAGCTCGAGAACAGGGCGACGATGAGGACGGCGATCACCACGGCCGCCGCGGCGGCCACCGCCATGAGCACCAGCATGCCGTTGCGGTTGCCCGCCGGCTTCTTCTCCTCCGGCCCCGCGATGGCGAACAGGTCGGTACCCAGGCCGTGCCCGCCGAACTGACGGGGGCCGCCCTGCTGGGGCGGCGGCTGCGGGGGCATCATCGGCTGCTGCTGCTGCTGCTGGGGCCGGGGCTGACCGGCCGGGGGAGCGGGCACCGGGTAGACCTGCTGGCCCGGTGAGCCCTTCGGGATGCGGGTGGTCTGGAGGGCGCCCTCGTCGCCGGACGGCTGCGGCTGCGGCGGCCGGCCGCCCCGCTCAGGTGCCGGGAACGGGCCCTTCGGACGCGAGATGCTCACCGTGCGCTCGGGGTCGTAGTCGTCCTCGCCGGGCACGTCGCCGTGCGGCCCGGCAGCCGGGGAGCCGGGACGCTGCTGCTGCCCGGGCGGGGGATAGCCGGGAGCGGCCGACTGCGGCACGGTCGGCGCGTTCGGCCCGTGGGCCTGTCCCTGCGGACCCGGCCCGGTGCCCGGCGCGTCGTTCGGCCCCGACGCGGGACCGCCCTGGGGACCCGCCGGTCGGGCCGGCACGGGGCCGCCGGGCCAGGGCCCGCCGTAGCCGCCGCCGGGCCCGTTGAAGGCGTTCGGCCCGGTGGGCGCGCCGGGCGCGCCGGTTCCCTGCATGGCGTGACCCACCCCGGGGGCTCCCGGGCCGCCCGGCCCGTAGCCGCCGGGCGGGCCCGCCTGCGGTCCGTTCTGGCCACCTGGCCCCGGCCCGTAGGGCCGCTGCCCGGGCGGCTGGCCCGGCCCGCCGGGGCCCTGGGCCGGTGGGCCGCCGGGCCCGCGACCCGCGGCGCCCTGACCGCCTGGAGTGGAACCCGCGGGGGTTCTCTGGGCGGCGAACGGATCAGGCAAAGCGGCCTCCTGCGCCATAAGAGCCTCGGCCGTCAGCACCGGCATCTCGCTCGTGGGGGTGTCGGCGACCATGCGCAGCAGGGTCTCCGCCTTGGCAGCGCCGAGCCGCTGCCGATAGTCCTTGTTCAGCAGCCCGTCGAGCACGGGACGGAGCTGGCCCGCCTGCGTGGGCGGGTCGGTGTTCTCGGTCAGCAGCGCCGCCAGTGTCTCCGCGATCGTGGAGCGCTCGTAGGCCGGCCGCCCCTCGACGGCGAAGTAGAGCGTTGCGCCGAGCGACCAGATGTCCGACTCGGGGCCGGTGTACTCGCCCCTGGCACGTTCCGGGGCGGTGTAGCCGGGTGAGCCGATCACCATGCCCGTCTTCGTCAGCCGGGAGTCGCCCTCGGCCTTGGCGATGCCGAAGTCCGTCAGCACCACGCGCCCGCTCGCGGTGATGAGCACGTTGCCCGGCTTGACGTCGCGGTGGGTGATGCCCTGGGCGTGCGCGGCGCGCAGCGCGCCGAGCAGGTCGACGCCGATCTCCGCCACGAGCCGCGGCGGCAGCGGCCCCTCCTCCTCGATCACCTGCTCCAGCGAGCGGGCCTCGATGAGCTCCATGATGATCCACGGACTGTTCTCGTGGATCAGCACGTCGTGGATCGAGGCCACCGACGGGTGGCTGATCCGGGAGGCGATGCGGCCCTCGCGCACCATACGTTCGCGCAGCTCGGCCCGTTGTTCCTCGGTGAGGCCCGGGTCCTGGCGGATTTCCTTGACCGCCACCTCGCGCCCGAGCGCGCGGTCGCGGGCGCGCCAGACCGTGCCCATCGTGCCCCGGCCGAGCGGGGCGATGAGCTGGTAGCGCTCCGCGAGCAGGCGTGTCTGCTGTTCCGGCATGAGAAGAAGATATCGATTCTCGCTTGGGAAGTGCTTTACCCTCGCTTGCGAAGTTCTCTTGGCCAGAACCGTCGAGGAAGGCACAACTTTATCACCGTCGCTTTGAAACGAGCATAAGCCGACGGCGCCGGCCGCTGTTCGACACGCCTCCTGTGCACGCCCTCGCCGGGTTTGCGTTCCTGGCGCGGTCGTTCCTGACGTGGTGAGGGCACGTCCACCGCGCCCGCCGGCGGATCGGCCCGGTGCAGCCCGCGGTGGGTCGGCCGGCGCGCGAACGACGGGGGCTGCGGCAGCGGGAACGACGACGTGGCACGCGTGGGCCTGCGCGGCGTCAGCGGCTCCTCGGCCGAGCCGCCCGCGGCCACCCTGGCCAGCATGAGCGAGGCGCGTACGGAATCGAGCCTGGTCGCGGGGTCGATCCGGAGCAGCGCGTCGAGCACGGGCGCCAGCGGGCCCGCCTTGCTCATCGGGATCGGCTCGCCGCTGGTGAGGGCCGCGAGCGCGGCGGCGGCCGTCCGCCTGCCGTGCAGGCCCCGGCCCTCGACGGTGGTGTAGAGGGTCGCGCCGAGCGACCACAGGTCGGCCGCGGGGCTGGCCTTCGAACCGAGCACGCGCTCTGGAGCGATGTATCCCGCGGACCCGAGAACGATGCCCGCCTGGGTGATGGAAACGTCACCTTCGAGCGCGGCCAGGCCGAAGTCGGTGAGCACCGCGCGGTCCTCCGTCACCAGCACGTTGCTCGGCTTCACGTCGCGGTGCAGGATGCCCTTGGCGTGCACGGCGCGCAGCGCCCCCAGGATCTGCCGGCCGATCTCGGCCGCCCTGCGGGGGTGGAGCGGTCCTTCCTCCTGGATGAGCTGCTCCAGCGACTTGGAGTGCAGCAGCTCCATGACGATCCACGGCCGGTCGTCCTCGGTGACGACGTCGAAGACGGTGATGACCGACGGGTGCGCGACCATCGCGGTTGCCCGGCCCTCGCGCTCGGTGCGCGCGCACAGCTCGGCGCGCAGCTCCTCGTCGAGCACGGAGGGCAGCCGCACCTCCTTGACCGCCACGTCGCGGTCCAGGAGTTCGTCATGTGCCCGCCAAACGGTGCCCATGCCGCCGCGACCAACCGGCTCCACAAGCCGGTAGCGCGCGGCGAGTAGGTAACCGGAGGGCGCACGCATGCCAGGCAGCTTACCTATTTGTGTAAACCGACCAGTAGAGGCGGGGCCGATAATTTGTTGCGAACTTAAGTCAACCCGCCTGACTCGTCACGTCAGCAAACCTCCTGGTCACATCGTCCCGGTTGGGGAACCCCGCGGTTTGTCCGACGCGGCCCGGAGCGGCTCGCCGAGGTACCGAACGTGGTGCGCGCGACCCCGTACGTCGAGCCACGCGGCGGGGCGGCAATCCCCGGCGCGGTCGGGGCGCGGGGCCCGCGGCGGCGTCCGGGCATCTGTGCGGGCCGGCGGCGCGGTGCCGGCCGGAACCGGGGCCGAGATGTTTGCGCAGTTCATCGCACATGTGTGCCGATCGGCACAACGACTTGCCGAATATTTGTGCATGATGCCAGGTACGGGACTTTCCGCGATGCGGCAGGCTGACTGGCAGGAACCGAGGGGCGAGGTCAGCCACTTGTAAGGGTGCCGTAAGGGGGCGGGGGCATGGTTACGGCAGGCGAAGAAGGCGAGCGCCTTCGAGCGGCACACGAGGTCCCGTCCAGTGAAGTGAAGACCATCCGAGCATGGCCCTGTTGCCTGACCGTTGAAGGACGTGATGAGGATGCGCCAGACCCGGGTTCGCCGCCGGCCGAGCAAGCCGACCGTTGCCACGCTGGATCTTCGCACGCCGTCGGGGCGAACACTGCCCTTTTGAGTCCGCGAACCGGAGCGCCGTCTGAGAGGTGCGCGATGTGCTGTCACAACCCCGTCTGCCCGAGTGCCGACTCTCCCGACCGTGAGCGGTCGCACGTCATCTCCGCCCACCCCGACCAGGGCTGGAGCCTGCTCTGCAACGGCGTCGTGTTGTTCGACGACACCGGCCTGCTGCTGCCCGACGGCTCGGTCGTGGCGCCGCACCGGGCTCCGGTGGCCGCGTGAGCGAGCGCCGGGTGCCTGGCGGCGGCGCGATCGCCGGCGCCTGACGTCGCCGGGGCCTGCCGAGCCGGGCGGGGGCGGCCTGCGCGCCACCCCTCGCCCTTGCGCGCGGCGGGGCCGTCAGCGGCGGCCGATCGACAGCACCGGCCCGGTCCTGTCGGTGAAGAAGTCCTCGCCCTTGTCATCGACCACGATGAACGCGGGGAAGTCCACCACCTCGATCTTCCACACCGCCTCCATCCCCAGCTCGGGGTACTCCAGCACGTCCACCTTCTTGATGCAGTCCTGGGCCAGCCGGGCCGCCGGGCCGCCGATGGAGCCGAGGTAGAAGCCGCCGTACTGCCGGCACGCCTCGGTGACCTGCTTGGAGCGGTTGCCCTTGGCCAGCATCACCATCGAGCCGCCCGCCGCCTGGAAGCGCTCGACGTAGGAGTCCATGCGCCCGGCCGTCGTGGGCCCGAACGAGCCCGAGGCGTAACCCGTGGGGGTCTTGGCGGGGCCGGCGTAGTAGACCGCGTGGTCCTTGAGGTACTGCGGCATCTCGCCGCCGGCGTCGAGCAGCTCGGAGATCTTGGCATGGGCGATGTCGCGGGCGACGACGAGCGGGCCCGTGAGCGACAGGCGGGTCTTGACCGGGTAACGGGTGAGCTCGGCGAGGATCTCGGGCATGGGCCGGTTGAGGTCGATCTGGACGACGTCGTCCGAGAGGTGCTCGTCGGTGGTCTCGGGCAGGAAGCGGGCCGGGTCGGTCTCCAGCTTCTCCAGGAAGACGCCCTCGGGGGTGATCTTGGCGAGCGCCTGGCGGTCGGCGGAGCAGGAGACCGCGATGGCGACCGGGCAGGAGGCCCCGTGCCGGGGCAGGCGGATGACGCGGACGTCGTGGCAGAAGTACTTGCCGCCGAACTGCGCGCCGATGCCGAGCTTCTGCGTCAGCTCGAAGACCTTGGCCTCCATCTCCAGGTCGCGGAACCCGTGCCCGGACGGCGAGCCCTCGGTGGGGATCGAGTCGAGGTAGCGGGCGCTGGCGTACTTGGCGGTCTTGAGGGCGTACTCGGCGGAGGTGCCGCCCACGACGACGGCGAGGTGGTACGGCGGGCAGGCCGCCGTGCCGAGCGAGCGGATCTTCTCCTCCAGGAAGGCCATCATGCGCTTCTCGTTGAGCACGGCCTTGGTCTCCTGGTACAGGAACGACTTGTTGGCCGAGCCGCCGCCCTTGGCCATGAACAGCAGCTTGTACTCGTCGGGGTGGCCGTGGGGGTCCTCGGCGTACAGCTCGACCTGGGCGGGCAGGTTGCTGCCGGTGTTCTGCTCCTCCCACATGGTGAGCGGGGCCATCTGCGAGTAGCGCAGGTTGAGCTTGGTGTAGGCGTCGTACACGCCGCGCGAGACGTGCGCGGCGTCGTCGCCGTCGGTCAGTACGTGGCGTCCGCGCTTGCCCATGACGATGGCGGTGCCGGTGTCCTGGCACATGGGCAGCACGCCGCCGGCCGAGATGGAGGCGTTCTTCAGCAGGTCGAGGGCGACGAAGCGGTCGTTGCCGCTGGACTCGGGGTCATCGACGATCTTCCTGAGCTGGGCGAGGTGGGAGGCGCGCAGGAAGTGGGAGATGTCGTGGACGGCCGTCTCGGTCAGCAGCCGCAGCGCCTCGGGGTCGACTTCGAGGAACGTGCGCCCGGCCGCCTCGACCTTCCGCACCCCCTCCGAGGTGATCAGCCGGTATTCCGTTTCGTCGGCTCCAAGCGGCAGCAGGTCGGTGTAGTCGAAGTCGGCCATGTCCATCCTTTCGGTCGCCCCAAGAGATTACGCGCACTGAAAGGAGGCGGTGCCGGTCAGGCTTCGGACGGCCGGACGGCCGCCTTCGCGCCCGACCGTTGCGCGCTGAGGCCGATGAGGATGCCGACGACCACGAGAGCGGCTCCGAGCAGGTCGTACGCGGTCGGCATCGCCACCCCGAGCACGACCCCGGTGATGATGGCGGCCACCGGGATGAGCCCCGCGAACAGCCCGGCCCGCCCCGGGCCCAGCTTGGGCAGCGAGTTGTACCAGAGGAAGAACGCCACCACGGTCACCACGAGGGCCAGGTAGGCGAACCCGAGCGCCTCGGGCAGGGTCGGCACTCTGACCAGGTCCGTCCCGGCGTCGATGAAGCCGACCACGACCAGCATCGGCACGGCCAGCGTCGTCGAGTACGCCGAGACCCGGATCGCCCCCAGCTTGGGCAGCAGCGGGATGGCCAGCAGGGAGAAGCTCACCTCGCCCACGAGCGCGCCCAGCGCCCACAGCAGGCTCTCCACGCTGCCGCTGCCGAGCCCCGCGGCCAGCGTCGCCCCGGTCGCCACCACGCCGGCCCCGAGCAGCAGCCGGGGCGCGGGACGTCCGCCGGCCAGCGCCAGCGCGAGCGGCACGGTGCCCAGCACGGTGCCGACCAGGGCGGGGCCGGAGGCGCGGGCGGACTCCACCACGCACACGTTGAAGAGCACCATGCCCAGCAGCGTCACCCCGACCAGGCAGAGCAGCTCGCGCGGCGTCATGCGGACGAACCGCAGGCCGAGCAGCCACGTGATGGTGAGCAGGATGACCGAGGCCACGAGGTAGCGAACGGCCTGGCCGCCGTAGATGGGGTAGTCGCCGACGAACCCGGACACGCCGGCCAGTGTTCCGATCAGGAACATGGCGGTGGCGGCCCCCGCGATGCCGTTTCTCATGCGACGGATGCTAGAGAGACGATGGTTCGCGCAAACAGTCCAATATGCCGCCGGAAGACAGGACCAATATGGCCGACCTCCACATCCGGATCGATCGCGGAACGGGTGGTTTCGCCGGGCAGATCGCGACCGAGCTGCGTGAGTCCATCCGGGGCGGCCGGCTCACGGCGGGCACCCGTCTGCCCGCCACCCGTGACCTCGCCGCCGACCTCCAGGTCTCCAGGGGCGTGGTCGTGGAGGCGTACGAGCAACTGGTGGCCGAGGGCTTCCTCGTCTCGAAGGTGGGCGCCGGCACGCGGGTCACCTCCAGGACCGCCGCCCGCCCCGCGCCCAGGCCGCGCGAGCCCGCCGAGCGGGACCGCCGGGCGTCGAACACCCAGGCGCGCCCTTCGTTCTACGGTCATCGCCCCACCTCCCCCGACCTCGGCCACTTCCCCCGTGAACGCTGGCTCGCGGCCGTGAGGCACGTCCTGACCACCGTACCGTCGGACGCCTTCGATTACGGGGACCCCGGCGGCGTGCCTGAGCTGCGCGAAGAGCTGTCCGCCTACCTCAGGCGGGTGCGCGCGGCCGACGTGCGCCCGGAGGGTCTCGTCATCGTGGGCGGCGTGGCGCAGGGGCTCAGCCTCGCCCTGCACGTGCTGACCCAGCGGCGCGCGCTGCGGCTGGGCATCGAGGACCCGACCAGCCACCGTCAGGTGCCGCTGCTGCGGCGGGCGGGCGCGCACCTCGTGCCCGCGCCGGTGGACGAGGAGGGCATCGACGTGCGCGCGCTCAACGCGGACGCCGTGCTGGTGACGCCCGCGCACCAGTTCCCGACCGGCGTGGTGCTCTCCCCGGCGCGCCGGGCGGCGCTGATGGAGTGGGCGCACGCGGGCCACCGGATCATCCTGGAGGACGACTACGACGCCGAGTTCCGCTTCGACCGCGACCCCGTCGGCTGCCTCCAGGGCCTGGCCCCCGACCGGGTGATCCTGTCCGGCAGCGTGAGCAAGGCGCTCGCCCCCGGCCTGCGGCTCGGCTGGGTGGCCGCGCCGCCCGACCTGGCCGAGGCCATCCGCCGCGCGCGCGGCGAGCTGGACCTGGGCTCGCCGGTGATCGAGCAGTACGCGCTGGCTCACTTCCTGCGTACCGGCGGCTACGACAAGCACCTGCGGCGCATGCGCAGGGAGTACCGCCGCCGCCGGGACGCCCTGGTCGGGGCGCTGGCCGGGGAACTGCCCGAGATCCGGGTCAGGGGCATCGAGGCGGGGCTGCACGTGTATCTGGAGCTGCCCCCCGGCTGGGACGAGCGGCGCACGGCCCGCGCCGCGCGGGAGCTGGGCCTGTCCGCCGAGTCGGTGGGGCCGATGCGGGAGCTGCCCGGACCGCAGGCCGTGGTGGTCGGGTTCGCGCGGCTGCCCGCGCACAAGGCGGCCGAGGCCGTACGCGGGCTCAAAGTCCGAATGTCAGGACAAGATGTTGACTGAAGGAGAGGCGCTCGCTTAGAAAGAGAGCAATCCCGGACCGGAGGGTGTCATGCGTGTGGGACTGCTGGGGCTGGGCCGGATCGGAGCCTTCCACGCCGCCACCCTGGCCGCGCATCCCCTGGTGGACGAGCTGATCGTGGCCGACCCCGTACGCACCTCGCCGCACGGCAGGCCGGGCGACCCGTTCGAGGCGGACGCCGTGGTCATCGCCACCCCGACCAGCACCCACGCCGAGTTGATCGTCAAGGCGTGCGCGCTGGGCATCCCGGCCTTCTGCGAGAAGCCGGTGGCGGGCACCGTGGCCGACACCGTCGAGGTGCTGGCGGCGCGGGCGGGCAACCGGGTGCAGATCGGCTTCCAGCGCAGGTTCGACCCCGGGTACGTGGCCGCGGCGCACGCGCTGCGGGCGGGTGAGCTGGGCGAACTGCACCGGGTGCACCTGATCACGGCCGATCCGGCCCCGCCGCCCGCCGGGTACCTCCCGCTGTCCGGCGGCATCTACCGCGACTGCCACATCCACGACTTCGACATCCTGCGCTGGGTGACCGGCCGCGAGGTGGTGTCGGTCTACGCGAAGGGGGCCAACCGCGGGGCCGCGTTCTTCGCGGAGGCCGGCGACGTGGACACCAGCGCCGCGCTGCTGACGCTGGAGGACGGCACGCTCGCCACCCTGCAGGGCTCGCGGTACAACGGCGGCGGCTACGACGTGCGCATGGAGTTGGCCGGCACCCGGCGCACCCAGGCCGTCGGCCTCGGCCCGCGCGCCCCGCTGCACACCACCGAGGACCTGCCCGGCCTCGACGAGCCCTGGCCGGACTTCGTCGCCCGCTTCGAGACCGCCTACCGCGCCGAGATCGACGCCTTCCTGCGCGGCGACCGGAGCCCGTGCTCGATCGAGGACGCGCTGGAGGCGCTCTACGTGGCCGAGGCCGCCGACCTGTCGCTGCGTGAGGGCCGCCCGGTCGAGGTCGCGGAGGTGCGGGCACGGGGCTGAACCCGGGATGAGGGCTTGGCGCAAGGGCCCGGTTCGAGCGGGCCGGGACTCGGGCGGCGGCCGGGGCTGAGGCGGTGGCCGGGGTTCGGGCGGTGGCTGGGGGCCGTTCGAGGGGGTCAGGTGGTGGTGGCGAGTCTGGGTGCGAAGCCCGGGGCCAGCACGATGATCGCGGCGGCCAGCACGAGCGGCGCGGCGTACGCCACCCGCATGTCGGCCGCGTCCGCGATGCCGCCCACCAGGGCCGCGCCCACGATGTAGCCGACGTAGTTGAAGAGGTTCACCCGCGCGATCGCCACCCCGGTGCCCGCCGGGTCGAGCCGTCCCGCCGCCGAGAACGACTGCGGCGCCACCACCGCGAGGCCCACCCCGGTCAGCCCGAAGGCGACGAGCCCCAGCACCTGGTTCGGGGCCAGCACGACGCCGAGGAAGCCGAGCGTGGCGAGCACCCCGCCGATCCTGACGATGACGGCCGGGCCGTACCGCCTGACGGCGAGGTCGCCGCCGAGCCGGACGATCAGCGTGGTGGCCTGGTAGGCGGCGTAGGCCAGCGGGATCACCCACGGGTCGGCGGTGAGCACGTCCCTCATGTAGACGGTGTTGAAGTTGGAGACGGCGGCGTCGCCGACGTACAGGAAGGCCATGGCCAGGCAGAGGGGGACGATCGGCCGCCACGGGAAGCCGCCGGCCGCCAGGGTCTCGGTCTCGGACCGCTCCTGCGCCGGGGTGTAGAGGCCGCGGCCGGCGTACAGGGAGCCGGCCACGGCGAGGAGCATCGGCAGCGCCATGACGAGTTCCAGCGGGAGCGCGACCGCCGCCGACGCCCACAGCGCCCCGGCCATGCTGAGCGCGCTCCACACGCAGTGGAACCCGTTCAGCACCTGGAGGCCGTACCTGCGCTCGACCGCCACGCCCTGCATGTTCATGCCCGCGTCCACCGCGCCCACGGCCAGTGCGTACAGCAGCAGGGCCGGGACCAGCAGCGGCACGTCGGGGGCGAGCGCGGCGAGCACGACGGCGACGGCCACCACCGGCTGCGCGATCCGCAGCAGCAGCCGGCTCCCGAGCCGGGCGGCGAACGCCCCGGCCGCCACGCTGCCGACCCCGGCGAACACCGGCACGATGAGCAGCAGCAGCGTGAGCGAGCCCTCGTCGAGGCGGTGCTTGGCCTGGAGGCCGGCGATCTGGACGAGCAGCGTGGCGAGGGACAGACCCTGCGCGCCGAAGACGACGTACGTGGCGACACGGGCCTGGCGATCACGTGCGGACGGCACAGCGGCCTCCTGATCGGGGGGAATCAAACGTGAGGCGCGGTCAGGTTAACGGCTGCCGGAGGCCGTCCGCCAGAGGCCGTCCGTCGGCACCGGATTCACGTGCCGCCCGGCTACCGGGACGTTCCGGATCGGCGCGCGTCGGCCCCGGGCCCGGCCAGGGCGACGGCGGGCGCCGGCTCCGCCGGGCCGAGCCGTCTCGCGGCGGCCCACACGCCGAGCGCCAGCAGCGCGGCCACCTCGGTGGCGGCCAGCCCCCGCTCCACCAGCCCCAGCGGCACGACGCGGTACCACGGCAGCCCGTTCCCGGCCCCGACCAGCACCGCCGCGCCGATGCCCAGCACCCACAGCACCGAGCAGATCCCGAGCCCGAACGCCGCCAGCGTGGCCTTCGAACGCTCCGCGTGCCGCCACGGCCGCGCGATGATCAGCGCCGCGAGCGGCAGGCTGAGGAAGGCCACGAGGCTGCCGGCCCGGTGGATGTCGCCGCTCAGGCTGGGCCCGACCGACCAGTCGTGCTTCTCGAACCAGGCGGTGACGAGCAGCCCGGCGCTCCAGCCCACGAGGGCGAGGGTGCCGGCGACCCCGGCCAGCCTCCTGCGCGCCAGCGACACGCAGATGGCCAGCGAGCCCGCCGCCAGCAGGGCCACTCCCAGCGCGAAGATCCAGCCGTCGGGGCCGAGGCCGTGCTCGCTGATGGTCCGCCGGAACGGGTTGGTCTCGTCGAAGCTCGTCAGGTCGAGGCCCAGGATGATCACGCTGCCCGCGCCCGCCGCGCCGAGCCCCCACCGCGCCGGTCGATGCACGTACGCACCTCCCCTTTGTCCGGCTTCCTGCCCGGGACAACGGTCGTGCGCGGACCGGGGTTCCGCCGACATCTCCGGCATACCGGTCAGTCGAGCGCCCGGCGGACGAGCTCGTCGCTGAGGTGCCGCAGCCGCTTCCTGGCCTCCAGGTCGTACGCCTGCGCGGCGGCCCGGCTCTCGCTCTGCTGGTCGAAGTAGCGCCCGGTGACGCCGTCCAGCTCGTCGATCAGCCGCATGGTGGCCGTGGCGCCCTGGCCGACGCTGCTGATGGGCGGCACCAGCGCCTCGCGCACCATCGAGGTGTTCATGAACGTCGCCGGGTGCAGCGCGTTGACCGTCACCCCCTGGCCCGACAGCTCCTCCGCCAGGTCGAAGGTGAACATGATCTGCGCCAGCTTGCTCTGCGCGTACCCGCGCATGCGGCTGTACCCCCTGGCCAGGACGGGGTCGCCGAAGTCGATGGCCTGCTGGCCGGCGGAGGCCACGTTGACCACGCGCGCCGGCGCCGAGGCGACCAGCAGCGGGGTGAGCCGCCGCGTCAGGTGGTACCCGGCCAGGTAGTTGACCGCGAGGCGGAGCTCGATCCCGTCGGCGCTCTCCTCGCGCCCGGACAGCGGCCGGCCCGCGCCGATGCCGGCGTTGTTGACCAGCACGTCGAGCCGGTCGAAGCGGTCCAGCACCTCCTCCGCCATGCGCTCCACCTGGCGCAGCTCGGACAGGTCGGCCACGACGCCCTCGGTGCGTCCGCCGGCCCGCTCGCGGGCCTTGCGCACCCGTCCGGGGTCGCGGCCGTGCACGATCACGAGGTCACCCGCGTCGGCGAGCCTGCGGGCCAGCTCCTGCCCGAGGCCGGCGGTGGCGCCGGTGATCAGGATCGTCCTCATGCGGCTCTCCTTCAAATACGAGCGAATATTCGAGACAACTCACCTCGAATATAAACGAGACCACACGTCTTGCATAGCTGGCGGGCGGGCAGGCGACCGCCACGCCGAAGCGAACGAGGGGGCAGTCCCGAGAGATGGCCGCGCCACGGGCCGCTATCCGATGACATCGGGTCATTCGGCACGAGCGAACGGGGCGAGAGCCAGATATCGTCAGAAGTGTGAACGAACGCGCGGGATCGTGGTTGCCCAAGCTGCAGGAAGTCGGTGAGCGGCTGGCCGAGGAGTGGGTGTCCGCTCGCCGTCCCCCGGCGTCGAGCGAGGTGCCGCAGCCTCACGAGCTGCGCGCGTCCGACGCCGACCGCGAGCGTATCGCCCAGGTGCTCCAGGACGCGCACGCCGACGGCCGCATCTCCCTGGACGAGCTGGAGGAACGGCTCGGCGTGCTCTACTCCGCACGCACGCTCGGCGAACTGGCCGCCCTCACCGCCGACCTCCTGCCGGCCGACGAGCAACCGCTCAACCTCGACGGCCGGCCCGTCTCGGCCATCTTCAAGCAGGAGCAGCGCGGCGGCCGCTGGGTGGTGCCCGCCGAACTCGAGGTGACGGCCATGTTCGGCACCACGAAGCTCGACTTCCGCGACGCCATCCTGCAGAACCGGCGGATCGTCATCAACGCCACCCTGGTCTTCGGCGGGCTGGAGATCCACGTGCCGGAAGGGCTGGAGGTGATCAGGGTGGCCAAGGACAAGACGGTCCGCCTGACCAAGCAGCCCACCGAACCGGGGGCGCCCGTGGTGGAGGTGCGCACCACCAACTTCGCGGGCGAGGTCAAGGTCAAGGAGCCGCCCCGCCGCAAGCGCCGCCGCTGACCTCCGGCCGTCCCACCCCCTGCGGCTCGTCCTACCCCCGGCTTCCGGCCCGGCGCCGTCTCACCCCGCGGTGTCGAAGTTGATGGCGCTGTACGCACGCAGCTTCCACAGTTGGTGCTCGCTCTCGATCTTGCGGATCGTGCCCGACCGGCCGCGCATCACCAGCGACTGGGTCACCGCCGATCCGGCGCGGAAACGTACGCCCCGCATCAGCTCGCCGTGCGTGATCCCGGTCGCCGCGAAGAACACGTCGTCGGACCTGACCAGGTCGTTCGTGGTGAGCACCTGGCCGAGATCGTGCCCGGCGGCCACCGCCTTGGCGCGCTCGGCGTCGTCGCGCGGCCACAGCCGGCCCTGGATCACCCCGCCCAGGCACTTGAGCGCGCACGCGGCCACGATGCCCTCGGGGGTGCCGCCGATGCCCAGCATCAGGTCGATGCCGGTGCCCTCGCGGGCCGCCATGATCGCGCCGGCCACGTCGCCGTCGGTGATGAACTTGATCCGCGCGCCCGTCTCCCTGATCTCCTTGACCAGCCGGTCGTGCCGGGGGCGGTCCAGCACGACCACGGTCACGTCCGACGGCGAGCAGTGCTTGGCCCTGGCCACGGCGCCGATGTTGGCGGCCACGGGAGCCTCGATGTCCACCAC
Source organism: Nonomuraea sp. MG754425 (assembly GCF_021699195.1). Classification (GTDB taxonomy): domain Bacteria; phylum Actinomycetota; class Actinomycetes; order Streptosporangiales; family Streptosporangiaceae; genus Nonomuraea. Next base: position 39,728 of record NZ_SSXE01000036.1, on the reverse strand, counting down.
GTCGGCCGCCTCGGGACCGGTGACCAGCTTCTCCATGTAGAAGACGGCCGACGGGTCGTACATGGAGCCGCGCTCGCTGACCGCGATCACCGAGACCGCGTCTGGCATGCCCAGCGCCGTCAGCCGGGTGCCGTCGATGGGGTCCACCGCCACGTCGCACTCGGGGCCGCTGCCGTCGCCCACCTGCTCGCCGTTGAACAACATCGGGGCGTGATCCTTCTCGCCCTCCCCGATCACGACCACGCCGTCCATCGACACCGTGCTGATGAGCTGGCGCATCGCGTTCACGGCCGCGCCGTCGGCGCCGTTCTTGTCACCCCTGCCGACCCACCGGGCCGCCGCCATCGCGGCCGCCTCGGTGACGCGGACGAGCTCCAGCGCCAGGTTTCGATCCGGGGCGCGTTCGCTCGTGGCGAGCGCCGGAGGCACGGAAGTCTGGTCGGACATGATGAATGGCCCTCCTCTGGACATATACCTCGATCGTAGTTGCCGGTCTCTTCCCGGTCAGAGGGGGATAATCTGCTTACCGAAAACGGATTTTGCGCCATACGCTGTGCGCGTCGAGGATCTTGCCTCCACCATGGAGCGTGGCGCCCCCGCCGTGGAGGAGATCCCTTATGAGCCCCGATGTGGAGAACGCGGTCGCCCAGCCGCGTACGTCCGAGCGTGGCGCCGCCACGCGCAGCTCGCTGCTCGCCGCCGCCCGTGAGGTGTTCGTCTCGAAGGGATTCGCGGAAGCCGGCGTGACGGACGTGGTGGCCAGGGCCGACGCCAGTGTGGGCAGCCTCTACCACCACTTCGCCGGCAAGGCCGACCTGTACCTCACGCTCTGGGAGGAGTTCCAGACCCGGCAGACGCAGCGGACCAAGCGCGCGGTCCGCACGGCCCGCGCCGCCGGCGAGAGCGACCCCATGCGCGTGTTCGTCGGCGCGGCGCGCGCCTACCTCGACGGTTGCGTGGAGGAGCGTGAGCTGGCCGCGCTGTTCCTGCGCGGGGACGGGCCGCCCGGCTTCGAGGTCGTGATGCGCGACCGGATGCGCCTGTGGGCCCGGCGCAACGCCGCGCTGTTCGAGGACGAGCCCGCCCTCGTCCTCGTGGTCACGGGAGCGCTGGCGGCGGCCGTGTCCGAGGTGGTGTGCTCCGGCGACCGCGGCCTGGCCGGGGAGGTGCTGGCCATCATCGGCCAGATCCGTCCGGCCGCTTCGGCGACCGCGCCCCACAGCGGGTAACCTCGCCAACTGTGCGACGGTTCACGGAAGGTCTGTACGGCTACGCGGTAGCCCTGTTCGTCTGCCTCGCGGGGGCCGGGTTGTTCCTGCTGGTGGCCCCGCAGGGGCGGGAGGAGCACATCCCGCGGCTCGACTACTCCATCACCGTCGCCAACTTCGGCCACACGGTGCCGTTCGGCGTCTGGGCCCCCCAGCAGGACCCCGCCGACTGGGTGGCCAACAGCAACCGGATCGCCGAGGGCGAGAACGGCGCCCAGGTCCTCTACCTCGGCTACGCCACCGCCAAGCGGCAGCACGCGATGTTCGTCCAGAGCGACGAGCGGCCCGCGGCCGACTTCGCCAACCGCATGGCCAACAGCGACAAGAGCGTGGGCACCCAGCAGGTCGGCGGGGTGGCGTGGGAGCAGCGCTTCCGTAAGGACAAGAACCAGCGGTCGCTGGTGCGCGTGCTCCCCGACGTCACGCTCGTCGTCACCGGCACCGCCGACTGGAGCGAGCTGGGAGAGCTGGCGGGCCGGCTCCAGCAGCGAGCCAAAGGCTGAGGTTGTCGGCTCGCCCGTCTAGGGTGGTGGCCGTGGCAGACGAGAAGGCGGCAACCTCAGGCTCCGACGGCAAGACGCCCACCTACGAGCAGGCTCGCGAAGAGCTGACCGAGGTGGTGCGGCGGCTGGAGACCGGGGGGCTCACGCTGGAGCAGTCGATCGAGCTGTGGGAGCGGGGGGAGAAGCTGGCGGCCGTCTGCGAGGAGTGGCTCCAGGGCGCGCGGGTCAAGCTCGCCGCCGCCATGGCCCGCCGTTCCGAGCCCGCCTCCGGCCACGACGACACCCCGTTCTGACCTCCTGCCGGGCAGGTCAGCCGGCGCTGCGGTGGAGGGCGACGACCGGGATGCGGCGGGTGGTCTTGGCCTCGTACTCGGCGAAGCCCGGCGCCACGGCCACCATCCGGGCGTAGAGCCGATCGCGCTCCTCCTCCGCCACGAACTCCGCCTTCACCCCGAATGTCTCCGTCCCGATCTCCGCCGTGGCCTCGGGCGTGGCGCGCAGGTTGTGGTACCAGGCGGGGTGGTGGTCCGCGCCGGCGTTGGAGGCGATGACGACGTAGCGCTCGCCGTCCGCCAGGTACATCACCGGAGTGGTGACGGACCGGCCGCTCTTCGCTCCCGTGGTGGTGAGCAACACCAGCGGGGAGCCCTCGAACATGCCGCCGACCCGGCCCTCGTTGGCGCGGAACTCGTCGATGATCTGCTGGTTGAAATCGTTGGGCATCCTCGGCTCCTTCGATAATCGGAGAATTCTCCGGTTGGAAGGGTAATCGGAGAACTCTCCGTTTACAACCGGTATGCTGCGCCCGTGCGCGAACGCCGATCGCTGCCCGTCGTCGGGCAACCCCCGCAGGAGCGGGCCGATGCCGCACGCAACCGGCAGAAGATCATCGAGGTGGCGGCCAGGACGATCGCCGAACGCGGCGCCGAGAACCTCTCGCTGGACGAGGTCGCCCGCGCGGCCGGCGTCGGCGTGGGCACGGTCTACCGGCGCTTCGGCGACCGCACCGGGCTGCTGCTCGCGCTGCTCGACGAGCGCGAACGGCGTTTCCAGTCGGCCTTCTTCTCGGGGCCGCCGCCGCTCGGCCCCGGCGCGCCCGCCGGTGAACGGATCGAGGCGTTCCTGCACGCGCTGGTCGATCGCATCCTGGCCGACCAGGACCTGTTCCTGCTGCTGGAGAAGGGGAAGACGGGCAGCGGCCGCACCGGGCCGTACCAGGTGCACCACATCCACCTGGCCACCCTGCTCGCACGGGCGTGCCCGGCGACGGACGCCGCCTACCTGGCGGACGCCCTGCTCGCGCCGGTCAACGCCCACCTGATCGCCGCGCAGCGGGAGGAGCGCGGCATGAGCGTCGAACAGATCAAGGCCGGCCTGACCACGCTGGTCGAGGCTGTGACACGAGCCTGAACGAGCCGCCGCCGGACGATCAGGCGCCGGTGTCCTCGCCCGGCTCCTGCGCGCGGACGGTCAGGCGGTCGTCGGTCAGGCGGATGGTCAGCAGCGTGCCGGGCACGACGTCCTTGGCCAGCCGCACGACCTCGCCCGACGGGTGCTGCACGATCGCGTAACCGCGCTCCAGCGTGGCCGCCGGGGACAACGAGACCAGGCGGGCCCGCAGGTGGGTGAGATCGTCGGTGGCGCGGTCGAGGGAGCCCGACAACGAGCGCCTGGCCCGGTCGCGCAGCGCCTCGGCCTGCTCGGCGCGGCGTTCGAGCTCGCGTACGGGGTCGGCCAGCGAGGGACGCGAGCGGGCGGACGTCAGCCAGGACATCTCACGGTCGAGCCAGCCGCTCACCACCCTGCGGCCACGGTCGCGGAGCTGGCGCACCAGCGTGAGCTGCTCGCCGACGTCGGGCACGACCTTCTTGGCGGCGTCGGTCGGGGTGGACGCCCGCACGTCGGCCACCAGGTCGAGCAGCGGGTTGTCCTGCTCGTGCCCGATCGCGCTCACCACGGGCGTGCGGCAGGCGGCCACCGCGCGCACGAGGGTCTCGTCGGAGAAGGGCAGGAGGTCCTCCAGCGAGCCGCCGCCCCGGGCGACCACGATCACGTCGACCGAGGCGTCGGCGTCGAGCTTGCGCAGCGCCTCCGTCACCTCGGCCACCGCGTACGGCCCCTGGACGGCCACTTCCTCGACCTTGAACCGCACGGCCGGCCAGCGCCTGCGGGAGTTCTCCAGGACGTCGCGCTCGGCCGCCGACTCACGCCCGCAGACGAGCCCGATCGTGCCCGGCAGGAACGGCAGCCGCCGTTTCCTGTCGGCGTTGAACAGCCCCTCGGCGGCCAGCAACTGCCTGAGCCGCTCGAGCCTGATCATCATCTCGCCGACGCCGACCGGGCGCATCTCCAGCGCGGTGAACGCGAACGAGCCCCTGTTGACCCAGAAGTCGGGCTTGACGTGCAGCACCACCCTGGCGCCGTTGGCCGGCCGGGGCACCGTCGCCTCGTAGACGCCACGCGGGGCGGTGACCCTGGCGGACACGTTGGCCACCGGGTCACGCAGGGTCAGGAACACCGTGCCGCCACGCGCGCTCAGGTCGGTGATCTCTCCTTCGACCCAGACCGTGCCGAGCCTGCCGATCCAGCCGCCCACCATCTGCAGGACCGTGCGGATCGGCAGGGGAGACTCGGGCGTGGTCTTCGAGGTCATGGCGGAAGACTACGGGTTCGGTGTGACTTATTCCCCGGCCTGGAGCTTCGCGAGACGGTTCTCGAACATCCTGATGACCTCGGGACGTGCCGTCGTCGCCCGCTCGTAGGCGAGGAAGTCGCCGATCTGCCCGGCCGTCTTGCCGCGCATCCTGGCGCGCAGCGACGCGACGGTGAGCTCGGACCAGCCCGGCAGCGGCTCGGTCAGGTCGACGGCGGCGGGGGCCGCGACCGGCTCGGGGGCCGTCGCCGGCTCGGGCGCCGTGGCGGGCTCCGCCGTGGCGGCGGGCTCGGCGGGGGCCGGGGCGGGCTCCGGCGCGGGAGCGGGCTCGGCGGCCTTCGGCTCCGCCTTGGGCTTGGCCTTGGCCCTCGCGGTCTTCGGCTTGGCGGCGGGCTTCACCTCGGGCTTCACAGCGGGCTCCACGGCGGGTTCTGCCGCGGCCTTGGGTGCTGCCTCCGGCTCTGCGACGGCGTCCGCGACGGCTTCCGCGACGGCTTCCGCGACGGCCTTGGGCTCCGTGACCGGGGACTCCACGACCGTGGACTCCGCCGCCTCGGGCTCGGCGACCTTGGGGGCGTCGGCGGCCTTGGGAGCGGACGTCTCGGCAACCGGGGCCTCCGGCGCGGCGGTCTCGGAGCCCGGCTTGGCCGCCGCCTCCGTCTTGCCCGCCGGAGCGAAGATGACCGGGTCCGGCTTGGTCTTGGCCACGCCGTTGGGCTCGGCGGGGGCGGAACGCGGCGCGAAGATGACCGGCTCCTTGCGCGCCGGACGGTCCTCCGCCTTGGTCTCCGTCGCGGAATCGGCCGCGGATTCGGCCGGGGCGGCGGCCACCTGCTCGGCGGCGGAGGGACGGGACTCCTGCTCCTCCTCCCGCTCCTTGTTGCCGAGCCCCTTGATGGAGTTCTTCATCCGGTCCACGAGCAGCAGAGCCTGCCCCGCGGCGCTGAGCGTGGTCTGGACGACGAGAAGCGGCAGGTCCTTGGCCTTCTCTTTGAGTTCGTCCTTGTTGGTAACGGTTCTGGTGATGTTGCGTATCACGTCGCTGAGGGACATGTACGTCTCCCTGGGAGGTCAGTATTGGACGGCTAGTCTGGCAAACCGTGGACAACCACGCACGGGCGGGCCAGATGGCCGCTCCACGTAGCATAGAAAGTATGGAGCCCCAGACCCCCTCTTCCCGCCGAGTCCTCGTCGCCAAGCCGCGGGGCTACTGTGCCGGAGTCGATCGAGCCGTGGTAGCGGTCGAGAAGGCTCTGGAACAGTACGGCGCCCCGATCTACGTCCGTAAGCAGATCGTGCACAACACCCACGTCGTCAAGACGCTCGAGGCCAGGGGCGCCATCTTCGTCGACGAGACCGAGGAGGTGCCGGAGGGGGAGATCGTCGTGTTCTCGGCCCACGGCGTCTCGCCGGCCGTGCACGAGGAGGCCAGGCAGCGCGGGCTGCGCACCATCGACGCCACCTGCCCGCTGGTCACGAAGGTGCACAACGAGGCCAAGAGGTTCGCGGCCAACGACTACGACATCCTGCTGATCGGGCACGAGGGGCACGAGGAGGTCGAGGGCACCTCGGGCGAGGCCCCCGACCACATCCAGCTCGTCGACGGGCTCGACGCGGTCGACCAGGTGCGGGTCAAGGACCCGAGCAAGCTGGTGTGGCTGTCGCAGACCACGCTGTCGGTCGACGAGACCACCGAGACCGTGGCCCGGCTCAAGCAGCGCTTCCCGACACTCATCGACCCGCCCAGCGACGACATCTGCTACGCCACCCAGAACCGCCAGGTCGCGGTCAAGGAGATCGCGGCCGAGTCCGAGCTCGTCATCGTGGTCGGCTCCGAGAACTCCTCCAACTCCAAGCGCCTGGTCGAGGTGGCCAAGGACTACGGCGCGCGGGAGTCGTACCTGGTCGACAACGCCGACTTCATCCGCGACGAGTGGTTCGAGGGCGTCACCACGGTCGGCGTCACCAGCGGCGCATCGGTGCCGGAGGAACTGGTGGCGGAGGTGCTGGCCCGGCTGGCCAGGCACGGCTACGGCGAGGTGACCGAGGTCGAGCCGGTGGAGGAGCACATGCGCTTCGCCCTGCCCCACGAGCTGCGCAAGGACCTGCGCGCCTCCTAGCCGCGGCGGTCAGTCCTCGCCGCGCGGGGTGCCGTACACCTTGGGCTCGAAGTAACCTTCGGGCTCCGGCACGAACGGCTGGCGCGGGCGCGACACCTCCGCGCCCGCCTTCAGCTCTTCCCGCAGCTCGCGGACGTTGTCGCGGAGTCCGCGCCGCCACGCGACGCCCAGCACCAGAGCCGAGCCCGCGAACAGCCACGGCGCCCCGCGCGTCATCGACGTGTAGAGCCCGAGCGCCAGCGACTGCACGATCGACACCGAGCCGAACGCCCGCCCCAGCTCGACGAACAACGTGGCGCAGAAGAACACCAGCGGCGGCGTGACCACCAGCGACAGCAGCTCGCGCCGGTTGACCAGCACCGCGCCGAGCGCGCTGGCCAGCACGAACGCCGCGCCCACGATGTGGTCGACGCCGAGCAGAGCCGTCAGCACGTAGCCCGCCAGAGTGGCGACCAAGGCGAGCGCGATGGCGCCGCGTGCGGTCAGTCTGACGGCAGGACGCCTGCCCTTCTCACCCACTCGCCCACCCCCATTTACTGCGACCCGCCTGCCAACTTACCGTTCGCGTGGGAAATCAGAGATGGGGTTTCGAGCAGTTCGGGGGAGGCCAGGGGCCTGGGGAGCCCGTCGAGCATCTCGGGGGAGTCGAGATCGCCCTCGACGACCCCGAGATCGTGCAGTTTGCGAGCGGTGACCAGGACGCGGCTTTCGAGCGACCCCACCGACTTGTTGTACGCCTCCACGGCCCGCGTCAGCGCCCGGCCGAGCGACTCGACGTTCCTGCCCAGGGAGGACAGCCGCTCGTACAGCTCCTTGCCCAGCTCGAAGACCGCCCGCGCGTTCTCGCTCAGCGCGGCCTGCTGCCAGGCGTAGTGGGCGGTGCGCAACATCGTGATCAGCGTCGTCGGGGTGGCGATGTGCACGCGCCGCGTCATCGCGTACTCCAGCATGCCGGGATCGCGTTCGAGGGCCGGGGCCAGGAACGCCTCCCCGGGGATGAACAGCACCACGAACTCCGGCGACGGGTTGAACCCCTGCCAGTACGCCTTGGCCGCCAGCCGGTCGATGTGCTCGCGTACGTGCCTGGCGTGCGCGTCGAGGCGTACGGAGGCGAGCGACTCGTCCGCCGCCTCGGCGGCCTCCAGGTAGGCGGCCAGGGAGACCTTGGAGTCGACCACGACGTTCTTGCCCCCGGCGAGCCTGACGACCATGTCGGGCCGCATGGAGCCCTCGGTGACCTGCTCCTCGAAGTCGCAGTGGTGCTGCATGCCGGAGATCTCGGCGACCCTGCGCAACTGCAGTTCGCCCCACCGGCCCCGGGCCTCGGGCCGCTGCAGGGCGCGCACCAGGGCGGTGGTCTGGGAACGGAGCTGCTCGTTGCTCTGGCGGACGAACTCCATCTGCTTGGTCAGCTCCGCGCGCGCCGCGCGCTGCCCCGACTCGGTGTCGCGTAGCTGCGCCTCGACCCGGGCCAGCGCGTCCTTCAGCGGCTCGACCAGGTGCTCGACGGCCTGCCTGCGCTGCTCCAGATCGCCCGCGGCCTCCGCGCGGCTGGCCGAGAACCGGGTCTCGGCCAGTTCCAGGAACCGGACGTTGTTGACGTCGAGCGCCCGCGTGGAAAGGGCCTGGAACCGCTCGGCGAGCTGTTCCTCGACGTAGACCAGCTTCTCGGCGGACGACCTGGCCCGCGCGTCGGCCTCGGCCACCCGGACCGCGGCGCGTGTCCTGGCCACCAGGAAGCCCACGAGCAGCCCGATGGCGATACCGATGAGAAGCGACACGACATCCACTCCATTGATGATCGCAGGAGACGGGGCGCGAATCTTCCCGACACGCTTGGTCGTTCCGCTTGTGCGCCCTGACGCCCGTCACGCACAGTACTGGGATGGATACGCGACCGAAGCTGGCCGCCGCGGTCGCCGCCCTGGTGGTCGCGCTCCTGGCGCTGGCCGGCGCGGTCATCGCGGGCGCGAGGGAGGGGGCGCAACCGCGTCCGGTGCTGCGCTGGACGCCCGGCGCGTGCGTCACGGACAAGCTGGCGCTGACGGCGTGCAACGGCGGCGAGGCCGAGGTGGTGGCGATGGCCCCCGACCCGCCGGGGCCGGGCGACTGCCCCGCGGACACCGACGACGTCCTGCGGGTCGGCTCGGGCCGCACGGCGTGCGTGCGCAACTTCCTGGAGCCGCACCCCGGCGATCCCGGCGCGGGCGGCGGGGTGCTCCGTCCGGGCGACTGCGTCACGCTGGACGGCCTGGAGCGGGCCTGCGCCCGGCCCGGCTGGCACGGCAGGGCGCTCGCCCTCACCCCCGACGCCGCGGCCTGTCCCGAGGGCACCCTCGACACCCTCGACGGCGGTTCCCAGGTCATCTGCCTGGGCCGGGGCGGTCAGGTCCTCGACGTCGGCGACTGCGTGGCCGAGCCCGCCACCGACGTGATCGCCAGGTCGGCCGTCGGCCGGGTGCCGTGCGACTCCCCGCACGCCTGGGCGAAGGTGCTGTCGTTCGAGCGCGCGCCCTCGGCCTGCCCGGCGGGCGCGCGCCGCTACCTGCGCGCCGACGAGGGCAATCGTCCGGTTACCTGTCTGGACGTACTCAGCAAGTAAACTCGCTGTCCGTGAGTCTCTCCATCGGCATCGTCGGCCTGCCCAACGTCGGTAAGTCCACGCTCTTCAACGCGCTGACCAAGACCGGCAACGCGCTCGCGGCGAACTATCCGTTCGCCACCATCGAGCCCAACGTCGGCATCGTCGGCGTGCCCGACGACCGGCTGCCCGTGCTGGCCGAGATCTTCGGCTCGGCCCGGATCCTGCCCGCCAAGGTCGAGTTCGTCGACATCGCGGGCCTGGTCAAGGGGGCGTCGGAGGGGCAGGGCAGGGGCAACCAGTTCCTCGCCAACATCCGCGACACCGACGCGATCTGCCAGGTCATCCGCGTCTTCGCCGATCCCGACGTCACGCACGTGGACGGCGACATCTCCCCCAAGCGCGACATCGAGACCATCAACACCGAGCTGATCATGGCCGACCTCCAGACGGTCGAGAAGGCCGTCCCGCGCTTGCAGAAGGAGGCGCGCAACAACAAGGACAAGAAGGCCGCCCTGGAGGCCGCGGAGGCCGCCCTGGCCGTCCTGGAGACCGGCAAGACCGTCTTCGAGAGCGGTCTCGACCGCGACGAGCTGCGCGAGCTGCACCTGCTGACGGCCAAGCCGTTCCTGTACGTGTTCAACCTCGACGCCGACGAGCTGACCGACGCCGCGCTCAGGGAGCAGCTCTCGGCCCTGGTCGCCCCGGCCGAGGCGGTCTTCCTCGATGCCAAGATCGAGTCCGAGCTGGTCGAGCTCGACGAGGAGGAGGCGCTGGAGCTGCTGCAGTCGGTGGGCCAGGAGGAGTCGGGCCTGCGCCAGCTCGCCAGGGTCGGCTTCGAGACGCTGGGCCTGCAGACGTACCTGACGGCCGGGCCGAAGGAGACCAGGGCCTGGACGATCCGCAGGGGCGCCACGGCGCCCGAGGCGGCGGGCGTCATCCACACCGACTTCCAGCGCGGCTTCATCAAGGCTGAGGTCGTCTCCTTCGGCGACCTGGTGGAGATCGGCTCGATCGCCGGCGCCCGTTCGGCGGGCAAGGCCAGGATCGAGGGCAAGGACTACGTCATGCGCGACGGTGACGTCGTGGAGTTCCGCTTCAACGTCTGACTTGGGCGGCGGGAAGAGTCTTCCGGCCGCCCGGCAGGGCGCCGTCAGCCGTGGATGAGCTGCTGGTCCCAGGTGCCGCCGCTGCAGATGGCCTTGCCCCTGCCGACGGGGGTGAGCTTGCCGCCGCCGTCGAGGCACTCGTCGGTGGTCACCCAGGCGGGCGCGGCGGTGGCCGGGGCGCCGATGAGGGCGTACGCGGTGAGCACGGCGGCGGGCGCGAGTGCCGCGGCGAATCGTCGCATGTCATGAGTCCAATCACGTAGAGCGATCATTCGCTACGGTAGGTTACCGACGGCGGACGGCGGCGAGGCCCCCTTGGACGTCTGATGCCCCGGAGGCGACCCTGCGTTTGTCGCCGGGGCGGGCGATGCGTCAACCACTTTGGGCCCCCGCGCGTCGAATCGTCACGGCGTTCACGCTGACTCGGGAGGCCCTCATGTTCCGTCGCATCATCCGGAAACGACGCTCGGCGCCCACGCTCGCGGGCATCACGCTCGAGGAGGAGCTGGCCCTCATCCGGGTCGAGCTCATGTACGGCCTGCGCGTCAACCGCGAGGCGTATCTCCGCAGGAAAGTGGACGAGCGTAACGAGATGGCCACCCGGATGCGGGAGCGCGAGCCCGCCGAGATGCTGGCGGACCTGCGCGGCTCCCTGGAGCGCGCGGTGCGGCCGACCGTCGTCGACCTGCACAGCAGGCGTCAGGCGCGTACGAGCCAGGATCCCGAGCCGGCCTGACGGGGGCCTCCCGGGTTCAGATCCATGCCGATTCCGCAGGTCGAGACAGGTCCATGCCTGTTTTGGACAGGAATCCGTGGCCGCCCGGCTATGCGATTTTAGGCGTCTGGCCTGGTCAAAAGGCCATTCCACCGGGAAGTGACAGGAATCGACGGCGTGGCCTGTCAGGTGGGCCCGGTTTGCCGGTGGGGACCGTCATGCCGCAGCATGGGCGTGGCTTTCCTGGAACAATGGCGGAGACCGGATAGGGTGACTACTTCACCGCGGATGATGGGGATCGGCAACGGACGACACCGCGCCAGCCGGGGGGATCGGCGCGAGCGGAGGCGTGATGGCTCGTAGGTCTACCGTCCAGCACGATCCTCGGATCGCTGACGGGCCCGGCCTTTCCGCAACCCTTGATACGGCTGACTTCGAGGCGCCGCCGCCTCGCCGGCCGCGGCGCGGTGGCTGGTCGGGTGGTGGCGGACGGTGGCTGGTGTGGACCGGCCGCATCATTCTCTGGGCACTTATCATCGTTATTGTGGTGAATGGGGTTCGTGCCCCATTTGAGCGATTTACCCAGCCAGGGGCTGTGGTGGCCAATCCTGCCACTCAGGCCGACAAGGGATTCCCCGGTGAACGCGGCATGGCTTTCGCCGCACAGTTCGCGGGGGTCTATCTGAATTTCAGCCCCGACGACGCGGGGAGCAGGTCCAACAAGCTCGCGGCGTTCCTGGCCCAGGGCATGGACCCGCAGATGGGCTGGGACGGTTACGGCAAGCTGGCGGCCGTCGCGATCCAGCCGTACGACATCGAGCCGAGCGACGCCCAGAACGCCGTGGTCAGCGTGGCGTTCCAGTCGGGCCCGCGCCGGATGATGCTGTCGGTGCCGATCTACTACTCAGGCGACGACGCCGGAGGGCGCTTCGTCGTGGCGGGCCGCCCGGCGATCCTGCCCGCCCCGGCCCCGGCCGACCTCCCGCAGGTGGCCGCGCCGGAGACCGACGACGCGGCGGCGGCCGAGCTCAAACCTCAACTGGAGGGCTTCTTCAAGGAATACGCCTCCGGTGACGCCGCCGGCCTGCAGCGCTACGTCGCCGCCGGCAAGAGCCTGCCCAGCTTCGGCGGCACGTTCACCTTCTCGCAGCTCAAGGAAGTCGTGGTGCCTGTGGGGGGTGCCACCCGGGAGATCCAGGCGGTGGTGGTGTGGGCCGTGCCCAACGGTGACACGCCGCCCTCCCCCAACGCCACCGACCCGGCCGCGGTCGGCGGGACGTTGGAGCAGGCCTATCGCCTGACCGTGGAAAAGCAGGGCGACAAGTGGTTCGTCGCCGACATCCGCGGCGGTAGCCGCGTCGTCGGGTAGAGGCACGGCCGCGCCGCTGATCGGTACCCCCCAGGAGGACAAAAGTGACGCTTAACACCATATTGCTCAACTTGATCGAGCTGACGCCGACGCCGGGGTCCCCGACGACCGGCATTGACACGGGCGGGCTCGCCGACTTCCTGCGCGCCTTCTTCGCCCCGTTGTTCCTCGTGGTCGTCTCCGTGGTCGCGCTGTTCTTCCTCTTCACCCGGGAGATCACGCGTTTCGTGCAGTTCCTGATACTCGCCGTGGCCATCGGAGTGATCTTCTACGTGCCCAACATCATCGAGGTGACGGCGCGGGCGATCGCGGGCGCACTGGGCATCAGATAAGGGTTGAGACCGCTCTCCGGCGGTCATGAACGAGCGGGTGGAGAGGAGGAGGACCGGGTGGACCTGCCCACGTATACGAACATCTGGCGCATCGAGAAGCGGCTCTACAAGCTGTACGACCTACGCCTGCCGATGCCGTTGCCGATCGTCTGGATCGGCGTGTTCGTCGGGGTGTTCGTCCCGTGGTCGCTCCTGCTGGTCCTGGTGGGCGTGCCGGTGGAGATGCCCTGGCACGTGCTGTTCCTGGTGCCGCCGGGCATCGTGACGTGGTTGTCCACCCGTCCGGTCATCGAGGGCAAGCGGCTCACCGAACTGCTCGAGTCCCAGCTCCGCTACCTGGGCCAGCCGAAGGCGTGGTACCGCCTGGCGCCCAGCCCGGAGCCCGAGACCGTCACGTTCTCCGGCCGCGTGTGGCGGACCGGCCCGGCGCGGGTCAAGTCGAAGGGGCCGGGCAAGGTCCGCGTCCGGCAGCGCAAGCGGGAGGGCCAGCGGATCGCCGGGCCCCGCCAGGTTCGTCCGGCCGTCGCCGCCGCGGCCGCCGCCGCCACGCAGGCGCCCGTCGCCGAGCCGCCCGCGCGTACGGGCTGGGGCACCCGCCGCCGCGGCACCGCGCCCGCGCTCAGGAGCCACGTACGCCAGGGAGCCGCGGCCCCGGCACCGACGACCGGGGTGGCGCCCGTGTGGCGCGAGGAAGGGGCCTCAGGCGGTGCTGGACGGCGTCCGGAGCGGGCGCTCCTCGACGAGGTGGTCGGGGCGACCCGCGCAGCCGTCCCCGCCGAGAGCCGTGAGCCCGTGGACGCGGCCGGCCCGGTGTCCGCAGGCGACGTCCACGACTCGCCGGAGCGCGGGGACGAGCGGTGGGCGAGCGCCGTCGCGCACGCCGAGATGGGCGCCGAGATGGGCGCCGAGATGGGCGCGGAGGCGCTGGCCGCGCACGAGGTGGGCGTGCCGATCAGGACCGCGGAGAGCCGCAAGCCCGCGGCGGGCAAGCCCATCGACACCGAGGCGCTGCGCCGGTTGCGGCGGCTCGCGGCGAGCGCCGGCGCGCCCGCCGACACCGGGGAGCGGGCCGAGACCGGCACGCGCAGGCCGCCGGCCCGGCACCAAGACGACGCCGCCAGAGACCAGCACAGGAAGGGGCAGCCGCCGCGGCTCGCGCCGGGGCTGCTGTCCGGCACGCAGGGGGTCTGGCCGCCGCTCGACCCGAACGCCAAGCCGCTGCCCCGCCTCGGCGCCCAGCAGACCGCAGACGTCCCGGGCGACGGTGACGTGGCACCCCGGCCGGGTGACACCCCGCCGGCGCGGGCCGGCGACGGCGCTGCGGCGGGTTCCGCCGGTCACGGACCGGATACGGTGGCGGGCGACCATGACACCGCCGCGCCGGTGGCCGGCGACCTGGCCGAGCCGGTGGACGACGGCCGAGCCACGGTGGTAGCCGGCGAGCCGGCGATCCGCCGACCGGACGCGGGCGACCCGGAGGTCCCCGGCGACCAGATGGTGGCGCGGGCTCCTGAGATTGCGGCACACGACGAGACGGCGGCCCCCGGTGACGGGGCGCGCGCGGCGTCGGAGCACGATCAGGCGGCGGCACATGACGACGGGGTCGCGAGCGGCCCCGAACCGCCGGCGCGCGACGAGACGGCCCCGGACCACTCGGACACGCCGGTGACAGAGCGCCGCACCCGAACCGGAAGGCGTCGGCGGCCGGCCGCCGACGAGAGCCAGACGGTGAGCCGGCTCACCGGACCGGTGGACGCGGAGCACGAGCCGGCCCCCGAGGTCACGCCCCGACCGGCTCCCGAGCCTGAGGCGGCACCCAGCCAGGCGGCACACGGCGACGACGCCGAGCACGAGGCGCGGCACGGCGATGAGGTCGGCCGTGAGGCGCGGCACGATGGCGACGCCGGGCGCGCGGCCGCACCTGCTGTGCACACCGGTCGTGAGGCGGCACAGGGTGGCGACGCCGGGCGTGAGGTCGTGCGTGTTGAGCACGCTGGTCGTGAGGTGGCACGTGGTGATGACGCCGGGCGTGAGGCGTGGCACGGTGACGAGGCCGGGCGTGAGGCGGCACGCGGTGATGACGCCGGGCGTGAGGGTGCGCGTGATGAGCGCGCCGGTCGTGAGGCGGCACGCGGTGATGAGGTGGCGCGGGATGAGCGTGTCGGGCGTGAGGTCGCCTACGGGGATGAGGCTCGGCCGCGTGACGGGCAGCCCGGTGACCTGGTCACCCCCGTTCCGGGACCGCGGCCGGGCGAGGGCAGGGTGCGCAGGATCGAGTCCGTGGTGGGCCGGGACTCGGGGGGATGGCGGCGCATCGCGCAGGTCGTGGTCGGCGGCGGCGGAGTGCGTACGGACGGGTCCGAGATCGACGAGGCCAGGGCCAGGGCCGTGTTCGGGGGCAGCAGGCGGATCGTCGTCCTGGGCTGCACGGGCGGGGCCGGCCAGACCACGACGGCGCTCATGCTCGGCCACGCCTTCGCCCAGTACCGCGACGACCGGATCGTGGCCGTGGACGCCAACACCGGCGGCGGCACCCTCACCAGCAAGATCCAGCCGGAGACCCCCGAGACGCTGACCTCGCTGCTGTCGGGCCTCGACCGGGTCAGCGGCTACCTCACCATGCGCGGATACACCACGCGGACCGCCTCGGGTCTGGAGGTGATCAGCGCGGACACCGACGCGGGCGCCGAGCAGCGCCTCGCGGACCGGTCCTTCTTCTCCGACCACCGGCTCGGCGAATCCATGCGCCTGCTCGACCGCCACTACAAGCTGGCCGTCATCGACCCGGCCGCCGCCCTGGCGGCCAGGTTGCTGCCGTACGCCGACCAGCTCGTCCTGGTGGTTCCGGCGAGCGAGGAGGCGTCGGAGGCGGTGGCGATGACGTACGAGTGGCTCGACGGGCACGGCTGCGCGGAGCTGCGCAGGCGGGCGGTGATGGTGGTCAACGGCGTGAGCAGGCGTTCGATGACCGATGTCGAGCAGGCGGAGTCGGTGGCCAGGGGCAGGTGCCGGGCCATCGTCAGGGTCCCCTGGGAGGACGATCTGGCGCCAGGTGGCGCGGAGGTCGTCGACCCGGGGCAGTTGCGCGCGGCCGGACGGCGGGCCTACCTCGCCCTCGCCGGCGTCGTGGTCGCGGGCTTCGCGGCACAGAGCGTACGACCGAGCGAAGAGGAGTTGGCGAGTGACCCCCCGGGCACGAGAATCGGTGAGCGTTAAGTGAACAAGCGAGCAGGTCTGGCCCGTTCATGCGCCGAGGGGGCGGCATGAGCAGGGCGTCCCGAGCGCATCAGCGCCTCGCGGTCCGGTACTTCGACGATCGCATCCTGCTCACGGACACCTGCGCATGGGCGTACTTCCGGCTTCCGACGATCAGCTACGAGTTCGTCACGCCGGAAGAGCGCGAGGCGCTGGCCACCAACATCACGATCGCGCTGGCGGCGATCAGGATGCCCGACGCCGAGGTGCACCTGAGGGTGGCGCACCGCACCTACCCCGCGGCGGAGTGGGCCATGGCGCTGAACGCCACGTCCGACGAGGGGTCCGGCTGGCGCGACTACCTGGAGGAGATGTACCGGCACGTCTGGGCCAAGGACTTCTGGACGAAGGAGGTCTACCTGGGCGTGCGGCTCGGCCCGCGCGGCAAGCAGCTCGGCAGCGGGGTGCTGGCCCAGGTCTTCGGCTTCTACCAGAAGACGGAGAAGGTGCTGGGCATGGAGGACGACCACGTCCACGACAGCGAGATCGGGCGCTGGACGGAGCAGGCCGAACGGCTCGGCCGGGCGCTGGCGTCGAGCGCGCTGTACGCCCGGCACGCCACGTCGGTCGAGGTGGCGTGGATGTTCCAGCACGCGGCCGCGGGCGCGGTGGGCGATCCGCCGCCGTCGGCGAGCCCGCGACGGCGCTGGGGCAAGGGCGAGATCGAGTCGCTCATCGAGGGCGAGATCCACAACGGCCGGTCGCTGCTGCGGATCGTGCAGCCCCAGGGCGACTCGTACGTGTCCTATCTGTCGTTCGCGCGTTTCCCCGACCTGATGCCGTTCCCCGACGGCGAGCCGTGGCTGCACTTCGCCGACCAGTTGCCGTTCCCGGTGGAGATCTCCTCGCGGATGCGGCTCATCCCGCCGGTCAAGGCGTCGAAGGACGTCGCGCGCAAGCTGGCGCACGCCCGCGACATGGACCACCACATCCGCGAGGCGGGCGCGGAGGCGCCGCTGGCGCTGGCCGAGCAGATCGACGCGGCCCGCATGCTGGAGCACGGCATCACGAAGGAGCGGCTGCCCTTCGTGTACGGCTGGCACCGCCTGATCGTCTCGGCCCCGACCGAGGACATCTGCGTCCAGCGGGTGGAGGCCGTGGTCGAGCACTACCGCGACATGGGCATCGACGTGGTGAACTCGACCGGCGACCAGTTCTCGCTGTTCCGCGAGTCGCTGCCGGGCGAGAAGGTGGGCATCAACGCCTACGCCCAGCGTCAGCCGCTGCGGACCATCGCGGGCGGCATGGCCACGGCCACCGTCGATCTCGGCGACCGGCCGGGCGAGGGCAGCGAGGGCTGGCTGGGGCCGTACATCGGCGAGACCGTCGGCAGGGCGCGCAGCATCGTACACTTCGATCCGCTGGTGGCGGCCACCCGCAACCGGCCGACCGCCATCGCGATCACCGGCGAGCCGGGCGGCGGCAAGACGACGCTGGCGCTGCTGATGATCTACCAGATGGCGTTGCGCGGCGTGACGGTCGCGGTGATCGACCCGAAGGGCGACGCCGAGTCGCTGGTGCGGCTCCTGGAGAAGCGGGGGCGCAGGGCCCGGATCATCCCGCTGGGATCGGCCGCCCCCGGGCTGCTGGACCCGTTCTCGTTCGGCGACGACATCGCGGCGAAGAAGACGATGGCCACCGAGACCCTGCGGCTGCTGCTGCCCCGGATGTCGGAGGAGCGCGAGTCGGCGATGATCCAGGCGGTGGCCGCGGTGTCGAACGGGGCGGACCCGTCGCTGGGCAAGGTCGTGGACTTCCTGGAGCAGGCCGACGACCCGGCGTCGAAGAACCTCGGCGCGGTGCTGCGCTCGATGTCGGAGATGCACCTGGCCCGGCTCTGCTTCGACCCGTCCGGCGGCGACCAGATCGACACCGAGGGCTGGACGACCGTGTTCACGCTCGGCGGCCTGACGCTGCCCGACGTGACCACGGGCCGGGAGGACTACTCCTACGAGCAGCGGCTGTCGGTGGCCCTGCTCTACCTGGTGTCGCAGTTCGCGCGCAGGCTGATGAACGGCCTCGACCGGCGCGCGCCGAAGGCGATCTTCCTGGACGAGGCGTGGGCGATCACCTCCACGCCCGAGGGCGCCAAGCTGGTGCCGGAGGTCAGCCGGATGGGCCGCTCCCGCAACACCGCCCTGGTACTGGTCTCCCAGAACGCGGGCGACCTGCTGAACGAGCAGGTGACCAACTGTCTGTCGTCGGTCTTCGCGTTCAGGTCCACGGAACGGGTGGAGGTGGACCACGTCATGTCCCTGCTCGGGGTGGAGGCGTCGGAGGAGCACAAGGCCGTGCTGCGCTCGCTGGGCAACGGCGAGTGCGTCTTCCGCGACCTGGACGGCAGGGCGGGCCGGATCGGGGTGGATCTGATCTCCGAGGATCTGCTCCGCTGGCTCGACACGAACCCGACACACGACAAACCCGACGGCAGCGGGCATGATCTTCAAGGGGGCGTGGGCAGGGCGCAGGAGGTACGGTCATGAAGGTCCGGCTATCCCGACGGCTGGCGCTGGTTCTCGCGCTGGTCTGCGGTGTCCTGGTGGTTCCGCTCGTGCTGGGCGCGGTCTCGACGCCGGTCGCCGCCGCTCCCTGCGACCTCTCGGGCCCGCTCTCGCCCGAGATGGTGGGCAGCGGCCTCGACGGTCTGATCCAGGCCCCGCCCCCGGAGGGCGGGCCGCAGACCCCGACGACCAACTACTCGCAGTTCGGCATGAGCGGCCAGTTCTGGCACACGCACGAGCTGACCTGCTCCGACTACGTGGCCGTGCTCGGCAACATGTGGGCCAACGGCATCTTCACCGCGGCCAAGGCCGTGGACCGGCTGACGATCACCACGTACCAGGCGGCGGCGACCGAGGGGCCGCTGCAGTCGATCAAGGACGTGGTCGACGACATCGTCACGAACCTGTCCAACGCCATGTACTGGCCCTTCCTGCGCCCGATCGTCATCCTCGGCGCGATCTGGCTGGCCTGGTACGGGCTGATCCGCAAGCGCGCCACCACGACCGCCGAAGGCGTGATCTGGATGGTGCTGGCGGTCACGGTGGCGGTCTGGTTCTTCAGCCGTCCCGGCGACTTCACCGGCCTGGGCAAGGTCGTCACCGACAAGACCGGCGAGGTGGTCAACTCCGCCTTCTCCGGCCTGCCCGGCGCGGGCGGCGCGTCCTGCCTGCCGCCGCCCGGCGAGGCCGACCCGCAGATCAAGGCGGGCGGGTACGCCCAGGGCGGCACGCCGGGCGTGGACCAGAACGCCGACGCGCTGTGGTCCACGCTGGTCTGCAAGCCGTGGCTGGTGGGCCTGTTCGGCACCGCCGACCCGCAGCAGCCCATCGTGCGCGACTGGGGCCGCAAGGTGCTGGAGATGCAGTCGGCCCCGGCGATCACGGCCGGCCAACCGGCGCCCGACATTGGGGCCAGGCAGTCGGAGTACGCCTCGCTGGGCGACAAGCTGCGTAACGACCCCCGCTACGCCACCTTCTCCGGGCGCGACTGGTCCAACCGGCTCGGCGTGGCCGTCGGGGCGTTCATCGCGGCCCTGGTGGCGGGGCTGCTCATCTTCCTCGTGGCGGTCTCGCTGCTGGTGCTGAAGGTGGGCTTCCTGCTGCTGCTCATCCTGGGGCCGATCTTCCTGCTGATCGGGGTGCATCCGGGCAGCGGCCGGATCGTCGCCATGCGCTGGGTGGAGATGCTCATCGGCACGCTGCTCAGGCAGGCCGTGCTGACGATCGTGCTCGGCGTGCTCGTGTACGGGTACGCGCTGATCATCTCCACGGCCATGCCATGGGGCATGCAGGTGCTGTTCATGGCGCTGCTGACGATCGCCGTGTTCTTCTACCGGCGGCCGTTCCAGCACCTGTTCGCCTCGATGAGCGGGCACACGGTGACCACCCGCATGCTCGGCGAGGCCGCCAGTTCCTCGGTGCTCGAACGGTCGGCGGGCGCGCTGCCGCCGGTCGCCTCGGCCCGGATCGGCCGCTGGGGGCTGCGCAAGGCGGAGCCGCTCATCAGGGCGGCGGGGGCGGTCAACCCGGCGGGCGCGGCGGCCTCCGCGGCGGCCGGGCAGGTGCGGATGCGCAGCGAGGAAGGGGAGGGCTCGCCGTCCGGCACCAGGATCCCGGCCACGGCGGCTCCTCTCGACACCGACCAGCAGAGCGGCAAGGCGGCCGGACGGGCCACGCCAGAACCGCGCCGGGGCACCGCGCCCCCGCTCAACCTGAACGGCGCGCCCACCCGTAGCCGCGGCCCAGCGGCCGGCGGTTCCAGGCCCGGCCCCGGCGCGCCCGGTTCGGGCGGTTCGGGCGGTTCGGGCGGTTCGGGCGGTTCGGGCGGTTCCGGGGGGTCGGGTGGATCCGGTTCCGCGGGCGGCTGGTTCGGCACGGGCTCCGGCGGCGGCTGGGCCCGTCGCGGCGGTTCGGGCGGTTCGGGCGGCTCGCGCGGTACGGGTTCCCGCACCTCACGTTTCGGCGGCTCGGGCGGCTCGCGTTCGGGCGGGTCCCGCTCACGCGGCGGCTCCGGCGGCCTGTTCGGCGGCGGCGGTTCACGCGGCGGCTCAGGAGGCGGCTCGGGCGGCGGCGCGGGCGGTGGCAGCATCTTCGGCGGCGGCTCGCGCAGGTCCGGCGGCTCGGGTGGTTCGGGCGGCGGCCTGTTCGGCGGCGGCGGTGGCGGGGCCAGGTCGGGCGGCGGCACGTCGGGCGCCCCGCGGATCTTCGGCTCCGGCGAGTCGTCGTCCCGCGGCTCCGAGGCGCCCCCGCTCTGGTTGCGCAGCGGACGCGACGGCGGCGGCTCCGGGGGTGACAGCCCCGACGTGCCCTTCTGGCTCAAGCCAAACAATTCGGACAAGGACTGAACATGGCGCAGCCAGGTGACAGGCGGGGCGTGGCCTTCGTCGTCATCGTCGTGGTCATCGCGGCGGTCGGCCTCTATCTGACGATGTGGCCGGACTCCTCCGACGAGGCCGCCCGGGAGCCGACGGCGAACCCGCCCGCCACCCGCTCCGCCGCGGTGCCGAGCGCGCCGCTGGCGACCGCGAGCGCCGCCCCGTTCGACATCTACTCCTACCTGCCGATGCGCAAGGAGCAGCTCGCCGCGGCGGCGGACCTGGCCGAACGGTTCACCGCCGCGTACGGCACGTTCCGGCACGACGAGGAACCGGCCGCCTACGCGCAGCGGCTGAAGGTGTTCACCACGCCCGAACTGGCCGGCACCCTGACCAGGACGGTCACCTCGGCGGGCTTCGTCGAGCAGATGCGTGCCGACCAGACCGTCTCCACGGCCACGGCCGCTCTGAAGGAGATCAGGCAGGTCGAGCAGTCGTCCATCGTGTTCGTGGTCACCGCGAACAGGCAGGTCACCGCCAAGAGCGGCAACCAGCTCGCGACGGAGGAGTACGCGGTCACGGTGAGTCAGCTCGGCGCCGACTGGCGGATCTACGACCTCCGTCCGGCTCTTGAGGGCCAGAAAGGGGACCAGTGAACCCTTCTCGAGCGCGTCTCGCCCTGATCGTCGGTCTGGCCGGGATGGTGCTCTTGGTCGCGGTCATCGTGTCCCCGCTGCTGCTGATGTCGCCGCCGTCGTTCCTCGGCGACGGCGGCTTCTCCGTGGACTGCGACGACACGGCCCAGGTGGAGGAGGTCTCCGACTCGGCCTCGTCCGACATCCCGGACGAGTACCTGGGGCTGTACAAGGAGTACGGCCGGAAGATCGGCGTGCAGTGGAACATCCTGGCCGCCGTCGGCAAGCGCGAGACCGACCATGGCCGCTCCGACCTGCCCGGGGTCAAGAGCGGCACCAACTCGGCGGGCGCGGCCGGGCCGATGCAGTTCCTCATCTCCACGTGGGGCGGCAAGGCCAGGATCCCGGCGTCGTCCGACGTCAACGGGTACGCCTCCGACGGTGACGGCGACGGCGTCGCCGACGTCTACGACCCCGCCGACGCCATCCTGGGCGCCGCCAAGATGCTCAAGCGCAACGGCGCGCCCGAGAACGTGCGGCAGGCGCTGTTCGTCTACAACCGCGCCTGGTGGTACGTCGACCAGGTCGAGGAGATCGCCCGGCGCTACGCCAGGTCCGGCGATGTCAAGGTGCCGCCGCAGGCGTCGCGGGAGTGCGATGACCCGCTGGTCGAGGCCGCGCCGAGCGACCTCGTGGCCAAGATCCTGCAGTTCGCGCTGGCGCAGCGCGGCAAGCCGTACCTGTGGGGCGGCACCGGGCCGGACGCCTTCGACTGCTCCGGCGTCATCTACGCGGCCTACCGGGAGGCGGGGTTGTCGATCCCGCGCACGACGTTCACGCAGTGGCCGTTCGGGGTCAAGGTGTCAGAGGGTGAGGAGCAGCCTGGTGACCTGGTGTTCTTCAACGCGGGGCCGGGCACCAGGCCCGACAGTCCCGGTCATGTGGGGCTGGTCGTGTCCAAGGGCAAGATGCTGGAGGCCCGGTGCACGTTGTGCGGGCCGATCAAGGTGACCAGTTACCAGGCGCGGGACAACCGGGTGGGTTTCACACGTCCGCTGCAGAACCCCGATGTCGTCGATCAGATCGAGAAGTTGCAGAATCCCCTATGAGCATCGTCGTGGTCGCCGCCGTGATCGTCGCCCCGGGCGGGCGGGTGCTGGCCGCGCAGCGGGCCGAGCCCGCCGCGCTGGCCGGTGGCTGGGAGTTCCCCGGAGGGAAGGTGGATCCGGGGGAGGGGGAGACGGCGGCGCTGGTCCGCGAGTGCCGGGAGGAACTCGGCGTGGAGGTCACGGTGGGCGAGCGCGTGGGCGCGGACTGGCCGCTGGCCGAGGGGTACGTCATGCGCGTCTGGTTCTGCGCGCTGCTCTCGGGCGTCCCGGAGGCCAAGGAGCACCTGGCGCTGCGCTGGCTCGGGCCCGGCGAGTACTACGACGTCGAGTGGCTCGGGGCGGACCTGCCCATCATGAAGACTGTGGAGAATCTGCTCCACAACGATTAGACCGTCCCTCTCTGTGACACAATGATTACTAGGCGTAGTTTGTGGCGCGGCGGGGGAGTGGGGAGCGATGCGGCGGAGTTGGGTCGTCGCCGGTGCGCTGGTGCTGGTGGTGGTGCCCTCCGTGCCGGTGGCGGCGGCCGGGGTGTCGCTGGTGCTCGAGAGGGTGACCGGCGCCGACGGCGTCGGCAGGTGGGTCAGGACCGGTGACGTGCAGCGTTTCCGGGTGCGGCTCAACGGGATGGCCAGAGGGGCGCGGATCGCGGTGGCGGCCAGCCCGGTGCAGGCGCTGACCGAGGTGGCCTGTGTGCCGTCGTCGGGGCGCGGGCCGGGGTCGGCCGGCCCCGAGGCGAGCGGCTCCGCCGAGAGCCCGGCCGCGGCGGGCCCGTCAGACCTGCCGTTCGCGGGCGGCCACGAGGTCGCGGGTGGCCATGACCCGACGGACCCGCAGGAGACGGCGGATGCCGGGGAGCTGACCTTGCGGGCGTTGAGCGTGGTCACGGCCCCGGCGACGGCGCAGGCGGCGCCCGGCACGCGGGTGTGCGTGCTGGGGAGGGTCGCCGGCGAGCGGGTCGTGGACGTCACCCTCAAGGCCCCTGAGGGGGCGAAAGAGGTGGTGGTCGCCGCGGTGGCCCAGGTGCTCGACGTGGAGACCGGCGGGCTGACGACCATGAGCAGGGCCGCCGTCGTCCAGGTCGGGGAGACGCTCGGGAAGGAGGCGGCGACGCTCAGCGGCTTCGCGCACCGTGTGCGCCCGGGGCGGGGCGCGGAGAGCGGGCCGCAGCGGACGCGGACCGGCAGCACGTCGAGGCCCATGGACGGCATGCCGGGGGTGCGACCCGGAGCGGTGTCGCGGGACGTGGAGAGCGTGCCGGGGCGGGCGGGGGCGGTGCCGGGCGGCGCTGTCGAGAGCGTGCCGTCGGCCGGCGTCACGGCGGTGCCGTCCGCGAGTGTCGCGCCTGAGGTGCTGGGCGGTGTCACGGCGGTGCCGTCCGCGAGCGTGGCGCCCCCGCCGTCGTCGAGTGCGGCGCCGCCGGGTGCCGTGCCGCAGCTCGTGCCGCAGGCGTTGCCCACGGCGGGCGCGGTCGTTCCCGGTGCGCCGCAGGCGGCCGGCACGTTCCAGTCCGAGGCCGCCGGCGGCGAGGCGCCGTTGCCGTGGGGGATGGCCGTGGCCGCGAAGCCCGTCGAGCCTGTCCGGTGGGTGAGCCCGATCGACGGACCGGGTGCGCTGCCCATGGTCGTCGCGGCCATCGGGGTGCTCATGGGGGGCCTGTGGGCCGTTGTCACGGTACAACGAGGTCGTAACCGTAGAAAGGTGATGTAATTCGTCTTTACTGTTACTTTGACCCGGCTAGTATTCCCTTGACCATGGTTCCGGGATTACGCGGAGGACACCCGGTGGCACGCACGCGAGCGACAGCCGTGTCCGCAATCATCCTGGCGCTGGGGCTGGCTGGCGCCGGGGCGACGCCGTTCATCGTGCAGAGCGCGAGCGCGTCCGTGCAGTTCGACCCCGTGGAGCCGTGTGACCCCGAGGTTCTGGCGTGCGACGTGAACGACCCGGAGACCACGGTCACGATCACCACCACGGTGGAGGCGACGCCCGGCCCCGAGGAGCCGGACGGGACGCCGGAGACGACGGTCACCAAGACCGTCACCGCGACGCCGCCCAAACCCTCGAAGTCGCCGACCCCGACGAAGACCACCAGCGCGCCCGTCGTGCCCCCGCCGTCCACCGAGGACAACCCGCAGCCGCTGCCCACGCAGAGCGCCGAGGTGCCACCGGTCACCTCCACCTCGCCCACGGCGGAGGAGTCGGTCGAGATGCCGGCCATCGCGCCGTCCGACACCCCCACCCCGGAGGCGTCGCCGAGCCAGACACAGGCCGCCTCGTCCGAGGAGGTGCCGCTGGAGCTGCGCAGGGCCGCGCCGGAGTTCGACCAGACCGACCTGACGCGCAAGCTCAGCATCCCGGCGCTGGTGCTGGTCCTGCTCGCGCTCTTCGCGGTGCTCATCTTCGAGGGCAGGCTGCGCCGGATGGCCCACGCGGCGGCGGTGCGCAAGGCCGGGCCCGCGCCGATGGGCGGCCCCGAGACGCACCACCCGGCCGCCGGTTACCCCGCGGGCCCCGGTTACGCCACCGCCGGAGGCTTCCCGGCGCCGCAGTACCCGGGCGGCACGGCGTACGCGCCGATCATCAGCTTCGTGCCGGTGCAGACCTATCCGAGCGCCCCGCCCCAGTACGGCTACCCCGAGCCGGCCCACCCGTACCCGCCGCACGGCTACGCCGAGGAGCCGCCGCCCACGGAGCCCGAGCCCGTGGTGCTGAGCCCCGACGAGTTCGACTCCTTCAGCGAGCCGCCGAAGCCGCGCGACCGCGACCCGTTCGAGCCGGTGCTCCAGCCCGAGCCGGTGCCGTCGGACATCCCGCCGGGCGGCTCCGGCCCGTACGACGACGGCGACCGGCCCCTCGGCCCGGCCTCGCCCCCCTCGCTCGCCTCGGCGGCGGAGGCGGGCGACCAGGACCCGTGGAAGCCCGAGCAGCCGGGATCGTTGTTCAAACCGGCCAAGGACTACGAGCCGGCCGGTGACTACGATCCGGAGCGGGAGTACGAGCCGGCGCCGTACCTGCCGATGGACGAGGACGTCACGGCCGTGCAGCCGCTGCCCGAGCCGCACGAACCCCAGGAGCAGCCGGAGCCGACCAAGGAGTTGCCGGACGCCACGCGCCGGCGGTTCGGCAGGAAGAAGAAGTAGCCGCACGACAAAGCGGGGGCCGGATGACCGGCCCCCGCTTTCTCGTTCACTTCCCGTTGTCGCCGCGCCTGAAGATCTTGTTTCCCAGCCACACCAGCGGGTCGTACCTACGGTCCACCACGCGCTCCTTCATCGGGATCAGCGCGTTGTCGGTGATCTTGATGTGCTCGGGGCAGACCTCGGTGCAGCACTTGGTGATGTTGCAGTAGCCGAGGCCGTGCTCCTCCTGGGCCGCGTCCTGCCGGTCGGCCACGTCGTACGGGTGCATGTCCAGCTCGGCGATCCGCATGAGGAAACGGGGACCGGAGAAGTTGGTCTTGTTCTCCTCGTGGTCACGGATCACGTGGCAGACGTTGTTGCACATGAAGCACTCGATGCACTTGCGGAACTCCTGGGAGCGCTCGACATCGACCTGCTTCATCCGGTACTCGCCGGGCCGCACACTGCTCGGAGGCGTGAAGGACTGGACCTCCCTGGCCTTCTGGTAGTTGTACGACACGTCGGTGACGAGGTCCTTGATGACCGGGAACGTCCGCATCGGCGTGACGGTGATGGTCTCGTCCTCGGAGAAGGTGGACATGCGGGTCATGCAGCCGAGCCGCGGCTTGCCGTTGATCTCCATGCTGCACGAGCCGCACTTGCCGGCCTTGCAGTTCCACCGGACCGCGAGGTCGGGGGCCTGCGTGGCCTGGAGGCGGTGAATGATGTCGAGGACGACCTCGCCCTCGTTCACCTCCACCGTGAAGTCCTCCAGCTTGCCCTCGCCGCCCTCACCGCGCCAGACCTTGAACTTTGCCTTGTAGCTCATGACTTCGCTATCCCGTCGAACTCGGCCATCTCTTCGTCGGTGAGGTACTTCTTCAGCTCGTCCCGGTCGAACAGGGTGATCAGGTCGTCGCGCATGCCCGGCTGGAGCCGCTCCTCGACCTCGACCGCGGAGCCGTCCTGGGTGGAGCAGACGAGCAGCCTGCGGCGCCACTCCGGGCTCATCTCGGGAAAGTCGTCGCGGGTGTGCCCGCCGCGGCTCTCCTCGCGGATGAGCGCGGCGCGGGCCACACACTCGGAGACCAGCACCATGTTGCGCAGGTCGATCGCGAGATGCCAGCCGGGGTTGTAGACGGCGGAGCCGGCCGCGCCGACCAGGCGTACGCGCTCCTTGAGCTTCTCCACGACCTCCAGGGCCTCGGCGACCTCCTCCGACTTGCGGATGATGCCGACCAGGTCGTTCATCGTGCGCTGGAGCTCGTGATGCACCTCGTACGGGTTCTCGCCGGTGTGGCCCAGCGGGGCCAGCGCCTCTTCCCTGGCCTCCGTCACCTGCTCGGGCAGCACCTTGGGCCGGCTCTTGAGCGCGTCCACGTACGCCGCCGCGCCCGCGCCCGCCCTGCGGCCGAACACCAGCAGGTCGGACAGCGAGTTGCCGCCCAGCCGGTTGGAGCCGTGCATGCCGCCGGAGACCTCCCCGGCCGCGAACAGCCCCGGCACGGCCGCCGCGCCGGTGTCGGCGTCCACCTCGACGCCGCCCATGATGTAGTGGCAGGTCGGGCCCACCTGCATGGGCTCGGCGGTGATGTCGACGTCGGCCAGCTCCTTGAACTGGTGGTGCATCGACGGCAGCCGCTTCTTGATCTCCTCGGCGGGCAACCGGGTGGAGACGTCGAGGAACACGCCGCCCTGCGGCGAGCCGCGCCCGGCCTTCACCTCGGAGTTGATCGCGCGGGCCACCTCGTCACGCGGCAGCAGCTCCGGCGGGCGCCGGTTGTTGGCCTGGTCGGTGTACCAGCGGTCGCCCTCCTCCTCGGTGGTGGCGTACTTGTCCCTGAAGACCTCGGGGATGTAGTCGAACATGAAGCGCTTGCCGTCGGAGTTGCGCAGCACGCCGCCGTCGCCGCGGACGGACTCGGTGACCAGGATGCCGCGCACGGACGGCGGCCAGACCATCCCGGTGGGGTGGAACTGGATGAACTCCATGTTGATCAGCTTCGCGCCGGCGAGCAGGGCCAGGGCGTGACCGTCGCCGGTGTACTCCCAGGAGTTGGAGGTCACGACGTACGACTTGCCGATGCCGCCGGTGGCCAGCACGACGGTGGGCGCGTCGAAGAGCACGAAGTTGCCGCTCTCGCGCCAGTAGCCGAACGCGCCGGAGATGGCGTCGCCGTCCTTGAGCAGCCGGGTGACCGTGCACTCGGCGAAGACCTTGATGTAGGCCTCGTAGTCGCCGTGCGTCTCGTAGTCCTCCTGCTGGAGGGCGACCACGCGCTGCTGCAGGGTGCGGATGAGCTCCAGCCCGGTGCGGTCGCCCACGTGTGCGAGCCGTGGGTACTCGTGCCCGCCGAAGTTCCGCTGGCTGATCTTGCCGTCTTTGGTGCGGTCGAACAGCGCGCCCCACGCCTCCAGCTCCCACACCCGGTCGGGGGCCTCCTTGGCGTGCAGCTCGGCCATCCGCCAGTTGTTGAGGAACTTGCCGCCCCGCATGGTGTCGCGGAAGTGCACCATCCAGTTGTCGTCGGGGTTGACGTTGCCCATCGCCGCGGCGGCGCCGCCCTCGGCCATGACCGTGTGCGCCTTGCCGAACAGCGACTTGCAGACGATCGCGGTCCTCTTGCCCTGCTGGCGGGCCTCGATCGCGGCTCGCAGGCCGGCGCCGCCCGCGCCGATGACGACGACGTCGTACTCGTGGCGCTCTGTGTTGTGCGTGTTTTCCACGGAAAGCTGTCCTTACGCGTACGGGAAGGCGATGATGCCCTTGGCGACCAGGCGGACGTACAGGTCGGCGCCCATGACCGAGAACATCGAGGCCCACGCGAGGGGCTGGTGTTTGGCGTTGAGCTTGGAGACGAACGTCCAGGCCCGGTACCTCAGCGGGTGACGGGAGAAGTGGTTGAGCCGGCCCGCCGTGATGTGCCGGCAGGAGTGGCACGACAGCGTGTAGGCGTTGATCAGGATGGCGTTCACGATCAGGATCCAGGTGCCCAGGCCCAGCGGCTTGTGCACGAGCGCCAGCACGGCGTCCCAGGCCAGGATGAGACCGATGAGGATGGCCGCGTAGAAGAAGTACCGGTGCACGTTCTGCATGATCAGCGGGAAGCGGCGCTCACCGGTGTACTTGCCGTGCGGCTCCTGCACCGCGCACGCCGGCGGGGACAGCCAGAACGAGCGGTAATAGGACTTGCGGTAGTAATAGCAGGTCAGCCGGAAACCGCCGGGCAATGCCAGGATCAGCAGCCCCGGTGACAAGGTGTACCAGTCGCCGATCGGCGCCCAGCCGAACAGCCGCGCCCCTTCAGGGCACGTCACCTCGGCCAGGCACGGCGAGGCGAACGGGGCGATGTAGGGATCGACGAAGATGCTGTTGTCGATGATCGCCCATACACCGTAGACCAGGAATGAGCTGAGCCCGAGAAATGTCAGGAACGGGGTCAGCCACCATCTGTCCGTGCGCAGGGTGCGCACCTTCACTTGCGCACGCTGCCGTCGGACCGGAGCGTCGGGCGTCGTCTGGGTCATCGCGGACCTCTCCACCTCCCGCGGACCCTTCGCGCAGGGGGTCCGTGGTTTCGTTTCGCTGAGCGCGCTCACACGGCGGCTGATCCGCCCGGGCGCGTATTGGTGGGGGATACGTTACGACGACCGCATCGAATTTTGTGAGCGGGGTCACTCACTTTTTCGATGACTGACTGTGATTCCTGTCACCTTCGTGCGTCAGGCCCGCTACCCCTGCGTCGGCAACTTCACTACAGTCACAAAAAAATCATCAATCTGCCGGACAACTCGGATAAATTGCTCGAAATCTACAGGTTTCGCCACATATGCATTCGCATGTAACCGGTAGCTGTGCAGGATGTCCTCCTCCGCCTCGGAGGTCGTCAGGACCACCACGGGAATCGTCCGCAGCTCCGCGTCCGCCTTGACCTCGCGTAACACCTCCATCCCGCTCATCCGCGGCAGGTTGAGATCGAGCAGGATCAGGTCGGGACGCGTCGCGTCGGCGTAGCCCTCCTCCTGACGCAGGTACGCCATCGCCTGCTCGCCGTCGTTGACCACGTTCAGCCGGTTGCGCACCTTGTTGAGGTCGAACGCCTCCTTCGTGAGCAGGATGTCCCCCTGGTCGTCCTCGACGAGGAGCACGTCTATCGGCCGCCATCCGGTCATCGAGGGCCTCCCGTCGCGGGCAGTGTCCAGCGGAAGGTCGCGCCCCGGCCGTCCGTGTCGTCACCGGGATCGCTGTCGGGAGCGCCGTCGAGCCAGAGCCGGCCGCCGTGGTACTCGACGATCTTCCGGCACAGGGCCAGCCCGATGCCGGTGCCGGGGTACACGTCGCGCGCGTGCAGGCGCTGGAAGATGAGGAAGATGCGGTCGGCGTACTTGGGCTCGACCCCGATGCCGTTGTCGGAGCAGGAGAACTCCCACAACTCGCCGTCGCGTCTGGCCCCGACGTGCACGCGCGGCGGCTCCTCCGAGCGGAACTTGACGGCGTTCTCGACCAGGTTCTGGAAGAGCTGGGTGAGCTGCGTCTCGTTGCCGTTGACGCGGGGCAGTTCGTCGCGGGTGACGACGGCCCCGGCCTCCTCGATCGTGGCCGAGAGGTTGTCCAGCGCCCGGTCCAGCGCCGCGCCCGAGTCGACCTCCGACCTCTCGCCGGTGACCCGGCCGACCCTGGAGAAGTCCAGCAGGTCGTTGATCAGCAGTTGCATGCGCTTGGCGCCGTCCACCGCGTAGTGGATGTACTGCCTGGCGCGCTCGTCGAGCTGCGGGCCGTAGCGCTGCTCCAGCATCTGGGTGAAGCTGGCGACCTTGCGCAGCGGCTCCTGGAGGTCGTGGCTGGCCACGTACGCGAACTGCTCCAGCTCGCTGTTGGACCTGCGCAGCTCCTCGGCCTGGTCGGCGGCCGTCCGCCAGGCCGAGACGATGCGGGCGCGCATGGAGTCGATGTGGCTGGACAGTTCGGCCAGCTCCGCCGGGTGATCGACGTGCAGGCGGTGGTCGAAGTCGCCCGCGGCCACCGTACGGACCTGCGCCGTGAGCCGGCTGACGGGCTTCAGCAGCGCGTAGTGGACGACGGCCCCCAGCGCCACGCCCAGCACCAGCAGCAGCGCGAACAGCGCGATGAGGATCACGATCAGCAGGTCGAGCTGGGCGGCCACCTCGGTCCGCGGGTCGAGCAGCGCGGCGCGGGCGTTCAGCGTCATGACGATGGCCGCCCCCGCCGCGAGCGTGACCCCCGCCAGCGCCCCCACCAGCAGGAACCAGCGGGCGGCCGGCAGCCGGCCCAGGCCGGTCGGCTCTCTGGGGGGCGGCAGCGGATTGATGCTCATCGGCTCCTCCTGCGGACCATGACCACCGCCAGATCGTCGCTCAGTGTGCCCACGTGGGTGATGAGCCGGTCGAGGTCGACCCCGCCGTGCTCGCGAACCAGGCCGACCAGCCCCTCCACGCCCAGGAACCGGCTGGGCCGGCTCGACGCCGCCTCGATCAGGCCGTCGGTGTAGAGCATCATCGTCCACTCCGCGCCCAGCGGGACGTCGATCACCGGCCACCGCGCGTCCTGGAAGATCCCGAGCGGCGGGCCGGAGGGGGTGCCGCGCACCACGTCCACCGTGCCGTCGCGGACCAGCACCGGCGGCGGGTGGCCGACCACGCGCATCCGGGCCGAGGCCAGGTCGGGGGCGATCGTGGCCATGCAGAGCGTGGTGAAGATCTCCGGGGCCTTGCGCTCGGCCCGCAGCAGGGCGTCGAGCGTGCGCAACAGCGTGTCGCCCGTCTGCCCGGCCAGCACCAGCGTGCGCCAGGCGATGCGCAGCGCCACGCCGAGCGCGGCCTCGTCGGGGCCGTGCCCGCACACGTCGCCGACCACCACGTGCACCGCCCCGTCGGGGGTCTGCACGGTGTCGAAGAAGTCGCCCGCCAGGGTGCCGCCGCTGCCGGGCAGGTAGCGGGTGACGTGCTCGATCGCCGCCGTACGCAGCAGCGGGCCGGGCAGCAGGGCCCGCTCCAGCCGCGCGTTCTCCTTGGCCGTCAGCTCCGCCTGGACGAGCTTGAGCTGGGCCAGGTCGGCGCGCTTGCGCTCCATCGAGTACGTGATGGAGCGGGCCAGTAGCCGCGCGTCCACGTCACCCTTGACCAGGTAGTCCTGGGCGCCGGACTGCACGGCCGAGACGCCCACGTGCACGTCCCTGAGCCCGGTGAGCACCAGCACGGCCGTGTGCGGCGGGGCCACGGCCAGCACCTCGTCCAGCGCCTCCAGCCGGCTGGCGTCGGGCAGGGAGAGATCCACCAGGACGCACTGGATCTGGGGGGTCAGCTTCGTCCTGGCCTCGCGCAGGCTGCGCGCCCGCAGGATCCGGGGCGGGGCCTCGGCCTGTTTGAGCAGCTCCTCGACGAGGAGCGCGTCACCGTCGTCGTCCTCGATGAGGAGCAGGGTCAACGTTTCCGAGAGATTTGCCGTCAACACGCCTCTCCGAGAGTCGGGCCTCTTGGTGCTCATTCTGCGATGAGCGCGACCCCTTGCGGAAGCGTGCCTTCGTGACCGGCTTCGACCACGAAGGACAGCAGGGTCTCCCTGAACGCCTGCGCGGCCCTGGTCGGCTCGACGTCCTTGCGGTGCGCGAGCGCGATCGTACGGCTCAGGCCGGGCGGGGCCAGTGGCGTGCCCAGCAGCCCGGGACGCCCGTCGAGCACCATCGACGGCACCACCGCCACCCCGAGCCCTGCCTCCACGAACCGCAGCACGGCGTCCATCTCCCCGCCCTGCACCGCGAACCTGGGCTCGAACCCGGCCTGCCGGCAGGCCGCCAGCGTGGCCTCGCGCAGGTCGTAGCCGCGCCGGAACATCACCATCGGCCTGCCCCGCAGGTCATCGATCCGCAGGTAGGGGCCCTTGATCTGCTCGTGGGAGGGCGCGACGACGACGAGGTTCTCGTGCAGGATCTCCTCGGTCACCAGCGCGGGGTCGTCGCTCTGCAGCGGCATGATGATCAGCGACAGGTCGAGCTGCCCTCTGGCCAGCGCCCTGACCAGGTCGCGCGAGCCGCCCTCCTCCACCAGCAGTTCGATGCCCGGGTACGTGCGGTGGAAGCGGGCCAGCGCGTCGGCCAGCAGCCCCGCGCAGAGCGACGGCGTGGCCCCGAGCCGCACCCGGCCGCCGCGCAGCCCGGTGAGCTGGGCGACCTCCTGCCTGGCGGTGTCGGCGTCGGCCAGGATCCGGCGGGCGAGGGGCAGCAGCGCCTCACCGGCGGCCGTCAGCGTGACGTTGCCGCGCGCCCGCGAGAACAACCGCGCGCCGAGATCCTCCTCGAGCGCCTTGATCTGCTTGCTGAGCGACGGCTGCGCGACCCGCATGCGCTCGGCCGCCTGGGTGAAATGCCGGCTCTCCGCCACCGCCACGAAGTACGCGAGCTGCTGGAACTGCATGTGATTTTCCTCGCACCGGCGCGGTATAAGAAGCTGATAAAGCCGCGCCTACCCGCATCATAGCCCAGGGCTATCGAAACCAGGCCCATCATGACTTGGACGGATCATCGCTGGATACCTAGCGTTCAAACGTGACTGCCACGATAGAGCGCGGCTCCGCCACCGCGCCTGTTAACACCCCTGCTGCCAAGAAGACACCAACACGGAAGAAGCCGGGCGGGTTCCTGACGTCGTCCAACGGCAAGAAAGTCGTCATGGCCGTCACGGGCGCCGTGATGGTGGGCTTCCTCGTCCTGCACATGCTGGGCAACCTGAAGATCTTCTTCGGCCGCGACTCCTTCAACGACTACGCCCACGCGCTGCGCACCCTGCTGGAGCCGATCGCGCCGTACCGCTCGGTGCTGACGATCCTGGAGATCGGCCTCGTGCTCGCGGTCGTCCTGCACATGTGGGCCGCGATCTCGCTGTCGTACCGCGCGGGCAAGGCCAGGCCCGTCAAGTACGTGGCCAAGAAGTCGCAGGCCAACGGCTACACCACGCACATCATGCGCTGGGGCGGCCTGACGATCGTGTTCTTCGTGATCTGGCACCTGCTCGACCTGACCTTCGGCGTGGTCAACCCCAAGGGCTTCGACTCCGCGCCCGCCGACCGGATGATCGCCGGGTTCGACCCCTCCCGCTGGTGGGTGACGCTGCTCTACCTCGTCGCCGTCGTCATGGTCGGCCTGCACCTGCGGCACGGCATCTGGAGCGCCTTCCAGACGCTGGGCTGGGCCAACCGCGACCGCAACAAGGTCCTGCGCGCCACGGCCGGGCTGATCTCCATCGTCCTGGTGGTCGGCTTCCTGGCCCCGCCCCTCGCGATCACGTTCGGAGTTGTCAAGTGAAGTTCACCGAAGGTCCTGAGATCAGGGACACCAAGGCTCCCGAAGGACCCGTCGAGGAGCGCTGGGAGAAGCGCAAGTTCGGCGCCAAGCTGGTCAACCCGGCCAACAAGCGCAAGCTCAACGTGATCGTCATCGGCACCGGCCTGGCGGGCGGCTCGGCCGCGGCGACGCTGGGCGAGCTGGGCTACAACGTCAAGTCCTTCTGCTACCAGGACACGCCGCGCCGCGCCCACTCCATCGCCGCGCAGGGCGGCATCAACGCCGCCAAGAACTACCGCGGCGACGGCGACTCGATCTACCGCCTCTTCTACGACACCGTCAAGGGCGGCGACTTCCGCGCCCGCGAGTCGAACGTCTACCGCCTCGCCCAGGTCTCGGTGAACATCATCGACCAGGCCGTGGCCCAGGGCGTGCCGTTCGCCCGCGAGTACGGCGGCCTGCTCGACACCCGCTCCTTCGGCGGCGCCCAGGTCTCCCGCACCTTCTACGCCCGCGGGCAGACGGGCCAG
This sequence comes from Nonomuraea sp. MG754425, assembly GCF_021699195.1. Classification (GTDB taxonomy): domain Bacteria; phylum Actinomycetota; class Actinomycetes; order Streptosporangiales; family Streptosporangiaceae; genus Nonomuraea. Next base: position 5,314 of record NZ_SSXE01000036.1, on the reverse strand, counting down.
CAGCTCCTGCTCGGGGCCTACCAGGCGCTGGAGCGGCAGATCGCCGCCGGGACCGTGCAGATGCACACCAGGCACGAGATGCTCGACCTGATCGTCGCCGACGGGCGGGCGCGCGGCGTCATCGTGCGCGACATGGTCACCGGCGAGATCGAGCGCCACCTCGCCGACGCCGTGGTGCTGGCCTCCGGCGGCTACGGGAACGTGTTCTTCCTGTCCACGAACGCCAAGGGCTGCAACACCACCGCCATCTGGCGGGCGCACGAGCGCGGCGCGTACTTCGCCAACCCCTGCTACACGCAGATCCACCCGACCTGCATCCCGGTGTCGGGCGAGTACCAGTCGAAGCTCACGCTCATGTCGGAGTCGCTGCGCAACGACGGCCGCGTCTGGGTGCCGCTGCGCAAGAACGACGAGCGCGCCCCCGGCGACATCCCGGAGGAGGAGCGCGACTACTACCTGGAGCGCATCTACCCGAGCTTCGGCAACCTGGTGCCGCGCGACATCGCCTCCCGCGCCGCCAAGAACGTCTGCGACGAGGGCCGCGGCGTCGGGCCCGGCGGCCTGGGCGTCTACCTGGACTTCCGGGACGCCATCAACCGCCTCGGCCGCGACGCGGTCGAGAAGAAGTACGGCAACCTGTTCGAGATGTACGAGCGCATCACCGGCGAGAACCCGTACGACGTGCCGATGCGCATCTACCCCGCCGTCCACTACACGATGGGCGGGCTGTGGGTGGACTACGACCTGCAGTCCACGATCCCCGGCCTGTTCGTCATCGGCGAGGCCAACTTCTCCGACCACGGCGCCAACCGTCTCGGCGCGTCGGCGCTGATGCAGGGCCTGGCCGACGGCTACTTCGTGCTCCCCACCACCATCGGCGACTACCTCGCCGCCGGCCCGTTCGGCGACGTGGACGACGAGGCCGTGGCCCAGGCCGAGATCAGGGTCCGCGACAAGATTGACCGCCTGCTCGCCGTCAACGGCACCCGCACGCCCGACTCCTTCCACCGCGAGCTGGGCAAGCTCATGTGGGACTACTGCGGCATGGAGCGCACCGAGGAGTCGCTGCGCAAGGCGCTGGAGCGCATCCCCGAACTGCGCGCCGAGTTCTGGCAGAACGTCAAGGTGAGCGGCACCGCCGAGGAGCTGAACCAGGTGCTGGAGAAGGCCGGCCGGGTGGCCGACTTCTTCGACCTGGCCGAGCTCATGTGCCTGGACGCCCTGGTCCGCTCGGAGTCCTGCGGCGGCCACTTCCGCGCCGAGTCCCAGGACGCCGACGGCGAGGCGCTGCGCGACGACGAGCACTTCGCGCACGTCTCGGCATGGGAGCACGGCGGCGAGGACGGCCCGGTGCTGCACAAGGAAACGCTCGAGTACGAGTACGTCAAGATGACCCAGCGGAGCTACAAGTGAACCTGACCCTGCGCGTATGGCGTCAGAGCGGCCCCTCGGACGCGGGACGCATGGTGACGTACAAGGTGGAGGACGTCTCCCCGGACATGTCGTTCCTGGAGATGCTGGACGTCCTCAACGAGCGCCTCATCGTGGAGGGCGACGACCCGATCGCCTTCGACCACGACTGCCGCGAGGGCATCTGCGGCATGTGCGGCATGGTCATCAACGGCGTCGCCCACGGCGAGCAGCGCGCGACGACCACCTGCCAGCTCCACATGCGCCACTTCGAGGACGGCGCCGAGATCACCATCGAGCCGTGGCGCGCGGCCCCGTTCCCGGTCGTCAAGGACCTGGTGGTGGACCGCAGCGCGTTCGACCGCATCATCCAGGCGGGCGGCTTCGTCTCGGTCCCGGCGGGCTCGGCCCCGGACGCGCACAGCGTCCCGGTGCGCAAGGAGGACGCGGACGCCGCCTTCGACGCGGCCACCTGCATCGGCTGCGGCGCCTGCGTCGCGGCCTGCCCGAACGGCTCGGCCTCGCTCTTCACCGCCGCCAAGATCACCCACCTCAGCCTGCTGCCGCAGGGCCAGCCGGAGCGCCTGTCGCGCGCCAAGGCCATGGTGGACCAGATGGACAGCGAGGGCTTCGGCGGCTGCACGAACACCGGCGAGTGCACGGCGGTGTGCCCGAAGGGCATCCCGCTCGACACCATCGCCCAGATGAACAGCGACTACCTCAAGGCCAACGCCAAGTAGAGCCGTTCGCGGCGAGACACCGGACCCGCCCGCGCACGAGCGCTCCCTTACCGGAGCGGCCCGGCGCGGGCGGCTTCGTGTGGTCTCAGCGGGCCGGACGCAGGTCGCCGTCGCGTCGTACCCAGCCGAGGAACACGCCGTCGGGGGAGTGCGCCGCCAGTGCCGCCGCGATCGAGGCGTGCAGGGGCGCGTCGTTGGGCAGGGCGAGGTGGCGGACGTCCGGCTCGTCGTAGAGGGACAGGTCCAGCCGCGCCCCCGGGTACCTGCGGACCCCGGCGACGACGGCCGTCTCGCCCGCGTGTGACAGGGTGACCGAGCGGAGCCTGGACCAGGGGTGCTCGTCGATGCCCCGCGTGGTGACGGAGAGGACGCCCATCGCCCTGGCCTTCCGGTCGATCCGGACGTATCCGGCGACGCCGATGACCACCACCAGCACCACGCCGACCATGAAGGCGATGTAGTCGGGGGCGTCGACCCCACGCCCCGCGGGCAACATCGCGCCGATGACGCCGACCACGATCAGCACGACCGCGCCGATGACGAGCATCAGGCAGCCGAACATGCCCCGCTCCTGCCTGAGCGAGGCGGACCGCAGGTCGAAGGCGGTTCCGTCGGGCGGCTGAACGACCACCCGCGTCTGGACGGTGGACAGGCTCCACCGTTTGACGTCCTCACGGCGGAGCAGCACCCCGCCGGCGATGCCGCACAGCGCGGACGCGACCCCGATCAACTGCGACGGGTACACCTCGCCGCCGGTGATCCCGACGGCCAGCACGAAGCTGACGATCATGATCGGGCCGAGGATGAGCAGCGCCTTGCGCATGAGCCCGATCGCCATCGGCCCGCCCATCCAGACCCGGGCCACCCAGAAGTACCAGACGCAGGTCCAGAACACCCCCGCGAAGATCTCGAAGGGCGCGGAGTCGCTCGACCAGACGAGCACGATGCCACCGGCGAGACCGACCCAGAGCACGGCGATCAGACCGACGGCCAGCTTGTGGGCGAGGGGTCGCTGCATGCGCGGCATCCTAGCCTTCCCGCCCCATTCGGGGACGTTTCCCCTGATGCCGGAGCGTCTCCCGCCCGACACCGTCTACGGGGACGTGACGACACTCTCCGCGTCGATCGTGAAGTATCCGTCGTGCCTGGTGCACTTTCCCGGTGGAGTGCCCATCAGAGGGTATTCCGGGTGGTCTTTGACGCTCCACGATCCTCGATCCCGAGCCGTGGGTCATGATGGCCGGGTTGGCTCCGACCGTACTCAGGCATAACCCGGTCGTGCACGGCTGGGGGGAAGGCGACCGCTGACCAAGTGCGACAAGTGTGCGAGAAGGCGGAGTTGCTTGGCTCTCCCGGTTGAGCACCGAAGCCGAACTCCCGAAAAGGGGTGCCAGGGAAGCTCTGGCACCCCTTCTGACCGGCTAGAACCTGGTCGGGACGACAGGATTTGAACCTGCGACCCCTTGGTCCCCAGGCACATCACGCGGGGGCGGGACCATGGCAAATGCCCGTCCAACCTGGGGATATGATCCTTACGAATCCCTTGGAGTCCAAGGCCGTCCATCGCGATCGTCACTCAGTTGGTGACTCAGAATTCGTCGTGGCCTGAGACCTGGCCAATGGGGAAAATGTGCCGGTTCGCCGCGCAGATCGTCTCCAGGATGTGAACAGGTGTGCCCTCGGTCGAATAGCTCGCACGAAGCACCTGAACCACCCACTCGCTCGACTCCAGCTCCAGAGTCTCCCGCTCGAAGGCGGTCGGTGGCCTGGCGGTCAGGTTCTCCTCCGCGTGACCGAACGCGTAACCCAGGGCGATCAGCGCGGACTGCAGGGACGGCTTCACGAATTCCGGTTCGGCCAGGCGGGTATCGCCGAACAGGTCCGCGCGGAAGTAGCTCGTCGCGATCCGCACCGGCACGTCATTGGCGGTCATCAACTTGCGCCGCGCCACGATGTCCGTACCGGGCTCGACGCTCAGGCAGGTGGCCACATGATCGCTGGCGGGCTCCAGGCCGACGTAAAGCATCCGGCGGTCGGCCCTGAGCCCCTGTCGCTCCGCCTCCGCCAGGAACAGGGACTTGGAGCCCCGCACGGCGGGCTCGGTCGGCAGCGCCCGCTGCACCAGCACCCGAGGAGCCGGGGACGCGGGCCCCTCCGGCGCACGAGCCGTCGGCCCCTTGCGCATCTGGGAGATGCGTCCTGGCGAGACGCCCAACCGGCCTGCGATCTCCTCCAAGCTCATACCGGACTCACGCGCCTCCGCGATGGCCTGCCGCCGCATCTTGGCAGCCTCGGCTACCAATCCCTGTTCTTCGGTCATAAGTCGGCTGAGGAGACGGGCCCGTTCCACAGGCTCACTGACCTGCGCGACTTCCCTCAGCGTCTTCAAGTCCATCCGGGCGTTGCCTCCTCAGCGACCGACATTCGGCGCACTTTAGCCCCCCTATTGCGAGGGCTTGGTGACAGCCCTACCTTCGACTTTAGCCCCCCTAAAACGGGGCCTCAAGCAGACCCCATCTACGGGACAAATGGTGCGGTAACACCGCCCGCAGACGAGGGTCTGAAGCATCGAGAGCTTTGGGGCGTCAACGATGCACGACCAGATTATCGCCGTGCCCAAGAACGGCAAGAAAACGCAAGCCGCGCTGGCTGCAGAGCGTCTGCGCCAGACCTTCGAGACCGAGCACGGCATTCATGCGGACGTACATGAGGGCTACGGCCTCGCCCTGGTGTCGGTCTGGGTGGGGCTGGTGGTGTGGTGTGACGGTGAGCGGTACTGGTGGCGAGTGGGTTGGGACGCCCGCCGCAAGCGCGTGCTGTACGCCCGTCATCCGGCCATCGAGCCATCACAGGCTGCGCGCCGGATCGCCTTCCACTGCGCCCAACTTCGAGAGCCGCATGCGCTCTCTACGCCGATCGCCGGAGCGCCGCCGTGCGCGTGACCTTGGAGCAGTTGATCAGGGCCTACCCGTCGTGGCGCATTCAGGACCTGGCTGGAGGATGGGTGGCCATGCGCAAGAACCTGGTTCCTCGCGCAAGCGGGCTGTCCAACGTCCGTTGCGGGGTGACGTTGGCCGAACTGGCCGCGAACCTGGAGGCGGAGACCAGGCTGAAGTGATCCCCTGCACTACACCCGGAAACCACCACGGGCAGCGACCCGGGCG
>NZ_SSXE01000350.1 GCF_021699195.1 Nonomuraea sp. MG754425 | reverse complement strand
CCAGCCGACTCCCCGCCGTGCGCGCCCGCCCCCTCCGGCGATGGGCAGCCGGAGCCCGCCGCACCCGACTGGGGTGGCGAGCGGCCGGGCCCTGCCGCGCCGGCGTTCTCGGTGCGGGCCGCCGTCCGGGAGGGGCTGCTGCTGGTGCGGCGGGCTCCGGTCACGCGGGGGCTGCTGGCCGCCAACGGCGTGTACCTGCTCGCCAACGCCGCCCTCACCGCCCTGCTCATCCCCTTCGGCATCGCCACGTTCGGCGGCAGCACCGAGGTGGGCTACCTGCTGTCCGCGCTGGGTCTCGGCTTCCTCATCGGGGCGCCCGTCAGCCGCCGGCTGGTGGACCGCTTCGCGCCGCGGCCGGTCGTCGCCACGGCCCAGGCGCTCGTGGGGGCCGCCTTCCTGCTGCTGTTCAACAGCGCGTCGCTGCCCGTCGCGCTGGCCGCCGCCGTGCTGCTGGGGCTGCCGGGCGTGACGGTGCTGGTCGCCGTGCAGACGCACGTGCAGCGGGCCACCCCCGGCGCGATCCTCGGCCGCGTCACGGCGGTGTTCCTCACCGTGGAGGCCGCCGCGAGCATGGTCGGCGCCTTCGCGGGCCCGGCGCTGAGCGAGGCGTCCGGCCTGCCGGTGGCGCTCAACGCCGCGTGCGCGGTGGCGTTGCTGTCGGCCCCGGTCACGCTCTTCCTCACGCCCGCCGGGGCCGGGCGGCTCAGGTGAGGGGGTGGTCGAAGCCGCGCTCCGACATGCGCCGGGCCACCTCGATCAGGTCCGCGGTGAACTCCTCGACGCGCTCGCCGGTGAAGCGCACGGTCGGGCCGCTCAGCGTGAGCGCGGCGACGGTCGCCTTCGAGCCAGCGGTGACGGGCACGGCCACCGCGGACAGGCCCGGCTCGCGCTCGCCGTGGCTGACCGCGTAGCCGTCGCGCTCGGCCTGCGCGGCCCATCCGCGCAGCGTCGCCGCGTGCTCCACCCCGTACGGCGAGGAGCGCGCGACCCGTTCGAGCAGCCGCTCCGGCGCGTCCTTGAGCAGCACCTTCGACGACGCGCCCGCCCACAGCGGGAGTTCGTCGCCCACCCGCACCACGTGCCGCAGCGGCTGCGAGCTCTCCTGTTGCGCGATGCAGACGCGGTGCACGTCGCGCAGCACGTAGAGGTTGACGGTCTCCCGCTGCCGCGCACCCAGCTCCCGCATGAGCGCGACGGTCTCCGGCGGCAGTTCCCACGCGTTGCGGGCCAGGTGCGCCCACCGCCACAGGGCCGGGCCCGCCGTGTAGCCCTTCGGTGTGGCCCACAGCAGCCCCATGTGCTCCAGCGTCTGCAACATGCGCAGGGCCGTGGTCTTGGCCAGCCCGGTCTCGTCCACCACCTCGCGGATCGTCAGCGTGCGCCGGTCCTCGGTGAGCAGCGACAGGATGTCGAAAGCCCGCTGGACGCTCCGCACGCCGCCGGCGTCTTCAGCCATGTTCGAAGGCACGGGATCCTCACTCGTCGGTCGGGAAGTGAATCTGCCGCTCACCCTCTCATGCGCCGTGGTTCCCGCCGGGCTGTGGCCGCTGCGCGCCGACGGCTACCGGACGCGGTGAGCAATCGATTTCCGATGGTCTACCCGCGTGGCCGGACCCGCGTCAAGACCAGATCTGTCTGAGCATTTACCCCGTTAGTTAGCGCTATTTCGGGAGTTTTCGTAGCGTGCGATGGCGATCATGGCTGAAACGCGCTTCCCGCGCCGGGTCGTCCTCCGCGACGAGGACGGGCCAGGCGGGGTCCGTCGGCGGTGGAAAGCTGGTGCGATGCCCACGATCTACGACGTCGCCCGCGAGGCGGGGGTCTCGGCGGCCACCGTCTCGCGCGTGCTCAACGGCCGGCTGACCGTCGATCCCGAACGGGTCGCCCGCGTGCTGACGGCGGTGCGCGCGCTGGGCTACCGGCCCAACGCGGTGGCCCGCAACCTGCGGCGCAGCCGTACGACACTGTGGGCCGTGATCATCTCCGACATCGGCAACCCGTTCTTCACCGCCACCGTGCGCGGCATCGAGGACGTCGCCCAGCAGGCCGGCTACTCCGTCGTGCTGTGCAACAGCGACGAGAACCCGGCCAAGGAGGAGACGTACGTCGCGGCGGCGCTGAGCGAGCAGATGGCGGGGATCATCATCGCCTCCTCGGGCAGCACCAAGGCCGCCAGGACGCTGCTCGGCTCCCCCGTCCCGGTCGTCGCCATCGACCGCGAGCTGCCGCGCGGGGCCGTGGACACCGTCGTGGTGGACAACGAGGCGGCGGCCCGCGCCGCCACCCGCCACCTCCTCGACGCCGGCTACTCGCGGATCGCCTGCGTCACGGGGCCCGAGGGCGTCAGCACCGCCGACCTGCGGCTGCGCGGCTACACCTCCGCCCTGGCGGGGGCCGAGCCGGTGGTCGTGCGCACGGACTTCCGCGAGCAGGGCGGCTACGACGCCATGGCCGGGCTGCTGTCGAGCGCCGCGCGTCCCGACGCGGTCTTCGTGGCCAACAACCTGATGACGGTGGGGGCGCTGCGATGCCTGGCCGATCGGGGGGTGGAGGTGCCCGGGGAGCTGGGGCTGGTCGGGTTCGACGAGACCCCCTGGGCGGACCTCGTCCGGCCGTCGCTCACGACGGTGGCGCAGCCGACGTACGAGCTGGGGCGCATGGCGGCGCGCCTGCTCGTGGACCGCATCGCCGCACCCAGCGCGCACCCGGCCAAGGTGGTGCTGCCCGCCGAGCTCCGTCCCCGCAGGAGCAGCGCCCGCTGACGGCCGCCTCCGGCTCGGAAACTCTGAGGGAAAGCGCCTTTCCGCGACTGGCCGCGAGCCCCGGGGCGGACGCCTCAGGACCTGGCGAGCGCCTTAGACGACCGGAACCAGGTTGCGGGTTCGACAGCCCTCGATTCCAGGCATGACAGCGCACAGTAACTACACGTCACGTTCTGTAGTCATCGCGAGCGGCAAGACCCACACACGGAAAACATTGGTCCCCTCCGCTCACAGAAGGGCACATCCCCATGCGCAGTTCGACTCGCATCGCCACCATCACCCTCGCCGGCGCGCTCGCGCTCGCCGCCCTCGCCGCGCCCGCCGCCGCGGTCGTCCCCGGCGGGATCGACGGCGTCGTCAACGCGCTCAACGGAAACAGCGCTCTGAACGGAAACAAGGTCCCGATCTGCCTGTCCGGCGTCGACGCGGCCGGCGTGGGCGTGAAGGTGCCGGTGGGCTCCCCGCAGACGGCCGGCTGCACGCAACACTGACGCCGGCCTGAGGGCGGGTCTCCCCCAGGGCCCGCCCGAGTCCCGCGGCGCGGCGTCCGCACCGGTGTCCCGTCCGACCTCCGGCCGGACACCAACGGACACCACCGGACACCGCGCCGCGGCCCGTCCGCCCCTCCGCGCGACAGAGGGGCGGACCGGACGTCAGAGCCCGTAACGGCTCTTCAGATGCCGCCACCAGTCGCGGAACATCCACGCGTCGAACTCCGTGATCGACGACGCGCTGCCCGCCTTCATCAGGAAGCAGCACACGCCGGTCGGCGTCCAGTCGTAGAAGTCGTCCAGGCCGAACGAGTGGCCCATCTCATGCAGCAGGATGTGCACGTTGTCGGTGTTGAGGTTGGACATGTAGTACTCGCTGCCGATCCGCTGCCCCCAGTCACCGCCCGCGCCGCCGCCGAAGCCGGCGGTCAGCCACAACGACATGTCGTAGTGGTGCGACGCGCCGCCCGGACAGTTGGGGTAGTTGCCGCTCTGGTTGAAGAACCGGCCGCACGGCTCGGCGCACTGGGGCGCGTTCTCGCGGATGTCGTTGACGTAGACGTCCACGGAGTTGTCGCTCCACTGGAGCTGGGCGCGGTCACGTACCGCCCAGCCCACCACCTTGACCGGCACGCTGCTGTACGGCCAGCCGTTGTGGCCGACCATGAGGTCCATCCACTTCTTGAACTGGCGGGCCAGGGTGGCGTGGATCTGGTCGCGCTGGGCGGCGGTCACCGTGGCGGTGGTGTCCCAGCGCACGCAGTAGTTGATCGAGCCGCCGTTGGCCATGACCTGGTCCCAGCCGTAGTTGCGGAAGCCGTACAGGTTCGGGTAGGTGCTCTCCTGGTGCTGCCAGACCTCGTTCAGCGGGGTGACCAGGCCGGACGGCGGGGTCCAGCCGGTGCCGCCGCCCGGTGAGCCGGCCGTCCACGCCTTGATCTCCAGCAGCCCGACCGAGCCCTGACCGCTCTCCAGCACGACCCGCAGCCGCGTGGTGCCCACGGCCGAGGAGAAGGTGACCTTGTTGTAGGCGTTGACGGCGGTCGGGTACGTGCCGGGAATGTCGGCGTACGCGCTGCCGGTCCAGCGTTGCAGCTTCCACGAGGCCGGGACGCGCACGCCGCCGCCATCGTCGAAGAAGTACACCTCGGCGGAGCTGAGCTGCTGGGTGGCGCCCCAGGTGAGCTCGGCCCACTGCGAGCCGGTGTTGGGCCAGGTGCCCCAGCGGCGGTTGACGGTGTCGTTCGAGCTCGGGGGGTCGATGCCGTCGTTGAGCGCCGCGACGCTCTCCCACGGGGAGGTGTACGAGGCCGTCGGCGTGGCGCTCGCGGCCACGTTCGTGTCGGCCAGGGCCGGGCG
>NZ_SSXE01000349.1 GCF_021699195.1 Nonomuraea sp. MG754425 | reverse complement strand
GGGTTGAGCGGGGTGTAGGTGGCCGGGTGGCTGCCCTGCGACCGGGAGCTGACTGGCGATGCGGCCGTCAGGTTGCGCAGTAACCCCGGCTACGGCCATGCGGTCCTGCTGGTAACGGGGCTACGCCAGGCGGCCAACCGGCGCGACCCGCCCCCAGCCACGCGGCCCGGGGGTCCTGGCGTGCTGGGACGTGTGGGTGGTGCGGGTCGTGTCGCCGTGCCCGCCTGAAGCCCGTGGGTCAGAGTTGGAGGGCGTGGTCGAGCAGTGATTGGAGTGTGACGGCTCCCAGCAGCCGTCCCTCCTCGACCACCGCCACCAGCGGGCTGTGCGTACGCGCCATCATCGCCGCCAGTTCCAGCACCGTCGCCTTCGAGTCGGTCACCGGCAGTTCACGCGGCTGTTCCGGCAGGCACTCGCGTACCGTCTTGTCCCCGAGCCGGAGCAGGAACCGGTCGGCGTGGGCCTCGTCCACCACCCGGGCCAGCGCCGGATCGTCCTGGCAGTAGGCGGGGACCGCCAGCCGCAACACCTGCGTGCCGGGCAGGATGCTGAGCGGCCGGCCGTCGTCGTCGATCAGGATGAGCCCCGGCAGGCCGCGTTCGGTCAGCAACCGTGCCGCCTCCAGCGCCGGGGTGTCGAGGGTGACCGTCGGGAACTCGACGGCTAGATCGCGTGCGCGCATCGATGGCCTCCGATTTCCAGGGTAATCGGGTGAGCCCCGGCCCGGCCGTCTTGTGTCACGGGAGTTCGGCGAAGCGCTCGATCTGCTCGGTACGGCCTGAGATCAGGATGACGTCCCCGTACGATAGTTCCGTGTCGGCCGTGGCGTACGTGAAGTCCTCGTCCGGTGGTTTCACCGCCACGATGGTGACTCCGTACTTGCGGCGCAGGTTCGACCGGCCGAGGGGGACGCCGACGTACTCCTTGGGCGGGCTCGTCTTGGCGAGTGCGAAGTTGTCGTCCACCTGCATGTAGTCGAGCATGCGGCCGTTCACCAGGTGGGCCACGCGCTCGCCCATGTCGTGCTCGGGGAAGACCACGTGGTGGGCTCCGATGCGGCTGAGGATGCGTCCGTGCTGGGTGCTGACGGCCTTGGCCCAGATGTCGTTGATCTCCAGCTCGACCAGCAGGGACGTGGTCAGGATGCTGGCCTCGATGTCGCTGCCGACGGCCACCACCGCCTGGTAGAAGTCCGGCACGCCGAGCTGGCGCAGGGCTTCCATGTCGGTGGCGTCGGCGGTCGCGATCTGGGTGATCTGTCCCGCGAGGCTCTGGGTGATCTTCGCCCGGTGGTCGATGGCCAGCACCTCGGTGCCGCGACGGGTGAGTTCCAGCGCCAGCGAGGTGCCGAACCGTCCCAGGCCGATGACGACCACCGGGTCTCTCTTGTACTCAACCAACGATGATCCGCTCCTCCGGAAGCTCGTAATGGCGGGCGCGCCTGTTGAGTGCCAGGGCGGAGCCCAGGGTGAGGGGCCCGATGCGGCCGATGAACATGAGCACGACCAGCAGCAGGTGTCCGGCCGTGCCCAGGCCCGCGGTGATGCCGGTGCTCAGGCCCGCCGTGCCGAACGCCGCGATCACCTCGAACAGGATCTGGTCCAGGCTGTACGGGGTGAGCGCGAGCAGCGCGTACGTGGCGATGCCCACGATGGCGACCCCCAGCGCCGTGATCGTCACCGCCTGCCGCTGCGCGGAGTCCGGCAGGCTGCGGTGCCCGATGTGCACCCGGCTCTCGCCGCGCAGTTCGGCCCACACGACGAAGACCAGCAGCCCGACCGTGGTCACCTTGATGCCGCCCGCCGTGCCCGCGCTGCCGCCGCCGATGAACATCAGCACGTCGGTGGTCAGCCAGCTCGACGGGTACATCTGGGAGATGTCGAGGGTGTTGAACCCGGCCGAGCGCGGCATGACCGCGGCGAAGAAGGCGGCCAGCAGCTTGCCTCCGTCGTCGAGCGGCCCGAGCGTCTTGGGGTTGCGCCACTCGATGGCCAGGAACGCCAGGGTGCCGAGGACCAGCAGGGTCGCCGTCACGCTCACGGTGATCTTCGTCAGGATGGTCCACTTGGCGGGTTGCCGCCAGGAGCGGGCCAGCTCGAACACCACCGGGAAGCCGAGCCCGCTGATGATGCTGGCGATCGCCACGGTCAGGCAGATCCAGCCGTCGGTCACGAACCGCATGAGGCTGTCCGGCCACAGCGCGAACCCGGCGTCGTTGAAGGCGCTGATCGCGTGGAAGACGCCCAGGTAGAGGGCGCGGCCGAACGACTCGTCGTACCCGATCATGAAGCGGCTGGTGAGGATGGTGGCGGCGACGGCCTCGCACAGGAGGCTGAACACGACCACCTTGCGCAGCACCTGGCGTACGTCGCTCATGCTCAGCGTCTTGGTCTCGGCCTGCACCACGATCCTGGCGCGCAGACCTAACCGGCGCGAGACGAGCAGCGTGAACACCGTCGCCATCGTCATGATCCCCAGGCCGCCCACCTGGACCAGCGCGGCGATCACCAGTTCGCCGAACACCGACCAGTGGGTGGCGGTGTCCACGACGGCCAGCCCCGTCACGCAGACGGCGGATGTCGAGGTGAACAGCGCGGTCACCCAGCCCGCCGACTCGCCGGTGGTGGAGGAGATCGGCAGCGCCAGCAGCACCGTGCCGATCGCGATGGCCAGGCCGAACGCGGCCACCACGACCTGCGCCGGATGCCGGAAACGGGACGCGAAGGGCGTCATCCCGCCCATCACCGCCCCTGCCGCCGGGCCTGGTCGCGGCAATGACGATCTCGGCCACGCATTCGCGAACGCCTCCCCCGAACTCCGACCGGCAGTCTCTTGCCGACCAGACTTCCCGGCGCACCGCGCACTACCGTAACAGGCAGGTGCGGGTGCGGGGGCGCCATCGCCTCCCTGACGGAGAGCCTACGGGCAGGGGCGCCGAGCGCGAGCGGCGCACCTGCTCCCGCCGCGCCTGCTCCCACCGCGCCACCGGTTCTTTACCGGAGCGAGCCGAAGAACTCGCGCAGCTCCGTGATCAGTACCTGCGGCGTCTCCAGGGCCGCGAAGTGTCCGCCGTGGCCGAACTCCGACCAGCGCACCACGTGGTGCACCCGCTCGGCCAGCGGCCGGACGGAGAAGTCCGTCGGGAAGACCGCCACCGCCGTCGGCACGGTGCCGCGCGGCACCGGAATCCACATGGCGGGGTCGCCGAACCGCTCGAAGTACGTGTGCGCCGACGACCCGGCCGTCTCGGTGAACCAGTAGACGCTCACGTCGGTGAGGATGCGGTCGCGGTCCACGGCGTCCTCGGGCAGGTCGGCCTTCGGGTCCGTCCAGTCCTTGAACCTCTCCACGATCCACGCGAGCTGCCCGGCGGGGGAGTCGTGCAGGGCCGCGGCGATGGTCTGCGGGCGGGTGCCGTGCAGCCGCAGGTAGGCGCCCAGCTTCTCCTGCCACTCCTCCATCCCGGCCAGCCGGTCGCGCTCGGCCTCCGTCAGCGAGCCCATCAGTTCGGGGTCTCCGGCCGGGAACGTGAGCAGCGCGTTGACGTGCACGCCGATGACCCGGTCGGGCGCGATCCGGCCGATCAGCGGGGCGATGAAGGCCGAGACGTCGCCGCCCTGCACGCCGTAGCGCTCGTAGCCGAGGCGGGCCATCAGGTCCGCCATCGCGGCGGCCGTGCGCCCGTCCGTCCAGCCGGTGCCGGGCAGCGGTCCGGAGAAGCCGTAGCCGGGCAGCGACGGGATCACCAGGTGGAAGGCGGGGCCGCCGTCCGGGCCGGGCTCGGTGAGCGGGCCGATCAGGTCCAGGAACTCGATCACTCCGCCCGGCCAGCCGTGCAGGAGCAGCAGCGGGACGGCGTCGGGGTCGGCCGAGCGGACGTGCAGGAAGTGCACGTCCGCGCCGTCGATCGTGGTGGTGAACTGCGGATGGGCGTTGAGCGTCGCCTCCTGGGCGCGCCAGTCGAAGCCGTCGGCCCAGTACTCGGCCAGGGAGCGCAGGTAGTTCGTCGGGACGCCGCGCTCCCAGCCGGTGCCGGGCACTTCGGGGGCCCAGCGCGTACGCAGGAGGCGGTCACGCAGGTCGTCAAGCTGCTCCTGCGGGATGTTGATGCGATATGGGCGGATCTGCAGACTGCTGTCGCTGTTCGTCATGTCTCCGGAAGATAGGAGGCATTGGTGACAGGTGCTGGCACCGATGGGCGGCAGAATGAAGCTCATGTTGGAAACCTCGGCCCGGCTGCTCCGCCTGCTGTCCCTGCTGCAGTCCCGGGCGGACTGGACCGGCTCCGAGCTGGCCGAACGGCTCGACGTCGGGCTGCGTACCGTGCGCCGCGACATCGGACGGCTGCGTGAGCTCGGCTATCCCGTGTCCGCCGCCCCGGGCGTGGCCGGGGGATACCGGCTCGGCGCGGGGGCGGCGCTGCCGCCGCTGCTGCTCGACGACGAGGAGGCGGTGGCCGTGGCCATCAGCCTGCGGACGGCCGCCACCGGCAGCGTCGCGGGACTGGAGGAGAGCGCGCTGCGGGCGCTGACCAAGCTGCAGCAGATGTTGCCGTCGCGGCTGCGGCACCGGGTGAGCGCCTTCCAGACCACCACCGTCGCACTGACCATCCCGCGAACGATTCCCCGACCAGACCCGCCCGCCGCCCCAGCGGCGTCCCCACC
>NZ_SSXE01000348.1 GCF_021699195.1 Nonomuraea sp. MG754425 | reverse complement strand
GGGCGGGCCTGGTGACGTACGCGACGCCGTACAGGGTGGCGAGGGTGACCAGGACCAGGGCCAGCAGGCCGTACCTGTGTTCCACGAACGCTCTCATCGCGGCCCGTCCGCCCTGGTCGCCGCCGTGCGCTCGGCCCGCATCACGCACCCGCCGGCGCGACGGCGAGCGTCTCCACGGGCTCCGGCCGGCGGCGGCCCGGCGAGGCCAGCAGCGCCACCAGCAGGACCAGCGCGCCCTGCGCCCACAACCACGCCGTGTACAGGACGCTCGCCGGCTGGACGGGCACCCTGGTGACCGGCTCCGCCAGCCGCCACAGGCCGCCGCCCGTCTCCGACAGGCTCATGCGTTCCAGGGACGGCTGGGAGTCGAGGGTCCTGGCCAGCTCGGACGTGATCGGCGGCGCCACGGCCACCATCGCGATGCCCTGCGCGGCCAGCGTGGCCGCGTCCCCGCCACGGCCGCCGACCAGGCCCTGCACCGCCGCGCCGACCCGGGAGCGGGCCTCGGACGCGACGGGCAGCTCCGCCTCGCCGATCAGCGGGGTGCGCCCGTGCAGCACCGTGAACCCGGATCCCTTGATCACCAGTGTCCGTTCCCCCTGTGTCGTACGGGCGGCGGCGAGCGCGGGCATCACGTCCCTGGCGTCGCCGACGAGCGGCCCGCGCACCCCTCCCGCCATCCAGTAGCCGGCCGCCAGCAGCGGCGTGCTGAACGCCACGGCCACCAGCGCCGTCGCCCCCAGCCGCCGCAGCCCGCCGCCGGCCCGCAGTTCGGTGAGCCGGTGGGCGGTCAGGCCCACGAGCACCACGAGCCCCGCCCCGGCGAACGCCAGCGGCACGCCCGGCCAGGCCGGCGCCCCCTCGATCGTGACGCGGCTGATCAGGATGCCCGCCAGCACTCCGTACAGCGCCACCGCCCAGCCGGCGGCGACGATCACGCGCTGGCGGCGCATGAGCAGCGCGGCCAGCGCCGCCGTCACCAGGCCCGCCGTCACCCAGACGGGCGGCAGTCCCGGCCCTCCCGGGTTGAGTGCGAACAGGGACTCGGGGGCGAGGGACGGGTGCACCAGCGCCGGGTCGTGCAGGCCGGTCTCCAGGAGGAGCCTGCCCGGGTCCGTCACCAGGCCGGCGATCCAGGGCAGCAGCAGCACCGGCGGGACGGCCAGCACGATCACCATGGACACCAGGACCTCACGCTTCCCCGGACGGCCCGCGTCCTTGACCTCGCGCGGGCGGGCCTGCACGTCCTTGGCCCCGGCGTCCGCGCCTCCGGTCGTGCCCGCGCGGCCCCTGCCGCGCCGTCCGGCGGCCCTCCCGCGACGGCCGCCACCCTCGGCGGCGACCCCGGCACCCGGGCCGCCTGGTCCAGCGCCTGGTCCAGCGCCTGGTCCGGTGCTGACGCGTGCGGTGGCGGCCACGCCGAAAGCCGAACCGCCGGCGGCCGCGAAGCTGCTCCCAGTACCGCCCCCGGCCGGCGTCCCGGCGTCGAACATGCTCGCGGTTCCGGCACCGGCCGGCGCCCCCGCGACCTCGGGCGTCCCGGTCCCGGGGCCGGTGGCCGGGACGCGGGCGCGGAGCAGGCCGCCGCCGAACGCGACCGCCCCCACCAGCCCCAGCACCCCGAACAGCGGATACACAAGCGGCACGAACGCCACCCCCACGGCCAGCCACAACCCCAGCGCCCACGCCGCCCGCCGGGCCCGCCGCCGGTCCTCGGCCAGCAGGATGATCCCGAGCAGCCAGGCGTAGACGGGCAGCAGCACGAAGACGACCGCCGTCCCCAGCCGCCCGCCCGCGACGGCCCCGGTGGCGACGGGCAGCAGCGCGTACGTCCCGGCCGCCCAGGCCCGAGCCGGGACGGAGGGGATGAGGTGCCGCGTGGCCAGGTACGCGGTGGCCCCGGCCAGCGGCACCGATCCGAGCAGCAGCACGGACACCGCCACCCACGGCTTGCCCAGAGCGAGCGTGGAGAGCGCGGCGAGCACGGCCACGTACGGCGGCGCGGGGTCGGTCGAGCCGAGCCCGACGTCGTGGTAGCCGGCGAGGTAGAACTCCCACAGGTCGGACGCGCCGCCGGTCACGGGCACGAGTGCGCCACCGCCGAGCCGTTCGCCGCCGAGCAGGGACCGTTCGGCCACCAGCGAGACGATGGTGAGCGCGAACATGAGGATGACGCCGGGCCGGCCGATGAAGCGCTGGAACGCCCCGGTGTCGGACGGCGGTGCGGCGTCCTCGCCCTCTGCGCGGGGGGCGACCTGGTGGTGCTGGCCGGCGGAGTCGACGGGGGCCTGACCGGCGAGGAAGCTCTGGAGCATGTCGGTGACACGCCGGTAGGCCGCCCCCCGAGGAGTCATAAACCGTTTTATGCGGATAAATCCCCTTTTGCGGCCATGGCTGCGGGCCCGCCGCGCCCGCAGCAGCCGGAACGGGTGCCCCAGGACCGACCCCATGGCCACGACCTCGTCCAGCGCGTTCGCGGGCTGCTTGCTGACGATGAACAGCAACGTGCGGAAGAACGAGCCGAGCAGGTTCCGCAGCAGCGCCCACACCATCGCCATGAACGGCATGTTCGCCAACACCACGAAGATCGCGTTACGTCGGTCGAGCCGGCGCGGGTGGTCGCCGCTTACCGCGACGGGCCGCCGCCTGCGGGCCGCCGCCTCGGCGTGCCAGGCCACGGCCGAGGTGACGTTCAGCACCTTGTGCCCGGCGTTGCGCACCCGCCAGCACAGGTCGAGGTCGTCCCGGAACAGCGGCAGGAACGGGTCGAGCCCGCCGACCTGCTCCCACACCTCCCGCCGGATCAGCATCCCGGCCGTGGACACCGACAGGACGTCCCGCGTCCCGTCGTGCTGCCCCTGGTCGAACTCGCGCGCCTCCAGCCCGGTGTCCCTGCGTCCGGTACGGCCGACGGTGACGCCGATCTCCAGCAGCCGCCTGCGGTCGAGCCAGTCGCACAGCTTGGGGCCGAGCACGGCGGCCTTGGGGTCCTGCTCGGCCGCCGCGAGCAACATCTCCAGCGCGCGCCGGTCGGGGGCGCAGTCGTCGTGCAGCAGCCAGATCCACTCGTCGGGCGCGGCGGGCGGGAGCCGGTCGAGCACCTTGGCGACCGACTCGCCGAAGCCGGTGGAACGGGGCAGGGAGATCAGGTTGCCGGGGCCGAGCGTCTGGCCGAGCAGGTCGGCCGAGCCGTCCCTGCTGCCGTTGTCGACGCCGGCCACGCGGTCGGGCCTGCGGCTCTGGTTGATCAGCGCGCGCAGCGTCTCCCCGAGCCAGCGCGCGCCGTCATGGGCGACGACGATCGCGGTGACGAAGGGACGTGACATGGGTGGGCGACTCCAGAGGGGACGATCAGGCGGGCCCACGATACAGGTGCAAGCCA
Organism: Nonomuraea sp. MG754425; assembly: GCF_021699195.1. Classification (GTDB taxonomy): domain Bacteria; phylum Actinomycetota; class Actinomycetes; order Streptosporangiales; family Streptosporangiaceae; genus Nonomuraea. The sequence continues at coordinate 1,358 of NZ_SSXE01000348.1, read as the reverse complement.
TTCAGGAGATGCGAAAAGGGTCACACGGCTCTCCGCGTGACCCCTTCCCCCCTTTATCACTACACCGCCTGGCGCTTGATCCGTCTGCGCTCCCGCTCGGACAGCCCACCCCAGATGCCGAACCGCTCATCGTGCTCAAGTGCGTATTCCAAGCACTCGGCACGGACTTCGCACGATCGGCAGACCTTCTTGGCCTCTCGGGTAGAGCCGCCCTTCTCCGGGAAGAACGCCTCCGGATCAGTCTGCGCGCACAACGCACGCTCCTGCCAGCCGAGTTCTTCAGCGTCAAGCTGATCCTGTGCGATGACCGGATCGGTCACTGCACACCTCCCTGCCGCCCGCCCGCAATGGAGCCCCCCATGGACGCCTTCCTTATTACCCACCCACAGGAAGGCGTAACAACATGGTTGTAATTACACGCGCGTGCCGTACGTGACGTCAAGCGGCATGCAGGTATCCGGGGAAAGACCAGATCTCGCCCCGGTGTGCTTGGCATGTGTTGTTCGCACCGGGCCGGCACCGCGCGAGCAGCGCTTCGACCTGGGTGTTCAACCTGTCAGCGGTCCGAACCGTACCAGGGCGGGAAAGACCCCCGCCCGTGGCCCACCTTCTCTCTAGCTGTTCATTGCCGGTTCGTTACCTGCGGGGCTCGTTGGGGGTGTATATGGCGGTCGGGTCGATCGGGTCGTCCCCGGGACGGCGCTGGTCGCCGAAGCCGGCCGCGTAGGCCGCGGGGTCGATCCGCATCGTGGACTCGCCGCCCGCAGCCTGCGGCTCCGGCCAGCTCTGCTGCTGCTGGTGGTGCGGGGCCTGGTGGGTGGGCTGGTACTGGCCCTGCTGCGGCTCGTACCCGCCGCCGTGCGACGGCTGCGCGGGCTGCTGCTGCTGGGGGTGGCCGAACGGGTCGTCGTACTGCCTGCCCTGCTGGGGCTGGCCGCCGTACTCGGCGCCCACGTTCGACTGGTAGGTGTCCGCCTGCTGGTAGGCGTCCATGAGCTGCTGGGAGCGCGGGTCCACGGGCGGGTCCGGCTCCTGGTAGGCGGGCTCCTGGTAGGCGGGCGGGGTGGAGTACTCGTGACCCGAGTAGCCCGTGAACGGCTGGCCGCCCTGCTGACCGGGCTGCTGGCCGCCCTGCTGCTGACCGGCCTGCTGCTGGTCGAAGGCGCTCTGCCCGAAGTACCCCTGCTGCTCGCCGAACTGCTGGGGCTGCTGGGGCTGCTCGGCCGGCGGGTACGGCACGTTCGGGGTCGTGTCCCCCTGCGGGTACGCCTGGTCGGCGGCCGGCGCGTACGGGTTGACCGGCGGCTCCGCGGGCGGGGCGTAGGGGTCGTTCGCGGCGGGCGCGTACGGGTTCGGGG
>NZ_SSXE01000347.1 GCF_021699195.1 Nonomuraea sp. MG754425 | reverse complement strand
GTATACGGGCGGCCCGCGCAGTGGGCGGCGGGGTTTCGCGTGGGGTTCGAGGGGCCGCTGAGGGGCTCGGGAACTCCACCCCGAACGGCTTCACGAGCGCACCGATATCGCTTAGAGCGCAATTCTGGTACGCCTGCTCGACCAATCTTTGACAGGTTCCGTCAGCTCGAACGGTGCGCCCTTTCAGGCGCACGCCAAGGACGGACGTCTCCGGTCCGTCGGGAGAACGGCGCGGGCCGCCGGGGTCGGCCGGCGGCGGGCGCTCATGAGTGCGGTGCGAGTGGTGCGAGTGGTGCGGGGTGGGACGTGGGTCAGGCGGGCAGGGCCGGGGTGCCGATGACGCGGCTGATCCAGGCGTTCGGGTCGGCGATCTCCGTGGTCGTGGGGAGGGTCTCCGGCGACGTCCAGACCTTGTTGAAGCCGTCCATCCCCACCCGGTCCACCACGGTGTGGACGAAGGCCGACCCCTCCGCGTACTGCTTCATCTTGACCTCGATGCCCAGCAGTCGCCGCACGGTGCGATCGACGCGGGAGCCGCCCTCGCGGCGCTGGCCGAACTTGGCGCGGATCTCGGCCACCGACGGCACCACCGACGGGCCCACCGCGTCCATGACGTAGTCGCCGTGGCCCTCCACGAGGGTCATCACGGCGGTCAGCCGGTCGAGGATCTCCTTCTGGGCGGGCGACTGGATGGCGTCGATGAGGTTGCCCTCACCGCCACGCACCACGTCGGCCACGGTGTCGGCGGCGTTGCGCAGGCGTTCGAGCACGGTGGGCAGGTCGAGGTCGGAGGCGAGCAGGAACTCGGTCATCTGCGAGCGCACGTACTCGCGCAGCCAGGTGACCCCGGTGAACTGCACCCGGTGCGTCTCCTCGTGGAGGCAGACCCACAGGCGGAAGTCGTGGGGGTTGACGTTCAGCTCGCGTTCGGCGTGCACGATGTTGGGCGCGACGAGCGTCAGCCGGCCGACGGGCTCCTGGCCCGTCGGGTCGGGCGGCAGGAAGAGCTCGTACTGGCCGAGCACGCGGGAGGCGAGGAAGGCCAGCACGGCGCCGACCTCGACGCCCGTGATGCGCGAGCCCACGGCGCTGACGATGGCCGGCGGCGGGTTGGGGCCGCCGCCCATGCGCTGCGTCAGCGGTTCGAGCACCACCCGGAAGCCCTGGACGTTGGCCTTGATCCAGCCGGGCCGGTCGACGATGGTCGCGGGCTGCACCGCGGCCTCCGTGTGGATCTTGGTGAACTGCCGGACGTGGCCCTCGGCCTCGCGCGACAGGGTACGGAGCTCGGTGACGGCCTGCCTGGCCTCCTCCCGGCTCACCTGAGGGCCGGGGCGCACCAGGCGCGTGCCGGTCGTGACGGCCAGATCCCAGTCGATCACCTGCATAACGTCCACCGTACGTGGTTCTCGGCGACGCTGCGAAGGAGCCCGCTTCACGAACGCGCGACGATGGCCGCCAGCCGGTCGAGCACGGGCTCGGCGTTGACCGGCACGCGGTCGGCCATGAACGCGTAGGTGACCAGCCGCCCGTCCTTCGTGGTGGCCAGGCCGGCCAGCGTGTTGACGTGGTTGAGGGTGCCGGTCTTGGCGCGGACCAGGCCGACCTGGCCCTTGCTGTCGCCGGCGACGAAGCGGCGGCCGTTGCCCAGCGTGCCGGAGAAGCCGGCGATCGGCATGCCGGAGGCGATGGCGTGCAGGCCGGGCTGGGCGGCGGAGCCGGACAGGGCGATGGCCTTGGCCAGGGCGTTCGGGCTGATGCGGTTGCGGATGGACAGGCCGCTGCCGTCGTCGAGCGAGACGCCCTGGGTGATGCCGAGGCGGCGCATGACCGCGACCACCGCCGTGCCGCCGCCCGCGAAGGACGCCTGCTGGCCTTCCTTGATCGCGACGTGCCGCAGCAGCGCCTCGGCCATGTCGTTGTCGCTGCGGGTGAGGGTGTGCTCGACGAGGGCGTAGAGGGGGGCGGAGTCCACCCGGCCGAGTTCGGCGGCGCCGGCCGGGGCCTTGGCCTGGCGTACGGACTTGGCGACCGCGATGCCCTGCTTGGCCAGTTGCCTGGCGAAGGCGTCGGCGGCGTACTGGGCCGGGTCGGTGACGCGCGGGCTGCGGAAGCGGGGGTCCTGGCGGCCTTCGTCCATGGTCAGGGCGTAGACGGGGGCCACCTCGCCGTCGGGGATGTAGTTGGGCTTCCAGCCACGGGCCCTGGCGGGGCCGGTGAACAGCGACGTGTCGTACGAGAGGGTGACCTTGCGCACGCCCTGTGCCTTGAGCGTCGCGGCGGTGCGGGCGGCGAGCGTGACCAGGCTCGCCTGCTTCGGGTAGTCGGCCCGCCTGGCCGCGGGGCCCGCGAGGAGGGGGTCGCCCCCGCCGACCAGGACGACGGCGCCCGGCTGAGCGCCCTGCACCACCCTGGTGGCGAAGCGGGTGTCGGGGCCGAGCGCGGCCAGCGCGGCGGCGCAGGTGATGACCTTGGTGGTGGAGGCGGGAGTGACGGGTGTGTCGGGGCCGGCCGCGAAGAGCTGCTCCCCGGTGGCGGTGTCGATGACCGCCACTCCCACCCGATCACCGAGCGCATCGTCACCCAGGGCGCTTGCGAGCTGCCGCGTCAAAGTACCCTTAGTCGGGAGAGGTCCGTCCCCGGGCTTCACCGGGAGCTGGGCCAGCACAGGCCCCGCGGTGACGACGGGGGCGGAGGGAGTGCCTTCCGCCGGTGACGCAGTCGGCTCGGTCGGTGACGACCCGCTCGTCAGGGCACTCAGGCTGAACTCGGTGGTCATCGCGTAGATGCCGATGACGATCGTGAGGGCCTGCAGCACGGCGAGAGTGGTCAGCATCACCCACCGGTCGCGCCGCGCCACGTCGCCCGCCCTCTCTCCTGTGTTCGCTTACGAGACATTAACGCCCAGCCGGGGGTACCCGGGGGCCTGAGCGGAGGAACCGCGGTGGAGTTCGACGTTGTCGTTGAGATTCCCAAGGGGCAACGGAACAAATACGAAGTGGACCACGAGACCGGGAAGATCAGGCTTGACCGGCTCCTGTTCACCTCCACGCAGTACCCCGCCGACTACGGCTTCATCGAGCACACCCTCGGCGAGGACGGCGACCCGCTCGACGCGCTGGTGCTGCTCCAGGAGCCGACGTTCCCCGGCTGTTACATCACGTGCCGGGCGGTGGGGATGTTCCGGATGACGGACGAGAAGGGCGGTGACGACAAGGTGCTGTGCGTGCCGTCCACCGACCCCCGGATGCACCACATCCAGGACATCCATCACGTGTCGGAGTTCGACCGGCTGGAGATCCAGCACTTCTTCGAGGTCTACAAGGACCTGGAGCCCGGCAAGTCCGTCGAGGGCGCCAACTGGGTGGGCCGCATCGAGGCCGAGGCCGAGATCGAGCGCTCCTTCCGCCGGGCCAAGGAGGAGGGGCATCACTGACCCCGCCTTACCGGGGCCTGGTGGCGCCCACCAGGTCCCCGCGCCAGATCGAGGCGACCCGCACCACGTCGCCGGTCTGCGGGGCGTGCACCATCTGGCCGCGCCCGACGTAGATCCCGACGTGGTGAATGGTGGCCGGGTCGCTGGTGTGCGCGAAGAACAGCAGGTCGCCGCGCTTGAGCTGGTCCAGCGGCACGTGCGGGCCGGAGGTCCACTGGGTGCCCGTCCAGTGGTCGAGCCGGACGCCCGCCCGTTCCCAGGCCCGCATCGACAACCCTGAGCAGTCGTAGGTCTCGGGCCCGTCGGCCGCCCACACGTACGGCTTGCCGAGCTGGGTGAGCGCCCAGTTCGCGGCCACGTCGCCCATCGCCGAGCCGCCGGCGACCAGCCCGGACAGCGCGGCGGCGCGCCGCCTGGCCAGGAGCTGGGCGCGGGTGCGGGCGGCGTCCACCGAGCGCTGGAGCTCCTTCCTGCGGGCCGTGAGCTGCCTGGTCTCGCGCCGCTGGTGCGCCACCGCCGCCTGGGCGGCCAGTTTGGCCCGCCGGGCGCTCTCCGTGGCCGCCTGCCGGGCGGCGTAGGCTCCCGCCGCCTGGGTGCGCAGGATGGTGGCGACCTCCTCGGCGTCGCGCAGCCGGTTCAGCACCGCCGCCTGCTCGGCGTTGAGCTGCCCCAGCAGCCCGGCGCGGTGCAGGAAGCCGTCCGGGCCGCCCCGGTCGAGCAGGATGGCCATGGTGGGGTTCGACATCACCAGGCCGCTGTAGGTCTCGGCCGCGAGCAGCGCGACGTCGCGCCTGGCGGCCTCCACCTCGACGCCGGCCGCCGCCAGCCGGCCCTGGGCCTGCTCGTACGCCTGCTCGGCCAGCCGCTGCCGGACGACCTCCCCGTTGTACGCCTCCACGAGGCGTCCGACGTCGGCCGCCAGTTCGCCCAGCCGCGACTGGGCGGTGGCCAGCTCGGCGGTGGTCCGGCCGAGCTGCTTGGAGCGCTCACGTACGCTCTCGCGCGCCTTCTTGACGTCGTGCGAGGAGGGGCCCCGATCCGCCACGACCGGCGGGCACAGAGTCACGAACAGGCAGCCCACGAGAAGCCCGGCCCGGAACGCGCGCATAGCTCCCCCTGAAAACCAATGGTTACTCTATGCACACAGTTCCCGCCCATATGCTCACGTAACGTAAAGTTCCGTCTGCCTCAGCCCGTGGTTTCCGAGGGGTCGCCCGTGGGCTTGTCCGTCGGCTTGTCTGTTGGCTTCTCTGTGGGCTTGTCCGTGGGCTTCTCCGTGGGGGTCGGAGTGGCCGGCTCGGTCGGCGTGGCGGTGGGGGTCGGGGTCTGGGTG
>NZ_SSXE01000346.1 GCF_021699195.1 Nonomuraea sp. MG754425 | reverse complement strand
GTTTCTGGGCGGGGGGCGGGGTGCGGCCTCGTGAGCTGTTCACCGTCCGGCCGCGGACGATGCCGATGAAGTCCTCCACCAGGTCGGTGGTCGCGTCCGTGGGCCAGGCCAGGGCGACCTGGGACTGCGGCGCGTCGGGCATCGGACGGTAGGTGAGGTCCCGGCGGTGGTGCAGGCGGGCCAGCGACTGCGGCACCAGGAGCAGGCCGCTGCCCGCCGCCACCAGTTCGATCGCCTCGCCCGTCGTGGCGGGGCGGGTGAAGGCGGGCAGGCCGGGCCGGGACGCCCATTCGAGGGTGTCGTCGAGGGGATGGAAGATCTCGTCGTCGGTGAGGTCGGCGACTGTCACCTCGTCGGCGGTGGTCAGCGCGTGGTCCTTGGGCGCCACGGCCACCGTGGTCTCCACGTAGAGGGGGATCACGCTGAGCCCGTCGCGATCGACGGGCAGCCGGACGAACGCGGCGTCGGCGCCGCCGTCGCGCAGGAGCGCCACCGCCTCGGCGGCCGGAACCGTGATCAGCGTGATCGGTACGTCGGGCAGCCTCTCGGTCCAGACGTTGACCCATTTCGCGGGTGTCACCCCGGGCACGTATGCCAGCCGGAACACCGCGCCGGTCTCCCCATCACTCATTCACTCAGGGTACCGATGTCAGGAAACCCGTTCCGACTGACTACGCTCGACCCCATGACCTCGTCCAAGCCGAAGAGCATCCAGACGATGAAGCCGGAGACCGCGGCCAAGAAGCTGGGTGTGCTCCTCTCCGCCACTCCCGCCGAGTTCCAGGCGGGTGTCGTCTCCAGGGACGAGCTGAACGAGTTGCAGTCGCGGCCACCCGCCTGGCTCGCCGAACTGCGCCGCAACGGCCCGCACCCCAAGCAGGTCGTCGCCGCGAAGCTCAGGGTGTCCATCTCCGGCCTGATCAGGGGCGGGATCACCGAGCCGCTCACCACCGCCGAGATCGAGGCGCTGAAGGCGGAGAACCCGGCGTGGCTGGAGCACGAGCAGTCCGTGCAGGCCGAGGCCCGCAAGGAGGCGACCCGCCTCAAGGAGCGGTAGGCCGCGCGGGCCCGCCCGCCGCCTCCGCATGCCGGTCGGGCGGTTACCGGCGGCGATGCCGTCGCACGATGACGACGAGTGCGACGACCGCCGCCGCCGGGACCACGATGAACGCCAGTTCGTACCAGCCCACGCCGAACACGCTCAATCTTCTCTCGTGCCCCCGAGCGTCCACAACGACGCCATGGGGAGGGCGCGGAGTTTCTCGCCGAAGGGGAGTGGCTCGCGGCCGGTGTAGAGGACGAAGCCGGCGCGGAACCGGGAGCCCAGCCGGTCGGACAGATGGCGCAGGCCGCGGAAGTCGTCGCTGCGCACGCTCTCCGCGGCCTTGATCTCGATGGCGACCACCTCGCCGGACGCGTGCTCCAGGACGACGTCCACCTCCACCTGGTCGCGGTCGCGGTAGTGGAAGAGCTGGACGGGTTCGTCGGCCCAACTGAGCTGGCGGGCGATCTCGCCGATGGCGAAGTTCTCCAGGAGCGGGCCGACGGGGGCGGTGACGTCTCTGGCGCGCTCGGGTGACATGCCGATGAGCCGGCCGCCGAGCCCGGAGTCGGTGATGATCAGCTTGGGCGTGGAGATGGCGCGCCGGGTGAGGTTGGACGACCAGGCCGGCACCCGCTTGATGACGAAGACCAGCTCCAGCAGGTCCAGGTAGCGGGAGAGGGTCATCCGGGGCAGGCCCACGTCGCCGGCGATCGACTGGACCACGGCCAGCCCCGCCATCCGGGCGGCGATGACGCTCAGCAGGCGGCGCATCTCCGCGGGACGTTCGATGTCGGAGATCTGGCGCACGTCCCGCGTGATCAGGTCGGTGAGGTAGGAGTCGAAGAACCGGTTGCGCCGGCGGCCGGGGTCGCGCCGGATCGCCTCCGGGTAGCCGCCGCGCAGCGCCCGTTCGACGTAGTCGGGCTTGCGGAGCGGGCTGGCCCGCATCGAGGCGTCGAGGTCGTGCGTGAACACGTGGTCCACGAACCCGTCGGGAGCGTCGTCGATCTCTCCCTGGGAGAGGGGCCACAGCTCGATGGTCTCCGTACGGCCGGGGAGCGCGTCGGGGAGGTCGCGCAGGCCCAGCAGGCGGGCGGAGCCGGTGAGCAGGTAGCGGCCCGGCCGCGGGTCGTCGTCGACCTCGTGCTTGATCGGCAGCAGGAGTTGCGGGGCGCGCTGGATCTCGTCGATCAGCAGCAGGCCGTCGTGCCGGACGAAGGCGACCGGATCCGCCTCGGCGGCGGCCAGGACCGCCGGGTCGTCGAGGTAGAGCTGGCGGGCGTGCTCGGTGTGGCGGGCGATCAGGCCCGCGAGCGTGCTCTTGCCGACCTGCCGCGCGCCGTTGAGCACCACGACCCGGGTGTCGGCGAGCGCTTCGCGGGTCATGGCCTGGGCGCGGCGTGGGAACAGGGTCGGCTCGCTCATACTGAGGAACGTTAGCGCAGCTCGGCAGGATCGGGTGGGTGTTCTGCCGCGACATGCGTGGGCGTTCAGCCGCTATGAAGATGGGCGTTCTGCCGGAGCGAGCGTGGGCGTTCAGCCGCTGCGATGATGGGCGTTCTGCCGTGGGTCCGCCCCGGGTGGGGCGGACCCACGGGTCAGTGCCGGAGCCGGAGCCGGCCGGTGAAGGTGCGGCCGTCGGTCAGGTGGCCGGTGACGGTCACCGAGATCGTGCCGGTGTACCCGGCCAGCGCCCGTTCGACGGCCCGGAGGTCCACGCGGAGCCGGTCGCCGGGCAGCGGCGTGGCGGCGAGGTCGATGAGCCGGCCGTCGGCGACGGCCCGTACGGTGGCCGGGAGGATCGCGGCCCGGGTGCCCGCGAGCCGCACGTGCAGCCGGTCCCCCTGGAGCTGGAGCCCCGCCTCGACCGCGGGACCGGCGGTCAGGTACGCCGCCCGTGGCGGGGTCATGCCGGTGCCCAGGAAGTAGCCCGTGTGCGGGGGCTGGTTGTAGCCCACGTTCTGCCAGACGACCCCCGACTGGTAGACGGGGTCGTGGGTGAGCGTGGTGAAGCGATGCTCCGTCGGGTACGGCGTGCCGTACAGGCGGAGCGCGGTGGAGTCCTCGGTGCGGACGAGCAGTTCCTCCCGCCAGTCGCCCAGGAGATCCGCCTGGAGCGACGGGTTGCCCTTGGTGGTGTTGTTGGACGACGTGCCGGTCGCGGTGAGGAGGTTGACCGTGTTCTGGGTGGCCGGGTCCCACTTGCCGATGGTCGGCACGCCGGCCGACGTGTCGGCGGAGTAGTCGTGGTCGAGGATCTCCCTGGACAGGTCGCCGTCCCACCAGATGGTGTTGCTGATCGCGGGGGTCGTCGAGGAGATGAGCTCGCCGGCGGCGGTGCGCAGGCCCGCCCCGTTGGAGGCCCAGACCTCCTCGCCCGGGTGCGCCGGGTCGATGTCGCCGGTGAGGCCGCGGCCGGTGTCCTGGCCGGTCCTGACGCACCAGAGGATCTCGCCGGTCGTGGCGTCGTGCATTTCCAGGCCGCAGGGCATGTCGGTGTGCTCGTGCACGCTGACGATCTCCAGGCCGGGACGGGCCGGGTCGAGGTCGCCGAGGTGCATGGCGTCGCCGTGTTCGAGCTTCGTGGTGTAGAGGCCGGTGCCGTCGTCGTCCAGGGTCATCGCGCCGTAGGCGATCTCGTCCCGGCCGTCGCCGTCCACGTCGGCCACGGACAGGTTGTGGTTGCCCTGGCCGCCGTATCCGGCGTTGCCGGCGCTGGAGAACGTCCAGCGCCTGGTCAGCTCGCCGTCCCGCCAGTCGTAGGCCGTCAGCATGCTCTTGGCGTAGTAGCCGCGGGTCATCACGATGCTGGGCCGTTCGCCGTCCAGGTACGCGGCGGCGGCCAGGAAGCGGTCGGAGCGGTTGCCGCTGGTGTCGCCCCAGTCGGCCAGGTTGCCGCGGGCCGGCTCGTGGTCCACGGTGGCCAGCGCCGCGCCGGTGCGGCCGTCGAAGACGGTCAGGTACTCCGGCCCGCTGAGGATCCGGCCGTTGGTGGTCCGGTGGTCGGCGGCGGCGTCCCCGATCACCGTGCCGGTGCCGTCCACGGTGCCGTCGGCGGTCCTGACCACGAACTCGGCGCGGCCGTCGCCGTCGAAGTCGGCCACGAGGAAGGGGCTGTAGTGCGCGCCCGCCCGGACGTTGCGGCCCAGGTCGATCCGCCAGAGCCGGGTGCCGTCGAGTTCGTAGGCGTCGAACACGGCCGGGCCGGTGTAGCCGCCCTGGGAGTTGTCCTTGGAGTTGGACGGGTCCCACTTGAGCACGATCTCGTACTGGCCGTCGCCGTCCAGGTCGGCGGCCGCGGCGTCGTTCGCGCGGTAGTCGTAGCTCCCGCCGGCCGGGGTCACGCCTCCGGCGGGCTTGTCCAGCGGGATGTCCAGGTACGGCGCCGCCCACGGCCGCACGGCCGGCGAGCGGGGTCCTTCCCGGCCGTCCAGCACCGCCGAGACGGAGTAGGAGCCGGTGCCGTCGTCGAGGTGGTTCGTCCGGCCGGTGGTGGTGAGGAGCCTGCCGTCCCGGTAGAGGCGGAAGCGCGTGCCGGGCGGGTCGGTGCCGAGCAGCCGCCAGCTCACCAGCGTGCCCCGCTCGGTGGGCACGGCCACCGGCCCTCGGTCCAGCCGCGCCATCGTGCGCAGCGGGTAGGCGGTGACCGGCGAGGTCAGCGTGGCGGAGGAGGGGGACAGACCGCCCGCGCCCGCCGCCACGACCCGGTAGCGGTGCCGGTCGGCGGGCACGGTCCGGTCGGTGTAGGAGTCGCCGGTCACGACGCCGATCCGCCGGTCGTCCCGGTAGAGGTGGTAGCGGAGCGCGCCCTCGGCGCGCCGCCAGCGCAGGGTGATCCTCTCGTCCGTGGCGGTGACC
>NZ_SSXE01000345.1 GCF_021699195.1 Nonomuraea sp. MG754425 | reverse complement strand
CATCTCAGGACCCTCTCGTGAACGTCGTGACGGCCCCGTCGGGCAGCCGCCGGCCCGGGACGAAGCTGGCGCTGAGGTCGGCGACCAGCGCGGGCTCGCTCCCGGTCTCCGCCGGCAGGAACTGGGCGCGCGGCCGGGAGGCGTGCGGGACGTCGCCCACCTCGATGGAGCCGGTGAACAGCACCCGTTTCTCCCACACCACGTTGCCCTCCACGCGATAGGTGTACGTGCCGGGCGGCACGGGCCTGCCGCTGCGGTCGGTGGTGTCCCAGTAGACACTCTGCCTGCCGCTCTCCTGCGCGGGGCGGCTGGCGGCCTTGATCTCGGTGTCGGTGGCCGCCTCCCATCCGGACGCCTCCCGCCACAGGGGCAGCGACATGGGCCTGCGGGCGAAGCCGCCGTTGGCGGTGAAGCTGGTGGCGAACAGGGTGCGCACGTAGCGCCCGCCGGCGTCCTCGACCCAGATCGCGATCTGGTTGCTGGCCAGCCGGGGCAGGCGGTGCAGCAGGTAGTCGATGCGGACCAGGCCGAGGCTCGCGGCGGCGGGCGCCGACCAGGCCAGCCCGGCGGGCGAGGCGGGCGGCGGTTCGGGACGGTAGGCGAGGTAGGCGGCGCTCGCGCCGGTGGCCACTCCGGTGATGACAACGATCGGCACGATCAGACGGCTTGTCCGCTCCGACATGTGTTGCCCTTTCAAGGGTAGATAGTCACCATCAACACTATCTACTTTTGGCCACGCCGCGCCCCCTTCACGGGATCAGGATCGAACAGGGGGGCTCAGGTGGCGCTCGCGTGCCGCTCCAGGAAGGTGTACACGTCGGCCTCGTCCACGCCGGGGAAGGAGCCGGGCGGCAGCGCGGCCAGCACGTGGGAGTTGGCGCGCGCCGACGGCCAGGCGTAGCCCTCCCAGCGCTCGGCCAGCTCGGCGGGCGGGCGGCGGCAGCAGTCGCCGGTCGGGCAGTTGGACTTGGTGCGGTGGGTGGTCTCGCGCCCCCTGAACCAGCGCGACTCCTTGTACGGCACCCCCAGCGTGATCGCGAAGTCCCGCTCGCGGGACGGATCGACGTGCGCCACGCAGAAGTAGGTGCCGGTCGGCGAGTCGGAGTACTGGTAGAACACCGAGAACCGGTCGGGCGAGGCGAACACCTGCCGCCCCGACCACTGCAGGCACATCCGCTGCCCCTCGATGGCCCCCTGCTCGTCGGCGGGGAAGACGATGCCGTCGTTCTCGTACGCCTTGTAGATGGTGCCGCCGGCGTCGTTGCGCACGAAGTGGCAGACCAGGCCGAGGTGGTGGGTGGCGAGGTTGGTGAAGCGGTGGGCGGCCATCTCGTACGACACCGCGAAGACGTCCCGCAGGTCCTCCACCGACAGCGCCCGGTCGGACTTGGCCTCCTGGAGGTAGAGCGCGGCGGCCTTCTCGGGGACGAGGACGGCGGCGGCGAAGTAGTTGGCCTCGGTGCGCTGGCGCAGGAAGTCGGCGAAGTCGCGGGGCTTGTCGTGACCGAGGGCGAGGTGCCCGAGCGTCTGGAGCAGGATCGTGCGCGGGGTGTGCATGCCGAGCTGCTCGTGCTTGACGTAGATGCGGCGGTTGCGCAGGTCGGTGATGGAGCGCACGGAGCGGGGCAGGTCCTGGGCGGTGTGCACGGTGTAGCCGAAGTGCGTGACCAGGCTCTGGATCATGCTCTGCGACAGCGCGCCGGTGCGGTAGCCGACGGCCTCCAGCGCCTGCGCGGCGGCCTTCTCGATCTCGGGGAAGTAGTTGCCCACCTCCCGCTGCCTGCGCCGCAGCTCGGCGTTGGCGGCCCTGGCCTCCTCCGGCGTGGCGGTGCCCCGGGCCTGCCGGGCGCGCAGCTCGCCGTACAGGCCGAGCAGGTGCTCCAGCACGTCGTTGGGCACGCGCGCGGAGACCTTCAGCCGGGGCAGCCCGAGCCCGGCGTAGACGGGGTCGCGCTGGGCCTCCTCCAGCGCGATCTCCAACTGGGCGCGCCGGTTGGGCGGCTGACGGCGCAGCAGTTCCTCGACCGGGACGCCCAGGGCGCTCGCCAGGGACTTGAGCAGGGAGAGCTTGGGCTCGCGCTTGCCGTTCTCCAGCAGCGAGAGCTGACTGGGGGCCCTGCTGACGCGCGAGCCGAGGTCGGACAGCGTGAGCCCACGCTGTTTGCGCAGGTGACGCAGGCGCTGGCCAAACGCGATCAGATCAAGCTCCTGCGTCAAAGACAACGGTTCTTCGCCCAGCAAGGAGGCCATGCCGGAATCTTAGACAGAAATTCGGCCCATTTTCTAGCCTCCCGGCTGCGCGTCCGCCGACCCCTGTCACGGCGGGCCCGGCGGACGCGATTGGTCTAGTCCAACGGTAAAAGTTGCGATTTCTTCACCACTGAATACGCGCGAGTAATCCCCAGAACGCGAAGAATCGCAATTCTTCTGCACTTCCTGGACTGTATGCCACCCTCCGCCGGGGCACAGACTCGGCGTGAGCCCCAGGGGACGACAAAGGAGTGGACGATGATCGATCGCCTCAAGGGAGCAGCGGAGCAACTGCGGGAAGAGTGGGACGACGACCCTCGCTGGGCGGGCGTCGAGCGCACGTACCGCGCCGAGGACGTGGTCCGGCTGCGTGGCAGCGTCCAGGAGGAGCACACGCTGGCCCGGCTCGGCGCCGAACGGCTGTGGCGCCTGCTGCACACCGAGGACTACGTCAACACGCTCGGCGCGCTCACCGGCAACCAGGCGGTCCAGCAGGTCAGGGCGGGCCTGAAGGCCATCTACCTGTCCGGCTGGCAGGTGGCCGCCGACGCGAACCTGGGCGGGCAGACCTACCCCGACCAGAGCCTGTACCCGGCCAACTCGGTGCCCGCCGTCGTGCGCCGGATCAACAACGCGCTGCTGCGCGCCGACCAGATCACCTGGTCGGAGGGCGACGGCGACGCCCCGTACTGGCTGGCCCCGATCGTGGCGGACGCGGAGGCCGGCTTCGGCGGCGTGCTCAACGCGTTCGAGCTGATGAAGGGCATGATCGCGGCCGGCGCCGCGGGAGTGCACTGGGAGGACCAGCTCGCCTCCGAGAAGAAGTGCGGCCACCTGGGCGGCAAGGTGCTGATCCCGACCGGCCAGCACATCAAGACCCTCAACGCCGCCCGCCTCGCCGCGGACGTCGCCGGGGTCCCCTCGCTGATCGTCGCGCGGACCGACGCACAGGCCGCGACGCTCCTGACCAGCGACGTGGACCCGCGCGACCAGGCGTTCACCACCGGCGAGCGCACGCCGGAGGGCTTCTACCGGGTCAGGAACGGGCTGGAGGCGTGCGTGGCGCGCGGCCTGGCCTACGCGCCGTACTCCGACCTGCTCTGGATGGAGACCGGCACGCCCGACCTGGACGTGGCCCGCGCGTTCGCCGAGGCGATCAAGGCCGAGTACCCGGACCAGATGCTGGCCTACAACTGCTCACCGTCGTTCAACTGGAAGAAGCACCTGGACGACTCCACGATCGCCAAGTTCCAGCGGGAGCTCGGGCACATGGGGTACAAGTTCCAGTTCATCACCCTGGCCGGGTTCCACTCGCTGAACTACGGCATGTTCGACCTCGCCCAGGGTTACGCCTCCGACGGCATGACCGCGTACGTCGAGCTGCAGGAGGCCGAGTTCGCCGCCGAGGCCCGCGGCTACACCGCGACCCGGCATCAGCGCGAGGTCGGCACCGGCTACTTCGACCTGGTCAGCACCGCCGTCGCACCCGACTCCTCGACCACCGCGCTCAAGGGCTCGACCGAAGAGGAGCAGTTCCGCCACTGACCACCGCTTCCGCGTCACGGGCTCGCCGGCCACCTCCAGGGCATGGGATGGTTCCCCCGGCGAACACGGGCCGCGCCGGGCTCCCCAGCACCGGCGCGGCCCGTCACGTTCCGGGCAACCCGTCACGAGGCCGCCCGGCACGGGTGCCACCCGCCGGCTCTTCCGCCCAGGCGCCACCAAGCCCTTCGCGCGGGCGCCGACGACATGTTCGCGCGAGCACCACCGGCGCGTTCCACCTGGGAGCCTCCAGCGACGCGTTCGCGCCAGGTGTCACCGGCGGCACAGCCGCGCCGTCGTCCCTCGCGTCACACTGCCACCAGTAGTGACATGCGTGTCAGGAGGCACGATGCGACACCTCGACCGGCTCCGCCGCGCCCGCCCCGCCGTCCCGTTCCGGGTACCGGCGAGACCCCCCGCGCTCGCCGGGGTCTCCTTACGCACCGGCTGACCGGCGGGGGCGCGCCCCCGCCGGCCGCCGGCCGGATGCCCCCCTCGTGACATCCGGCCGGCGGCGGGCCGCCCCTCAGGGGGTGGCGGTGCCGGCTGGCGTCGGGGTGTCGGAGAGCGAGTCCGACGGGTCCGGCGACTCGCCGGGACCGTCCTGCGGGATGGTGCTGACCGACCCCGACGGCCGCGGGCAGTCACGCCGGCGGGCCGCCGGGTTCGCGCACGGGTCCGGCTCGTCCTCGCCCTGCTCGCCGGGCCCGCTGGTCGGGGCGGGACGGAAGGCGTCCTCGCGGCGCTCCGGCGGTGTCGTCCCGGTGACGGCCGCCTTCGTCCGGGTCCGCGTGACGGGCACCGTGGGCGTGCCCGGCCCGGCCGTCCTCGTCGCGGGCCTGATCGCGGGCGGGTTCCCGCTGCCGGCCACCGAGGGACGGACGGTGGACCCGGCGCTGCCGGACACCCGGACGGCGGGCGGGTCGCCGGGCAGCAGCGAGCCGCCGCCGGCGCTCATGCCCTCGCCGCCCGACGCGGCGATGACCGTGATGGCCGCGATGGACACCGTGGCCAGAGCCGCGAAGCTGGCGTGCGAGAGCTGTGCCCGTGACCTGGCCCGCGCGCCGGCCCGCGAGCCGGCGCGCCGGCGCCGCCCGCGCCCTCCGGAACGCTCCACATCGCGCCCGCCGCCCGGCTCGCCACCGGGTTCGCCGGAATCATCGGTTTCGGCGGACG
>NZ_SSXE01000344.1 GCF_021699195.1 Nonomuraea sp. MG754425 | reverse complement strand
ACCCAACCCGCCACCGAGCAGCCCGCCGCGGCTGACACGGGCGCGGCCACCGGCGCGGCGGCCGAGCAGGCGTCCGCCGAGCAGGGCGTGACGTTCCCCGTCTGGCTGATCGTCGTCATCGGCGCGCTGGTCGGCATCGGCGTCGGGTTCCTGCTGAGCGCGCGGAAGAAGCAGCCGTGAGCCGGGCGGCGCGCCTCGCGCTCGTGACCGCGGCCGCCGCGACCGCCGCCCTGGTCATCGGCATGATCGCCGGGGGCCGGGCGTTCCCCCGGATCATCCCGGGGCTGCCCGACTCCGGCGCGTTCGTGCGCTGGGGCCTGCCGCTGTCCAAGCTGCTCATGGACGCCTCCGGCGTGCTCACCGTGGGCCTGCTGCTGATGGCCGCCGCCCTGCTGCCCAACGACAAGGGCGTGCTCGGCAAGAGCGCGACCGGCTACGTCAAGGCCGCCTCGTGGGCGGCGCTGGTCTGGGCGGGCGCGGCGTTCCTGTCCATCGTGTTCGGCGTCGCCGAGTCGTTCGGCCGCACCGTCCCCCAGGTCCTCGAACAGACCATGCTGACCAGCTACGCCACCCAGACCACGCAGGGCGTCGCGCTGACGCTCGTCGTGCTGTTCGGGGTGGCGATCGCGCTGTTCTCGCGCGGCGCCATCACCGCGGGGGCGGCGGCCGGGCTGCTGGTGTTCGCCATGGTGACGCTGCTGCCCGCGCCGCTGACCGGGCACACCTCCTCCTCGCCCAACCACGACCTGGCCACCTCCTCGGTCGCGCTGCACCTGCTCTCCCTCTCCCTGTGGACGGGCGGGCTCGGCGTGCTGGCCCTGCACGCGCTGCGCGGGCAGCCGCAACTCGAGGTGGCGGCGGCGCGGTTCTCCCGGATGGCGCTGTGGTGCTGGGCCGGAGTGGGGCTGTCCGGGGTGTTCGCGCTGGTCGCGCGGCTGGGCGCGATCTCCGACCTGTGGACGTCCGAGTACGGCCTGCTCGCCATGGCCAAGCTCGTGGCGTTCGTGCTGCTCGGCTACGTCGGCTACTGGCACCGCCAGCGCACGCTCGCGGACCTGCGCGGCCACAAGCCCCGCGCGTTCACCCGGCTCGCCGCCGGTGAGGCGGTGCTCATGTCCGCCACCATCGGCGTGGCCGTGGCGCTGTCGCGCACGCCGCCGCCCGAGTTCAGCATCCCCGCCGACCGGGCGTTCGAACTGCTCGGCTTCCCCCTCCCGCCGCCGCTCACCGTCGGCAACATCCTGTCGCTGTGGTGGTTCGACCTGTTCTTCGCCGTGGTCGCGGCCGTCCTGGCCGGTCTGTACGGGGTGGGCGTGCTGCGCCTGCGGCGGCGCGGCGACGCCTGGCCGTGGGGCCGCACCGCCGCCTGGTTCATCGGCGTCGCGATCCTGGTGTTCTGCACGCAGAGCGGGCTGGCCAGGTACGCCCAGGTCATGTTCGACGTGCACATGATCGAGCACATGACGCTGTCGATGGTGGTGCCGATCTTCCTCGTCCTCGGCGGGCCCGTCACGCTGGCCCTGCGCGCGCTCAAACCCGCCGCCAAGCGGGGCGACCGGGGGCCGCGCGAGTGGATCACCACGATCCTGCACAGCCGGTTCACCAAGGTGCTCACGCATCCCGTGGTGGCGACCGCGATCTTCGTCGCCTCGACGTACGCGCTGTACTTCACGCCGCTGTTCGAGTCGGCGATGAACGAGCACCTCGGGCACATCTGGATGACGCTGCACTTCCTGATCAGCGGGTGCCTGTTCTTCTGGGTGATCATCGGGGTCGATCCCGGGCCCAACCGGCTTCCGCACGTCTGGCGGCTGCTGATGCTCTTCGTCACGATGCCGTTCCACGCCTTCTTCGGCATCGCGCTGATGATGATGGGCTCCGTGATCGCCTCCGGCTGGTACGAGCAGCTCGGCCGCACGTGGGGCGCCACGCTGCTGCAGACGCAGCACGACGGCGGCGCCATCGCCTGGGGCTTCGGCGAGATCCCGACGCTCATCGTGCTGCTCGCCATCGCCGTGCAGTGGTACAAGGACGACGACAGGCAGGCCCGGCGCGCCGACCGCAGGGCCGAGCGCACCGGCGCGGGAGACCCGGAACTCGACTCCTACAACGCCTACCTCGCCCGTCTCAACCGTGCTGACAAGGGCGAGTAGCCGTTCGGACATGGCCTTCTACCTTCCGACTACAAGTCCCTGGACCGACAGGTAGCCTTTCTTCCAGGGGAGACGGGTATAACCCCTTCAGCTAGCGTGCGTGGCCTTGAGGGGGGATACGCACCGCGGTTGGGAGCGCCGGAGTGGGGACCGGCGCCGCGCCCGGGTGCCTAGGAAGGCGAGAACCAATTGTCGGAAGAGACGCGGATGCGCGGGGGTCAGAGCCTGGCCGAGGCGCTCGAACGCCACCTGGCCGACTGGTCGGAGCAGACGGGCGTCACGGTCGAGACATGGGCGCTGCCGATCACCGATGTGCCCGCACGCGTGTCGGAGGGTGTGCTGACCGCCATGCGTGAGGCGCTGTCCAACGTCGAATTGCACAGCGGAGCCCGGACCGTGTCCATCGCCGTGACCACCGGCAGGAGCGGGCTGCGCATGACCGTCAGCGACAACGGCCGGGGCTTCGCCGCGGACGCGGTTCCGGGGCGGGGCATCGCCCGGATGCGGGCGGCCTTCGCCGAGATCGGCGGCAGTCTCGCCGTGAACAGCGTGCCCGGCGAGGGCACCACGGTGTCAGGGGTGGTGCCGAGGCGGCGCTGACGGCCGGCGCCGCGCCCGGGGTGCGTTCCGGCGCGCCCCGGCGCGGTGCCGCACGGGGCTCGGACCCGGGCCTGCCGGGTCAGGGGAGGGTGAGGATCTCGCTGCCCGTGTCGGTGACGACGATCGTGTGCTCGAACTGGGCCGTGCGCTTGCCGTCCTTCGTCACGGCCGTCCACTTGTCGGGCCAGATCTCGTACTCGATCGTGCCCAGGGTCAGCATCGGCTCGATCGTGAACGTCATGCCCGCCACCAGCTCCACCCGCAGCGACGGGTCGTCGTAGTGGGGCACCATGAGCCCCGAGTGGAAGCTCGTGCCGATGCCGTGGCCGGTGAAGTCGCGTACGACGCCGTAGCCGAAGCGCTTGGCGTACGCCTCGATGACGCGGCCCACCACGTTGAGCTGCCGGCCGGGCGCGACCGCCCTGATGGCGCGCATCATCGCCTCGCGGGTGCGCTCGACCAGCAGGCGCGACTCCTCGTCCACGTCTCCGGCCAGGAACGTCGCGTCGGTGTCGCCGTGGACGCCGCCGATGTAGGCGGTGATGTCGACGTTGACGATGTCGCCGTCGCGCAGCACGGTGTCGTCGGGGATGCCGTGGCAGATGACCTCGTTGATCGAGGTGCACAACGACTTCGGATAGCCCTTGTAGCCGAGCGTGCTGGGATAGGCGTCGTGGTCGAGGAGGAACTCGTGGCCGATCCGGTCGAGCTCGTCGGTCGTCACGCCCGGCCGGACGTGCCGGCCGACCTCCTCAAGCGCCTGGGCGGCGATCCGGCCCGCCACCCGCATGAGCTCGATGGTCTCGGGCGTCTTCACGTCGGACTCGCCGGTCCTGGGGCGCTTCTTGCCGACGTACTCCGGCCGCTCGATGTGGGCGGGGACCTTTCGCATGGGCGAGACTCGCCCGGGCTGGAGCAGTGTCGTCATGAAACATGAGTCTACGGGGCAGAATTGACGTCGTGAGCGAAGGCCAGTGGTGGTTCTGTCTCAAGCACATGCGGGTCGAGCCCGACGAGGGCTGCCCCAACAAGGACCGGATGGGTCCCTACGAGTCCGAGCAGGAGGCGGCGGGGGCGTTGCAGCGTGCCGCCGACCGCAACAAGGCGTGGGACGAGGCGGATCAGGACGATGACTGACCCAGGAGGCTGACCGGCTCCGGCACGGCCGATCACGCCGGGACGGTGATCGGCCGGTCCAAGTAGGCTGGGCCGCGTGGAGATCGACCCCCGGCGGTTACGCGTTCTGCACGAGGTCGCCCGGCGCGGCGGCGTGATCCGCGCCGCCGAGGCGCTGCACCTGACGCCCTCGGCCGTCTCCCAGCAGCTCGCCCAGCTCGAACGCGAGGTCGGGCTCGCCCTCATCGACCGCTCCCAGCGCAGCGTCTCGCTGACCCCCGAGGGCCGGGTGCTGGCCGGGTACGCCGAGCGGGTGGAGGAGGAGCTGACCGAGGCGAAGCGGGAGCTCGCCCGCTACGCCGAACGGCTGGCGGGGCCGGTGCGCATCGCCGCCTTCGCCACCGTGATCAGGCACATCCTGGTGCCCGCCCTGCGGGAGCTGGCCGTCCGCCACCCCAAGATCACGCCCGTCATCCACGACATCTACGGGCAGCCGGCGCTGCGCGAGTTACGCCTGGGCGCGGTCGACGTGCTCATCACCGAGCAGGACATGGGCCTGCCCGCCCTGTCGCAACCGTCACTGCGCACCCGGCTGCTCTTCGTGGACGAGTACCGCATCGTCGCGCCCCCGTCCTGGCCGGAGCCGCCCGCCACGGTCGACGACCTGATGCGCTGCCCGTGGGTGGCCAGCACGCCGTCGCACGCCTGCGGGCAGGCGCTGGAGCGGCTGGCGGGGCTGCACGGGTTCGAGCCACGCAAGGTGCACGTCGTCGCGGAGTTCGAGCCGACGCTGTCGCTGGTGGCGGCCGGGCAGGGGGTGGCGATCGTGCCCACGCTGGCCCTGCTGGACGTGCCGCGCGGCGAGGTGCTGGTGAGCGACCTCCGGGAGGTGGGGGCACGCCGGCTGGACGTCGTCACGCGGGCCGGGCGCACCCGGTCGGGGGAGCCCGATCCCGTGCAGGCCGTGGTGATCGGGGTGATCGAGGAGGCCACGGCGGCGTTGCAGGCGTCGCTGCGCGAGCGTCTCGGCGAGTAGCGCCCCGGCGGCGTGCCGCGCCCGGGTGAACCCCGAGGCAGGTCCGCCGGTCTGGCCGGCCGCACCCAGGCGGGGCCTGCCGGGTGGCCGGGGCG
>NZ_SSXE01000343.1 GCF_021699195.1 Nonomuraea sp. MG754425 | reverse complement strand
GCTCGGGGGGCTCGGGGGGCGCCCCGACCGGCACCGAGACGAACCGCGCCGCGACCGCGCCGGCCGCGGTCAGCACGAACGGGTAGACGCATAAGTACACCCGGAACGCGAGCCCCGGGTCGGCCCCGGGGTCGTCGCCCGAGTTGTAGCCGAAGAACACGCCCAGCGAGGTGAGCGCGAGCCCGGTCACGATGCCGTTGAGCCGGGTGAAGAAGCCGAACGCCGACAGGAAGAGCCCCTCGCGGTGCTCGCCGTTGCGGGCGGCGTCGGCGTCCAGCACCCGCGCGACGATGAGGTCGTTCGTGGCGAGCATCCCCGACCACCCGGCTCCGACGATCACGCCCGCGGCGATCGCGGCGCCGAGGCCGGTGGCGAAGAACAGGGCGGCGAAGCCGGCCGCGAGGACCGCGAAGGCGAGCCGCCAGGTCCACAGCGCGCCGCGCCGGGCGACGACGCGGGTCCAGGCCACGAGACCGCCCGCCGAGATGAGGATGACGACGCCCTGGAGGTAGAGCGCGTTGCCGACCGGCAGCCCGAGCGAGTAGCGGACGTAGAGCTGGATGCCCGACAGCACCAGCGCCATGGCGATCCCGTAGCAGGCCCCGGTGAGGCCGACCGTCCAGAACAGCCGGTTGCGCACGATGGACCACACGCTGGGCAGCAGCCGCGGACGCTCGCGGGTGGAGTAGCGGGGGCTCTCGCGCGCGCCCAGCGCCATGAACACGATCACGGCGAGCGCGATCACGCCGTAGACGATCGCCGTGGTCCGGAAGCCCTGGGTGGACTCCTCGGTGCCGAACACGCTCGTCGTGAGCAGCGGGGTGACCGCGAGCGAGATCACGAGCGCCACGAGCTGGAAGCCCTGGCGCAGGCTGTTGGCGACGGCCCGGTCACGTTCCCTCGGGTACAGCTCGGGCAGCAGGGCGCCGTAGTTGGCGTTGAGCATCGAGTCGAACGCCTCGCACAGGATCGCGAACACCGCGAACCACAGCACGAGGCCGACGCCCTGCAAGGACTCCGGCGCGGAGAAGAACGCGATCATGCAGGCCGCCAGCATCGGCGCACCGATCAGCAGCCACGGCCGCCGCCGGCCGAACCGGGTGCGGGTGCGGTCGGACAGGTGGCCGAGCAGCGGGTTGTCGAGCGCGTCGATGACCGCGTAGACCACCATGACGACGCCGTACGCGCGGACGTCGAGCCCGAGGATGTCGACGTAGTAGAGGATCATCGATCCCTTGATCATGTTGATCGGGATCGAGGTGCCGAACATGCCGATGGCGTAGCGCCACGCGGGAGTCCCCGCGGGGGCGGAGGCCGTACCGCGCTGGGACACGCGATCACCTTCCTTGCCGATGCCGGCGCTGTGCGCGTCCGTTACGTCAAGGACATCTCATCGTTCGCGGGGGCGCGGGTTCAAGGGGTTCGCGGGGTCCTGATCGCATTCGTCCGGGCTCACACCAGGACCGCGCCGCCCGCGACGTCCACGATGACGCCGGTGATCCAGCTCGAGTCGTCCGAGGCGAGGAAGAGCGCGGCCCTGGCGACGTCCTCGGGCGTGCCGAGCCGCCGCAGCGGGTGCGCCTCGGCGAGTGTGCTCTGCACCTCGGCCGGGATCCACCGCCGGTTGGTCTCGGTGAGGATCGTCTCGGGGGCCAGGCAGTTGGCGCGGATGCCGTACGGGCCCACCTGGGCGGCCAGGTCCTGCGTGAAGACCTGGACGCCCGCCTTGGCCGCGGCGTAGGCGACGATGGTCCGCTCGCTCGGCTTGCGCCCGGCCGCCGACGACAGGGTGATGACGGTGCCGGAGCGGCGCTGTTTCATGCCGGGCAGGAAGGTTTTCACGGTCAGGAAGGTGCCGGTGAGGTTGCGGTCGATGTCGGCCCGCCAGCTCTCCTCGGTGATGTCCTCGATGGGCGCGGGGCGGCTGTCGGAGCTGCCGGCGTTGGCGACCAGCACGTCCACGTGGCCGTAGTGGTCGAGGACGCGTTCGCGGATGTGTTCGAGGTCGGCGGCGGAGGTGACGTCGCCGGTGACGCTGACGGCCTCGCCGCCCAGGTCGGCGATACGCGCCCGTACCTCGGCGAGCGCGCTCTCGTCGCGGCCGTGCAGCACGACGCGGGCGCCGGCGCGCGCGAACGTGACCGCGATGGCCGCGCCGATGCCTCGTGAGCTTCCGGTGACCAGTGCCACCCGATCGTCGAGCACGCCCATCGCCGCCATCCCCTTCCGGACACCGCGTTCGGGCCCGTGCCTCGGAACGGCCGGGCGGCCTCAGTCTGGCAGGCCGGCGTTTCATTTCGGCTTCATCGCCGGGGCGGCCGGACACCCCGGTCGCTTCCCGCGGCCGGGGCGTCCTTGCGGGGTGGGCAATCGATCCCCTTGTCCTCCTACCCAGCCTGTCCGCTTTATAGCCATATGTCCGTTTTGTTCTGCTGGATGCCTAGCCGTAGACGCCGAACTCCCAGAGCGAGTAGCCGTAGGCGGTGCCGCGCTGGGTGAGGTGCAGCCGCACGTAGCGGGCGGTGGTGTTCAGGTCGATCTCGTCGAAACCGCCGTCCCCCGCGGCCGTGGCGTAGGCGGCGGTCCAGGTGACGCCGTCCGGCGAGGTCCGCACCTCGTACGCCCTGGCGTACGCGGCCTCCCACCCGAGCTGGACGTGCCTGATCGCGGTCGGCTGCCCGAGATCGACCTGCAACCACTGCGGGTCGGCCCATTCGCTGGCCCACCGGGTGGTGAAGCTGCCGTCGGTGGCCCGCTCCGGGGTGAACGGGCCGCCGTCGCCCGTCGCCTGGGAGGTGGAGGCGGTGGTCGGCCTGCCGCGCGCCACGTTCGTCCCGGGGACGACCGGCGGCACCACCCGGAAGGAGCGCTGCTCGATGCCGACGTTGCCATGGCCGTCGTAGGCGTAGACGTAGACCTTCCACACGCCCAGCGCCTGCGGGGCGGTCGCCGAGAACCGGCCCGGCCCGGTCTGGGTGAAGGTGACGTGCGACAGGCCCCGGTTGCCGGTGACGTGCTTGTCGCTGTACATGAGGTTGTAGCGGACCAGGTCGCCGTCCGGGTCGGAGGCGGCCACCGCGACGTCGAACGTGCCGCCCGCCGGGACCGCCGTCCGCGAGGAGACCGTCATGGAGGTGATCTCCGGCGGCGTGTTCGCGGACGCCTGCCCGGTGTACGCCTTCCGCAGCGCGTGGTAGCCGTGCCGCCGCCAGCCGCCCGGCGTGGTGTTGAGCCAGACGCCGCCGAAGTCGTTCTCCACGCCGTAGTGGAACTCGGTGACGCCGAGCGCCACGCCCGTGTGGCCGTGCACGGCGTTCCAGCTCGCGGTGTACATGTCCCGCTTGGCCAGGTCGCCGGGCTCGTCGGGCACGCCGTTGACGTCGTTCGGCACCTCCCACTCGCCGTCCGGCCCCGCCTCGGTGACGATGTACGGCTTGGTGTACCCGCCCTTGGCCCAGTCGTCCCTGACGGTGCCGATGGCGCCGTAGGAGTTGACGGCCAGCAGGTCCAGCGCCGGGGCGTGGGCCTTGTAGTAGGTCCAGGCGTGGGTGTAGGCGTCGGTGGAGGTGACCGGGTGGTTCGGGTCGGCGGCGTGCACGGCCTGCGCCACCTCGTTGACGAACGCCGCGTAGGCCACCCGCCGCTGCTCGACCACGTCGGCCGGCAGGCCGTGGTCCTGCATGGTGAGGATGACCTCGTTGCCGACGTCCCACATGAGCACGCCCTGACGGTTCTTCAGCGCGTTGACGCGGGCGACGATCTCGTTCTTCACCGCCGTCTTGTAGGCGGTGTCGTTGACGTAGTCGGCCCCCTGGTTGAGCCAGTGACCGACGATGACCTTGATGCCGTGCCTGGCGGCGGTGTCGAGCAGGCCCGGGGTCTGGGCGTCGTCCACGCCCCACAGGCGGATGGTGTTGACGCCCATGGCCGCCAGGTCGCGCAGGTAGCCGTCGGCCGCGTTCTGCGGCGGCCCGTACGTCAGGCCCTTGATCTCGTACGGTGCGCCGTTCACCTCCAGCCGCCAGTTGCCCTGCGTGCCCGCCACCCGCACGACGCTCGGCCCGGCGGGGACGGGCGGGTCGGTCATGGGAGCGGGGACGGTCCCGCTCTGCCTGGAGACCGCGATCCGGTCCACGCTCAGCACGCCGCCCGACGTGGTGCCGGCGACCGGAGTGGTCCGGCCCGCGACGGCGTTGGGCAGCGAGCCGCCGATGGCCAGGTCGAGGCGGAGGTAGAAGCCGTGGTGCACGGCGGCCTGCCAGGCGGCGACGCCCACCTGGCTCTCGCGCACCACCCAGGTCTGCTCGCCGTCGAGGTAGAAGCGGATCTCCTCGTCGGTCTTGGTGCGGTCGATGATCTGCGTGTACTCGTGGTAGCCGCTCCGGCAGCCGGAGCAGGTGGCCAGGCCGCTGGTGCGGCCGTCGTACTCGTTGCACGGCCCGCCGGGGGCGGTGCCGCAGTGCAGGGTGCTGGAGTGCTGCTCGCGGCCGTTGACGGAGGTCATGATGTCGGTCTCGCCGATGCCGGGCCAGTTGTTGTAGTTGCCCCGGTAGGCGGCGCCGGTCGCGCGGAAGCCGGGCCAGTAGCCGAGGGGGACGGCGACGTCGGGCTGCTTGAGGCGGGCGCTGAACCGCAGCAGTTCGCCGGGGCGCGGCTCGAAGTCGGTGCGCTGCGTCTCGACGCGGCCCGAGGTCCAGTTGCCCGCGGCGTCCTTGACGGCCTTGATGGCGAGGTGGCCGTCGCCGTCGAGGGAGACGTTGGCGGGGGCCGCGCTCATGGTCTCGACCTCGCCCGTCCCCCAGTTCGCGGGGCCGCCGGGGTAGGAGGTGCCGGTGCGCAGGATCCAGTTCGCGGCCGACGGGGAGCTGCCGGCGGGGCCGGTGAAGTCGTCCTGCCAGACGTCGGTCCAGGTGCCGGGGTCGGGGCCGGGGTCGCCGGTGTGGCCGTAGACCTGGAACTCCCACAGGGAGTAGCCGTAGCCGGTGGCGCGGGTGGTGCCGTGCATGCGGATGTAGCGGCCGGTGGCGGTGAGGTCGATGGT
>NZ_SSXE01000342.1 GCF_021699195.1 Nonomuraea sp. MG754425 | reverse complement strand
GTGCGGGGCGGGGTGGGCAACTCGTTCATCTGGTTCGTGGCGTGGGGCTCGGGTCGGACCCGGGGAGACGCCACGCCTCCTCTCGGGGGTTCTGGGCGAACGCCGGGCGCATCAGCCGCTCCCGGTGGCGGAGGCTTCGAGCGCGTCCACGATCGCGCGGGCGAACGCGACGGCTCTGGCCTGATGCTCGGGTTCCAGCTCGGGACTGCTGACGGCGGACGAGTCGATCTTGACGACGAGGTTGCTGACGCGGACCCACACGATGCTGTGGGCCTGCTTGAACGTCTCGCTCGACCACCAGTTCTGGGTGTAGGCGCCGTCGCCGAGGCCGGGCAGGTCGCGGACCGCCTGGTGGGTGATGCCCGACGTGCTGCCCTTCTTGCTGGCCTGCGCCTGCCGGCCGCCGGTGAAGATCTTCCGCGCCGCCGCCACGTGCGCGTCGTGCGTGATCTCGACGTTGACGACGTCCTCGAGAAGGCCGCGGGCCCAGGCGCACTTGGCGGTGTCGAGGCCGGTCGCCTGCTTGCGCGCGCCCGGCCAGAGCTTCGCGGCCCGCTCGTCGCCGATCAACCGGCAGGCGACCGGCGGGGTGGCGAAGTCGCCGTCGGTCTTCGGCCCCTGCGACGCCTGCGTGGCGACCGGCGTGGAAACAGGCGGGGAAACAGGCGCGGACGAGGGCGGCGGCTCGGCGACGGGCGTGTTCCGCGGCGGCGTCGTGGTCGTGGCGGAGGCGTTGACCAGGACCACCGACGTGACGGCGACGGCGGTGACCGCCGCCAGGCCGCCGAGCACGTAGGGGAGCCGGCTCTTCCTGGCCGTGACCGGCACCGTGGCGGCCGTCGTCACCGAGCGGCGCGCGGGCAGGGGCGCGGCCAGCGGCTGGAGGGCCGCCCTGATCGCCTGCGGGTGCGGGCGCGCGGCCGGGTTCTTGTCCAGCATGGCCACCAGCAGGCCGCCGAACGGCCCGGCGTTGACCGGCGGCGGCGGGGGCTGGGTGAGCACCGCCGCGACGATCGCCATGGGGGAGTCGCGGTGGAAGGGGGCGCGGCCCTCCGCCGCGGTGTACAGGGTCGCGGCCAGCGACCAGAGGTCGGAGGCCGGTCCCGCGGGCTCGCCGCGCAGCCGCTCCGGCGCGATGTACCCCGGTGAGCCGGGCGTGCCGCCACGCTGGGCTGCCGCGGTCGCGCTCGGGGCGTCGTCGATGTGCGCGGCGATGCCGAAGTCGGTGAGCACGGCCTCGCCGGAGTCGGTGACGATCACGTTGCCCGGCTTCACGTCCCGGTGCAGGATCCCGTGCCGGTGCGCGGCCTCCAGCGCGTCGAGCACCCGCAGCCCGGCGGAGGCGACCTGGCCGGGCGGGAGCGGGCCCCGTTCCTTGAGCAGGTCGGCCAGCGACCGGCCGGGGAGCAGGTCCATGACGATCCACGGCTGCCCGTGCTCGGCGATGACGTCGTGCACGGTGATGATCGCGGGATGGTTCAGCGCCGCCGCCGCGCGGGCCTCGCGCAGCGTGTCCGCGAGTGCCCGCTCGCTCCTGGACGGGTCGGCGGGCAGGCGTACCTCCTTGACCGCGACCTCCCGGCGCAGCACCACGTCGTGGGCCCGCCACACCGTGCCGGCGCCGCCCGCGCCCAGGGGCGCGAGCAACTGGTACCGTCCGGCGATCATGCGCATGCGTCAGCCCTTGGCGTCGAGGTTCCGGGCGAGGTAGGCGACCGCCTTCTCGGCCTTCGCCCGCAGCGCCGGGTCCTTGGCCGCCTCGCGGGAGAAGCGGATCTCGCCCACGATGTTGCCGGTCCTGAACGCCGAGCGGACCGTGAACTTCGTGTTGCTGAACGACGTGGTCAGCTCCGTCCAGCCGACGGCCTCGTCGCCCGCGCCGGCGATGTCGAAGACCTCGCCGTACTCGGTGCCGCTGCCGCCGCGGCCCGCCTTCCCCTCGGCGTCCGCCTTCAGGCCCTGGACGTGCTCCTCCGCGAGCCTGGTCTCGTAACCGTCGCCCTGCTGCGGATACATGAAGAGGGTCAGGTTCAGCGTCAGCCCGCCGTCGCCGGTGCTGCTCCACGCGCACTTGACGGTCGGCTCGATGGCGACGGAGGTGTACCTCCCCACGAGTTCGGTGGCCTGCTCCCTGGTCAGGAGCTGGCAGGGCCGGGGGATCGCGGTGAACTTGCCGGGGGTGCGCGCGACGGGGGTCCCCGTGGCGGTGGGGGACGTGGACGCCGTGGGCCCGGCGCTCGGCTGAGCGGTGGGCTGAGCGGTCGGCCGGGTGGTGGGCGGCGTGGTGGGCGGGGCCTCCGTGCTCGCGACGGTGGTGACCGGCGGAGCCGGAGGAGTGCTGGACAGGATGAGCGCGACCGCCGTGACGAAGACGAGGAGCACGGCCGCGGCGGACCCGTACACGGGGAGCGCGGGCAGCAGCCACGACGCCGGGCGCGCACCCGCGGGCATGGTCGCGGCGGTGCCGCCGGTGACGGGCCGCAGGGCCTCCCTGAGCGCCGCCAGGTCCGGACGCCGCCCGGGGTCCTTGTCCAGCAGCCGGGTCAGGACGGGCCCCAGCGCGCCCGCCCGCCGCGGCGGCCTGGGCGGTTCCGTCATCACCGCGCCGTGCGTGGCCATGGCCGTCGGGCGGGAGAACGGGGGCACGCCCTCGACGGCCGTGTAGATCGTCGCGCCGAGCGACCAGAGGTCGGCGGCGGGCCCGGCGGGACGGCCGGGCTCCTCGGTGAGCGCCTCGGGAGCGGTGTAGCCCGGCGTCCCCATCGGCGCGCCGCCCGGCTGCCCGCCGGCCCGGGTGGCGATGCCGAAGTCGGACAGCAGGATGCGGCCGTCGTCGGCCAGCAGCACGTTGCCCGGTTTGACGTCGCGGTGCAGCAGCCCGCCCGCGTGCGCGGCGGCCAGCGCGGACAGCACGAACAGCCCGATCGAGGCGGACCACTCCGGCGACAGCGGCCCGCCCGACTTCACGACCTGGTCGAGCGAGCGGCCCTTGACGAGCTCCATGACGATCCACGGCTCGGCCCCCTCCTCGACCACGTCGTGGATCGCGACCACGGCCGGATGCCTGACCTGGGCCGCGACGCGGGCCTCGTGCAGAGTCCGCTCGCGCAGCCGCGCGTGGTCGGCCGGGGACAGGTGCGGCGGCAGCAGCACCTGCTTGACGGCCACGTCGCGGCCGATCGCGGTGTCGCGGGCGTGCCAGACCACGCCCATGCCGCCCCGTCCGAGCTGGGCGAGCAACTGGTAGCGCCCGCCGACGAGTCGTGGCTGGTTCATCGCATCACTCCTGGCGTCCCAGGGCCGCCGCGACCCACCGGGCGGCGTCCCTTGCGCCCTTGCGCAGGGCCTCGTTGTCGCCGACCTTGCCGATGTCGACGTATTTGATCTCCATCACGACGTTGCTCAGGCGGAAGACCACGTCGTGCCGCTCGACCTGGCCCTTGGGGTTGACCAGCTCGTAGCTGTACGCCTCGTCCCCGATCCCGTTGACCTCCTGGTACGCCTTGCGTTCCTGCGTGATGGTCTTCTCGAGGCCGATGCCCGGCCAGTTCCACGTGATCTTCGAGCCGGTCTCGGCCATGTTGAGCCGGTTGATGAACTGCTCCGACGACTCGTCCAGGCCGAGCCCCCAGGCGCTGTCCAGTGAACTCGCCTTCAGCGGGGTCACGCCGACGCCGTTGCCGCGCGCCGACCACTCGCAGCCCTCCTCGTCACGCTTGCCCTTGGGGGCGGCCTTCGGGACCAGCAGCCGGACCTGGGTGGGGGTCATGAGCTTGCACACGTTGATCGGCACGGTGAAGCGCGCGGTCGTCGCGGTGGCGGACGGCGTGGCCGTCGGCGTTTCGGCGGGCTCGGACGTGGCCGCGAGCGGGGTGGTCGGCTCAGGGATGGTCAGGGCGGTCGGTGCGGAGCGCGGCAGCAGCGCCACGGTGGCGGCCACGGCCGCGACCGCCACGAGCGCGCCCGCGCCGACGAGGACCGGCCCGCGGACGCTCCTCGGGCGCGGCGCGGCCATGGCCGGGGTGCCGTCGCGGCCCTCCGCCACCTGCCGCAGCAGGTCGGCCGCCAGGCGGGGGTCGGGACGCTGGTGCGGCTCGCGGGCCAGCAGGTGCGTGAGCACCGGGCCGAGCCGTCCGGCGCGCTCGGGCGGCCGGGGCGGCCGGGTCAGCGCGTCGCGCAACACCGTCATGGGGGAGGTGCCGGAGTAGGGAGCCTGGCCCTCGACCGCGGCGTACAGGGTGGCGCCCAGGGACCACAGGTCGGAGGCGGGGCCGCCGCGCTCGCCGCGCAGCCGCTCCGGCGCGATGTACCCGGGGGAGCCGATGAGCAGGCCCGACTCGGTGATCGTGGCCTGGTCCTCCAGCCGGGCGATGCCGAAGTCGGTGAGCACCACCCGTCCGTCGCCGGTCAGGAACACGTTGGCCGGTTTCACGTCGCGGTGCTGGATGCCGTGGGCGTGCGCGGCCGACAAGGCGTCCAGCACCCGCAGCCCGAGTGCCGCCACCCGCTCCGGCGCCCACGGGCCCTCGGCGGCCACGGCGTCCTTCAGGTCGCGGCCCTGGAGCAGTTCCATGACGATCGTGGGCAGGCCGTTGTGGACGAGCACGTCGTGGATCTTGATGATGCCGGGGTGCCGGAGCTGGGCGGCGGCCATCGCCTCGCGCATCGACCGCTGCAGCGCCTCCTCGCGCTCGGCCACGCCGAGCGACGCGGGCAGCAGCAGTTCCTTGATCGCGACGTCGCGGTGGAGCAGCTCGTCGTGAGCGAGCCACACCGTTCCCATGCCCCCCTGGCCGAGTGCTCTCACCACCCGGTAGCGGCCCGCGATCGTCTGTTCCCCAACTCCAGGCACGAAGGTAACAGTATTAAGGGCCGCTTTCAGTTCGCTATATTTCACGCCGCAATCAACCGGAACGTCCGAGCACCGGAGTTGATGATGACCACAGCACCCCCTGTGCCACCTGCGTCCTACTGGCCGGACCAAGGCGGCGGGCCGTCGTCAACCTCGAAGCCGCCAGGGTGGGCCAAGGGCATCATGGCCGCCGCCTTGGTCCGGCCAGTAGGACGCAGGTGGCACAGGGGGTGC
>NZ_SSXE01000341.1 GCF_021699195.1 Nonomuraea sp. MG754425 | reverse complement strand
CGCCACCCCCATCCAGGCCTTCCACCGCTCGGATGAGTCGGGCACCAGCGACAACTTCACCAAGTTCCTCAAGGCCACCGCCGAGACCGACTGGCCGCACGAGCCGGCCAAGGCCTGGCCCGCCGAGGCCAAGGGCCAGGGCTCCAAGGGCTCCGACGGCATCGCCTCCTCGGTGAAGGACACCGAGGGCGCGATCAGCTACGTCGAGTTCTCCTACGCCGAGAACTCCTCGCTGGCGACGGCCAAGGTCGCCAACGGCTCCGGTGAGTTCGTCGAGCTGACCCCCGAGAGCGCGGCCAAGACGGTCGAGACCGCCGAGATCAAGGGCACCGGCAACGACCTCGCCCTGTCGATCGACTACGCCACCAAGACCGCGGGCGCCTACCCGATCGTCCTGGTGACCTACGAGATCACCTGCGAGAAGGGCCTGCCGGCCGAGGAGGCGAAGGCCGTCAAGGCGTTCCTCCAGTACACCGCCAGCGATGAGGGCCAGGCGGCGCTGAAGGACCTGGGCTACGCCCCGCTCGCGGGCACGCTGCTCACCAAGGTCCGGACCGCTGTCGAGGCGATCTCCTAATCCCCTATGGCGACCAACGTACGTACCCGTGACGGCGGGTCGGCCACGAGCCGGCCCGCCTCGCGGCGCAGCCACGGTGAAGGGCCGTTCCGTTTCCTGGCCACCGGGGCGGGCGTCGTCCTCCTGGCGATCATGGCGGCCATCGCCGTGTTCCTCGTCAGCGAGGCCATCCCCGCCCTCCAGGCGAACAAGAGCTCCTTCCTCACGGAGCTGACCTGGGAGCCCAACAGCAGCCGCGAGTTCGGCATCGCGGCGCTGGCGTTCGGCACCGTCGTCAGCTCCCTGCTCGCGCTCGCCATCGCGACCCCGGTCGCCGTCGGCGTGGCGCTGTTCATCTCCCACTACGCGCCGCGCAGGCTCGCCGCCCCGCTCGGCTACCTGGTCGACCTGCTCGCCGCCGTACCCAGCGTGGTCTACGGCCTGTGGGGCGTGACGTTCCTGGTGCCGCTGCTCAGAGGACCGTCGCAGTGGCTCAACGCGAACCTCGGCTGGTTCCCGCTGTTCTCAGGTGAGGGCATCGTCGGCGGCAAGACCATGCTCGCCGGCTCGGTCGTGCTGGCCATCATGATCCTGCCGATCATCGCGGCCATCTCCCGCGAGGTGTTCCTCCAGGCTCCGAAGATGAACGAGGAGGCGGCACTCGCGCTCGGCGCGACCCGCTGGGAAATGATCAGAATAGCGGTGCTGCCGTTCGGCCGTCCCGGTGTCATCAGCGCCGCCATGCTCGGCCTCGGCCGCGCCATGGGCGAGACCATCGCCGTCGCGCTGATCTTCCCGGCCACCTTCGACATCACCTTCCAGATCCTCACCCCGCACGCCAACAGCATCGCGGCGAACATCGCCAACGCCTTCGGTGAGGCCAACGACATCGGCCGGGGCGCGCTGATCGCGTCCGGACTGGTGCTGTTCATCATCACCCTGCTGGTCAACATGGCAGCGCGGATGATCATCAACCGGCGTAAGGAGTACGGGAGGACCGGCGCATGACCACGATCCAACACATCTCCACCAGCCGCCGGATCAAGGACCGGGTCGTCCAGGGCCTGGTCTATCTGGCGTTCGCCCTGGCCGTGGTGCCGCTCGTCTCCGTGCTCTGGCTGGTGATCTCGAACGGCCTGGCCCGGTTCGACATGGAGTTCCTCACCCACTCCATGAACGGCATCGGCGCGAGAGACGCCAACGGCGGCGCCTACCACGCCATCATCGGCACGCTCGAACAGGTCCTGCTGGCCTCGCTCATCTCCGTGCCCATCGGCCTGCTGACTGCCATCTACCTGGTCGAATACGGCAACGGCGGCCGGCTGAGCCGCTCCATCAGCTTCTTCGTGGACGTCATGACCGGCGTCCCTTCCGTCGTTGCGGGCCTTTTCGTCTTCGCGTTCTGGATCCTCTTCCTCGGCTTCCAGTTCTCCGGCTGGGCGGGCGCGCTCGCACTGGCCATCCTGATGATGCCGACCGTCGTGCGATCCGCCGAGGAGATGCTCCGGCTGGTGCCCACCGACCTGCGCGAAGCCTCGTACGCGCTGGGCGTGCCCAAGTGGCGCACCATCGTCAAGGTCGTGCTCCCGACGGCGTTCACCGGCATCGTCACCGGCGTCATGCTGGCCGTGGCCCGCGTCGCCGGCGAGACCGCGCCGCTGCTGATGACCGTCTTCTTCACCAACTCCATCAACAACGACCCGTTCAACGGGCCGCAGATGGGGCTTCCGCTCTTCGTCTTCGACCAGGCCGCACGTCCCAACGACACCGCCGTCGACCGGGCGTGGACCGGAGCTCTCACACTCATCCTGATCGTCATGCTGCTCAACCTGGTGGCGCGCCTGATCGCCTGGTGGCGTTCGCCCGCCAGGGGCCGATAGGGGGTTACCAGCACAATGTCCAAGCAGATCCAGGTCTCGAGTCTGGACGCGTACTACGGGTCGCACAAGGCGATCGAGGACGTGTCGATGACCATCGAACCCCGTTCGGTCACCGCCTTCATCGGCCCGTCCGGATGCGGCAAGTCGACGTTCCTGCGCACCCTCAACCGCATGCACGAGGTCATCCCGGGCGCGCGGGTGGAGGGCAAGGTGCTGCTCGACGGCGAAGACCTGTACGCCACCACCATCGAGCCGGTCTCGGTCCGCCGCATGATCGGCATGGTCTTCCAGCGTCCCAACCCCTTCCCCACGATGTCCATCTACGAGAACGTGGCCGCCGGCCTGCGCCTCAACCGCGGCCGCATCCCCAAGTCCGAGATGGACGGCATCGTCGAGGACTCGCTCAAGGGCGCCAACCTCTGGAACGAGGTCAAGGACCGCCTCAACAAGCCCGGCGCCGGCCTGTCCGGCGGCCAGCAGCAGCGCCTCTGCATCGCCCGCGCCATCGCGGTCAGGCCGGAGGTGCTGCTGATGGACGAGCCGTGCTCGGCCCTGGACCCGATCTCCACGCTGGCCATCGAGGACCTGATGGCCAAGCTGAAGGACCAGTACACCATCGTCATCGTCACCCACAACATGCAGCAGGCCGCCCGGGTCAGCGACAGGACCGCGTTCTTCAACCTCGCCGAGCAGGGCAAGCCCGGCAAGGTCGTGGAGATGGACGAGACCTCGCGCATGTTCACCAACCCGACGGAGAAGGCCACGGAAGACTACATCACTGGGCGCTTCGGCTGATGACCCAACGGCAGGCGGCATCCACGATGGTCGGGGACACGAGGACCAAGCCCGTACTGCTCATCGCCGACCCCGACGACGCCGTGGTGGACGAGGTGGCGTCAGCACTCGAACGCGAGGGCGTCGCCGTGATGGGCGTACCCGACGGTGCTCAGGGGTTGCTGCAGGCCGGAGCCCTGCAGCCGGACGTGGTGCTCGTCTCGGCCACCCTCCCGGTCATCGACGCGGTCGAGTTCGTCCGCGCCGTACGCCGGTCGCGGTCCGTGCCCGTGCTGCTCGGCGTCGGCGAGGGCCACGCCGAGCAGGCGGTACGGGCCCTCGCGGCCGGCGCCGCCGCCTGCGTGGCCCGCCCCTACCGGGTGCCGGAACTGCTGCCGTTCATCCAGGCGGCCTCGCCGGAGTCCCGCAAGATCCTCGCCGTCGGCGCGGTCGAGCTGGACGTCCACGCCTACCAGGTACGCGTGGCCGGACGGGCCGTGCACCTGCCCCTGCGCGAGTTCGAGTTGCTGCAGTACCTCATGCGCAACGCCGACCGTACGGTCACCCGCGAGCAGATCATGCGCAACGTCTGGCACGCCGCCACCAGCACCTCGACGAACACGATCGCGGTGCACGTCAAACGACTGCGCGCGCGCCTGGGCGACCAGGACGACCGGCTCATCCAGACCGTACGCGGCGTCGGCTACCGCCTGGTCACGCCCGGCATCGCCGAAGATCCCGCATGATCCGCTCGGCTACGCCTTCGACGGTCGCGATGCCGTACCCCACCTCAGGGCTCCCCTCGGTGAGTACGGCAACGGCGTAGTCGCGCCCGTCGTCCCTGATCAGGCCCACGCTGACCGTGGCCCAGCGCTTGGTCGAGACCCGCTTGAGCCAGCCGTTCTTCAGCGCCACGCGCTCGCCCCGGCACGCGGCGGCGCTGATGCCCCAGTCCTGGCCGTCGACGACCGCGCCCATGAGTGCGAGCACCTGCCTGCGGTCACCGGCCTTGAGCGGGCTCTTCCCGGACACCAGCGCCGCCATCAGCCGCACCTGATCGTCCACGGACGTCTTCGTGATCCCCCAGCAGTACAGATCGACGCAGTCGCCCGGCACACCCCGGGTGTGCTTCAGCCCGAACCTCTTCCCCGCAGCGGTGAATCCCTCCGCGCCCCCGATCCGTAACCACAGCCGGTCCGCGGCGTGGTTGTCACTCTGCCGGATCATCACCTCGGCATCCCGCCGGACGTGCGCGGGTAACCGGCTCCACGGCGTACGCAGGAGCAGCGCCATGAGAATCTGCACCTTGGCGGTGCTGGCCGTGATCAGCCGCTCGCCCGCGTGATACCGGTAGACGCGCCCGGTCGCCAGGTCCTTCACCATGGCCGTCGCCGACCCCGTCCGGCCCGCGAGATAGCGGTCGAGCCGTGCGGTGATCCGTCCGGCCGGCACCTTCGCCACCGCCTCGCTGCCCACCCTCCGCTCGAGCAGCCGGGCTTGAGACAGCGCCGCAGCCTGACGAACGACGGGCCGCCCGGCAGCGGCAGCGGATGACGGCGCGGCTGCGGCGCCGACCTCGGCAGGAGCCTGGAGCTTCACTGCGGCCAGCGGCATGAGCAGGACGAGCAGAACGACCAGTCGCGGTATCGCCTTCGCCCTGGCCGCGATCACGCCACCATTCTCGCGAACGACCACAGCAGACCGCTAGCCGCGAACGTGGACAACTTTCATATTCATCCACCAGCCACCCCGAACGGCACGCCACCACCATCGAACCCTGATGGCACGGACAGACCCCGAAACACAAAAAGGGCCCTTCCGGGGAAGGGCCCCACAAAAAAACAGAAAGGGCCCCGACGCCCGTGGCGTCAGAGCCCTTTCCTAAAGATTGTCCGGCGGTGACCTACTCTCCCACACCCTCCCGAGTGCAGTACCATCGGC
>NZ_SSXE01000035.1 GCF_021699195.1 Nonomuraea sp. MG754425 | reverse complement strand
CCGCCACTGGGCCCACCACCGGGCCCACCACCGGGCCACCACTGGGCAGCACCGCTCCGCGGCACCGGCGAAGGTCCGGGCCGGGTCGCTGCCCGTCTGGGTGGCCCCGGCCGCCCGGCCGGGGCCCGGCCGGGTCAGGGTCGAGGTGCTCGACCGGGCCGACGCCTCCGGGCTGCTGCTGTCGGTGCGCCGCGCCGACGGCAGGGCCGAACCCGGCCCCGTGACCCTGACCGTCGACTACTCCGCCTTCAAGGACGCCTACGGCGGGGACTGGGCCGCGCGCCTGCGCCTGGCCCCCGCCCCGGGCGACGCGACCCCGGTCACCGGCGTCCGCAACGACCTCGAGGCCGCCACCGTCACCGCCGAGGTGTCGGTCGGCGCCGCGGCGAGCACGCTCGCGCTGAGCGCCGCGGCCGAGGGGCCGAAAGGCGACTACAAGGCCACCTCGCTCACGCCGTCCAGCATGTGGCAGGTCTCCGGGCAGAGCGGCGACTTCACCTGGTCGTACCCGCTGCGCACGCCGCCGGTGCCCGGGGAGCTCGCGCCGCCCCTGGCGCTCGCCTACTCCTCCGGCGCGGTGGACGGGCACACCGTCGCCACGAACAACCAGCCGTCCTGGATCGGCGAGGGCTGGAACCTGGCGCCCGGCTTCATCGAGCGCTCCTACCGGGGCTGCGCCGACGACCTCGGCGGCAACAACGGCCAGACCAAGACCGGCGACCTGTGCTGGGAGACCGACAACGCCACCCTGTCCTTCGGCGAGCAGTCGGGCCGGCTGGTCTTCGAGAACAACGCCTGGCGCCCGCAGGACGACGACGGCACCCGGATCGAGCGCCTGGTCCGCGCCGACAAGGACGCCAACGGCGACGACGACGGCGAGTACTGGAAGGTCACCACGACCGACGGCACGCAGTACCACTTCGGCCTCAACCGGCTGCCCGGCTGGACCTCCGGCCGGGCCACCACGGGGTCGGCCTTCACGGTGCCGGTGTTCGGCAACGACGCCGGCGAGCCGTGCCACCAGGCCACCTTCGCCGCCTCGGCCTGCCAGCAGGCCTACCGCTGGAACCTCGACTACGTCGTGGACGCGCACGGCAACTCGATGAGCTACTTCTACACCCAGGAGAGCAACCGCTACGCGCAGAACCTGGGCGCGGCCACCGGCACGTACGTGCGCGGCGGCACCCTGGCCCGGATCGAGTACGGCACCCGCGCCGGCGCCGAATACACCACGCAGGCGCCCGCCCGGGTCGTGTTCGAGCCCGCCGACCGCTGCGTGAGCGGCCAGAACTGCGCCGTCCACACCAACGTCGCCTGGCCGGACGTGCCCTGGGACACCGACTGCGCCGCGGCCTGCGGGGACCGGTACTCGCCCACGTTCTGGTCGGCGAAGCGGCTGGCCAAGATCACCACCCAGGTGTCCACGGGAGGCGGCGGCTACCGCGGCGTGGACCAGTGGGAGCTGGCGCACACCTACCCGCCGGCCAACGACGGCACCGGCGACCGGGCGCTGTGGCTGAACTCCGTCACCCAGACCGGCCTGGCCACCGGCACCGCGATCAAGCAGCCCGCCGTCACGTTCGACGGCACCATGATGGCCAACCGGGTCAACTCGGCCGGGGACGGCCTGCCCGCGCTGAACAAGCCCCGGATCACCACCATCACCACCGAGTCCGGCGGGGCGACCAACGTCAGCTACGCGCCGCCCGACTGCGCCCCCGGCTCCCTGCCCGCCGCGGCGGAGAGCAACACCAGGCGCTGCTTCCCGCAGCGCTGGGTGATGCCGCCCGCGACGACGCCGGTCAACGACTGGTTCCACAAGTACGTGGTGGCCAAGGTCGTCGAGGACGACCTCGTGACCGACGCCAAGGACATGGTGACCGGCTACGACTACGACACCGTCAAGGGCGGCGCGTGGGCCTACGACGACAACCCGCTCGTGCCCGAGAACCGGCGCACCTGGTCGGAGTGGCGCGGCTACGAGAAGGTCGTGGTCCGCAAGGGCGACCCGGCCAACGACGAGAACAAGCCCGAGTCCAGGACGTCGTACCTGTACTTCCGGGGCATGCACGGCGACCGGCTCAACGCCGCCGGCGGCGTCAAGGGCGTGGACGTCGTGGACTCCGCCGGCACCAGGACGCCCGACGCCGAGCCGCTGCGGGGCTTCCTGCGCGAGGAGATCACCTACAACGGCGTCAACGAGGTCACCGGGCAGATCCACGACCCGTGGACCCGGCTCACCGCCACCCAGGGCGCCGCGCGCGCCTACCAGGTCGAGGTGGCCAGGACCGAGACCCGCGAGCGGTACAGCACCGGCGGCTACCGCACCCAGCGGGTGGAGACCGCCTACGACGAGTACGGCAACGCGACCAGTGTCAACGACCTGGGCGACGTCGCCTCCACCGGCGACGACCAGTGCACCACCACCACCTACGCGCACAACCCGGCCCTGATGCTGGCGGAGTTCCCCAGCCGGACCATGACCGTGGGCGTGGCCTGCGGCGCGACTCCGGCGTACCCGGGTGACGCCATCGCCGACGTCCGGACGTCCTACGACGGGCAGGAGCCCGGCAAGGCGCCGCTGAGAGGAGACGTGACCAAGACGGAGAAGGCCGGCTCCTACACCGGCGGCACGCCCGCCTACCTGCCGGAGGAGTCCTCCGCCTACGACGCCTACGGCCGGGTGACGCTCTCGCGCGACGCGCTCCAGCAGGAGACCGCCACCGCCTACACCGAGGCCGACGGGCTGACCACTCAGACCAGGACGACCAACCCGCTCGGCCACACGGTGACCGCCACCCTCGACCCGGCCCGGGGGAGCACCCTGGAGGAGAAGGACGCCGACGGCCGTACGACCTCGACCGTGTACGACGCGCTCGGCCGTACGGTGCGGGTGTACAAGCCCGGCCGCACCGAGGCCGGCGGCGACAGCCCCAACCTGCGCTTCGAGTACGGCGTGAACCGCGGCGGCGGCCCGAACTGGGTGTTCGCCAGCACGCTGCGGCCCAACGGCAACCACGTGGCCTCGTACACGCTGTACGACGGCTTCCTGCGCTCCCGGCAGACCCAGGAGCCCAGCCCGGCCGGCGGCCGGATCCTGACCGACACGCTGTACGACTCGCGCGGCCTGGTCAGCGTCGAACGGTCGGCCTACCACGACACGAGCGCCCCGGGGAAGGCGCTCTACCAGCCGGTCGGCGGCAAGGTGCCCGGCGCGACCGTCACCACCTACGACGGGGCCGGGCGGACGACCAACGAGATCTTCCTCAAGCTCAACGTCGAGCAGTGGCGCACCACCACGTCGTACAGCGCCAACTGGGTGAGCGTGATCCCGCCCGAGGGCGGCACCGCGACCACCACGTGGACCGACGCCCGCGACCGGACGACGGCGCTGGTGCAGTACCACGGCCGCACCCTGACCAGCCCGTCCGACGTCACCCGCTACGGATACACCAAGCGCGGCGACCTGGCCAAGGTCGTGGACGCGGCGGGCAACGTGTGGCGCTACGGCTACGACGTGCTCGGCCGCAAGATCAGGGCCGAGGACCCCGACAAGGGCGTCTCGACGATGACGTACGACAACGACGACCAGCTCCTGACCACCACCGACGCCCGCGGCAGGACCGTCGCCTCGGTCTACGACAAGCTCGGCCGCGTCGTGGAGACCCGCCAGGGCTCCGCCACCGGCCCGCTGCTGACCGAGAACGTCTACGACACGCTGGCCAAGGGCTCGCTGACCTCCGCCACCCGCTACGCCGGCGGGCAGCCGTACGTCAGGGAGATCACCGGCTACGACGAGGCGGGCCGCCCCGCGGGCACCTCGGTGCGCATCCCGGAGACGGAGGAGCAGCTCGCCGGGACCTACACGACGACCACGACGTACGCGGTGGACGGCAGCCCCGCCACCAAGACCCTGCCCAAGCTCGGCGACCTCGAGAAGGAGACGCTCGCCTACGGCTACGACGACCTCGGCCGTCCCGACACGCTCAGCGGCGAGCTGACCTACGTCACCGACACCGAGTACAACCAGCTCGGCGAACCGGCCCAGCGCGAGCTGGGGGCCGGGGGCACGCGGTTGTGGCGCACCACGTACTACGAGGAGGGCACCCGCCGCGTCACCGAGACGCTCACCGAACGCGAGAAGGTCAACGGCATCATGGTGAACGACCTCACCTACGCCTACGACCCCACCGGCAACGTCAAGCGGGTCACCGACCGCACCACCGGCCAGACCCGGGACACCCAGTGCTTCACCGTGGACCACCTGCGCCGCGTCACCGAAGCCTGGACCCAGTCGAGCGACACCTGCGCGGCCACCGCGTCGGCGTCGGTGATCGGCGGCCCCGCGCCGTACTGGCACCAGTACGCCTACGACGCCACCGGCAACCGCAGGACCAGGACGGCCAAGGGCACGGGCGGCGCCGCCGACCAGGTGACCACCTACGCCTACCCGGACCCGGGCGACGGCGTGGTCCGGCCGCACGCGGTGACCGGCACGACGACGGGCACGACGAGCGCGTCCTACGCCTACGACGCCGCCGGCAACACCACCGCCCGTCCGGGCGTCACCGGGGCCCAGACCCTGACCTGGGACGACGAGGGACGCGTCGCCTCGATCACCGAGGCCGGCAAGACCACGTCCTACCTCTACGGCGCGGACGGCGAGCAGCTCATCCGCCGCGATCCGGGCGCGGTGACGTTGTTCCTCGGCGACGGGGAAGTGCGCCTGGCCACCGCCACCGGCTCGACCCGGGGCACCCGCTACTACGAGGAGCTCGGCACCCGCACGGGCGACGGCTTCTCCTGGACGATCGCCGACCACCACGGCACGTCCCTGACCGCCGTGGACGCCCTCACCCTCGCCACCACCTCCCGGCGGCAGGACCTGTTCGGCGCGCCGCGCGGGACGGGCGGCGACTGGCCCGCCGGAGCCCGCGGGTTCGTCGGCGGCGTGGCCAACCCGGAGACTGGGCTGACCCGGCTGGGCGCGCGCGAGTACGACCCGGGCTCGGGCCGGTTCCTGTCCGTCGACCCGGTGATCGACCCGTTCGACCCGCAGCAGATGAACGCCTACGCCTACGCGGGCAACAACCCCGCCACGATGACCGACCCCGACGGGCTCAGGCACCTGGAGGGCGACAACCCGCGCGGCAGCTACAACAAGCCCGGCGTCAAGCCCAAGAAGAAGACGCTCAAGAAGCTGAGGAAGCCGGTGTGGAAGCCGCCGGTGCGCAAGCTGAAGAGGCCGGCGAGGAAGGCGCCGGACCGGAGGGTCCCGCCCAGGCGGCCGATCTCCATCGCGCACATGAAGGACTTCGGCGGCCGGTGCGAGGGCGGCCGGGACTACTGCAAGAGCCTGTCCGCGGTGCTGGCCGCGCGCAGCCGCGCCGAGCAGCACGACTGGAACGGCGCGGGCGGCCCGCGCGGCCACGTGGGCGGCGCTCCCACCGGGGTCGTCGTGCAGAACTTCGGCTCGTTCCTCAGGCAGGAGACCACCTACGTGGACGGGATGCTCGTCAAGGAGAGCAGGTACACCAAGTCGCCGTGGCTCGGCGACACCTGGCGGCTCACCTACGAGCGCGACGCCGTCAACCACACCATCTACAACCCGGGTGGCGTGCGGACCGTGGCGTTCGGGAGCTGGAAGGAGGCCGCAATGTGCTTCGGCGGGGTCGCGGCGGCCGCGGGCAGCATCCTGGTGGCGGCCGGCACGGTGGCGGCGGCGCCGGGCACCGGCGGCGCGTCGCTCGCGGGGACCGGCGGGGCCATCACGGTCGCGGCCGGGGCGACCGCGGTGGCCGCGGCGAGCTGCTGACCAGGCCCTGAGCCGGTGAAGGGCCGTGCCTCGGTGACGATCAGTCGCCGGGGCACGGTCGTGCCCGGGAGGCGTGCTCGCGGACCAGGCCGTGCAGCCGGTAGCGGCCGGGCGCGGTCTCCCGCAGGAGGTGCACCTCCAGCAACTCATCGAGCAGCCGCTCCGCCTGCCGCGCGGACGTCCCGAGCAGCCCGGCGGCGGCCCCCGCCCCGAGGTCCCCGCCGCCGGGGTGTGTGCCGAGCAGCCGGTACGCCCGCCGCAGGCCGGGGGAGAGCCGGTCGTAGGACAGGTCCAGGGCGGCGGCGACGTCGTGCCGTCCGGCCCGCAACTCGGCCAGCCGGTCGCCGGCCAGCCGGTCGAGCAGGTGGTGCACGCTCCAGGTGGCGTGTTCCCGCAGCCGGGCGGCGGCCACGCGGACGGCCAGCGGCAGCCGCCCGCAGCGCTCCACCACCTCGGCCAGCACCTCGTCCGGCACGTCCGCGACCCGCTCGGGCCCGGCCACCCGGGTGAACAGGGCGATCGCCGCCGCGGCCGGCAGCACGTCCAGCGGCAGGTTCGCGACGTCGGCCAGGCCGCTCAGCCGGCGGCGGCTGGTGACGA
Organism: Nonomuraea sp. MG754425; assembly: GCF_021699195.1. Lineage (GTDB taxonomy): Bacteria > Actinomycetota > Actinomycetes > Streptosporangiales > Streptosporangiaceae > Nonomuraea. The sequence continues at coordinate 65,774 of NZ_SSXE01000035.1, read as the reverse complement.
TCACCCGGCAGCCCGGCCCGGCCGGCAGCAGCGGCAGGATCTGGTGCTCGTCGGCGGCGTCGTCCAGCACGATCAGCACCTCGCGCTCGGCCAGCACGCTGCGGTAGAGCGCGGCACGGTCGTCGAGGTGCTCGGGGACGTCCTGGCCGGGCACGCCGAGCGCGCGCAGCAGGCGCGCCAGGGCCGCGCCCGGCTCGACCGGGAGCGTGGCGCGCGCATGGCCGTGCAGGTTCACGAAGAGCTGCCCGCCGGGGAAACCGGGTGCGAGCCGGTGGGCGGCGTGCACCGCCAGCGCCGTCTTGCCCGTCCCCGCCATGCCCTCCACGGAGACGACCGGCGCCGTGCGGTCGCCCTCCAGCGCGGCCAGTTCCCCTTCCCGCCCGGCCAGCGCCGCGACGTCGGCGGGCAACTGCCGGGGCACGATCACCGTGGTCGCGGTCCCGCTCCCGGCCGGGCCCTCGCCCTCGCCAGGCAGGCCGCGCGTGACGGCCGCCAGCAGCGCCCGCTCCTCGCCGTCCAGCCCCAGCGCCTGCGCCAGCAGCACGATCGACCTGGTACGCGGCTGCCAGAGCCCGCCGTTCTCCAGCCGCCGGACGGTCCGGACATTGAGGCCCGCCCGTTCGGCCAGCTCCTCCTGGGTCATCAGCGCCCGCTTGCGCCAGCCGCGCAGCAGCCCTCCGGAAGAGGGCGCGGCGTCGGCGTCCCGCGCGATGTCGAGCAGAGGCATACGTCCTGAGTGCAAGGTGTCTCCCGCCATCCCCCGTCGAGGACCTCCCCAGGCCCGCCACCCCGGCGGGCCGGTCCTCCCGATCTCTCGGCAGCACGTCCATCGAAACCATGTTCGGGCCGTTCCAGCCACCGGCGGGACGAGATTGGACGGAATCGGACGACGCGGTTGGTGCGGGTGGCCGCGATTTGTCAGAATGACCGCCATGATCGAGCGGGGGGACCGTCCGGACGAGGTATGCCCCTACCAAGGTCTGGCCCCCTTCGAGGCGGGCAGGTCCGAGCTGTTCTTCGGACGTACGCGGGCGACCCGCGACCTGCTCGGACGCCTGGGCCGGCGGCTGGCCGGGCACGGGTCGATCCTGCTGGTCACGGGAGCCTCGGGGGTCGGCAAGTCGTCGCTGCTGCGGGCGGGCCTGATCCCGGGGGTGGCGCGGGACGGGCTGCCCGGCACCGGCGAGCGGACCTGGCGGTGCCTGCTCACCACCCCCACCGCCAAGCCGCTGCAGGCGCTGTCCGAGACGCTGCCCGACGCTCCGGCTGAAGGACGGGAGCCGGACGACCGCGTGCTCCTCGTCGTCGATCAGTTCGAGGAACTGTTCACCCTGGTGAGCGACGAGCAGGAGCGCCAGGAGTTCGTGGCCGCCCTGCACGCCCTGACCGAGGGCCCGCGCGGAGCCGGCGTGATCATCGGCGTGCGCGCCGACTACTGGGAACGCTGCGCCGCCTACCCGCAGTTCGCCGAGGCCATCCAGGACGGCCAGGCCATCGTCGAGCCGATGACGGAGCCCGACCTGCGCCTGGCCATCACCGGCCCCGCCGCCACCGCCGGTCTGACGATCGAGCCCGGCCTCGTCGAGACCATCCTCGACGAGCTGCGCGCCGGGCGGGCCCCCGGCGAGCGCTTCCAGGCCGGCGCGCTGCCCCTGCTCTCCCAGGCGCTGCGCAACACCTGGGACAGACGCGCGGACGGCACCCTGACCCTCCGCGGCTACGAGGAGTCCGGCCGGGTGCGCGACTCCGTGCGCCGCACCGCCGACGAGGTGCTCGACCGGCTGCCGCCGGAGGACCGCAAGGCCGCGCTGCGGATCTTCCGCCGGTTGACCCTGATCACGGCGGGCGGGCAGGTGGCGCGGCGCGGCGCGCGGCTGGCCGAGATCCACGCCGCCGCCTCCGCGCACACGCCGCGACGACGCGAGCAGGTCGAGGCGCTGCTGTCCGCGTTCGCCGGCCGCCGCCTGCTCACCCTGCACGAGGACAGCGTCGAGATCGCCCACGACGCCCTCCTGACCGCCTGGCCCACCCTGCGGCGCTGGCTCGAACCCGACCTCACCGCGCAGGCCGTCTACGACGGGCTGGTGGAGGCCGCCGGCCTGTGGGCCGGCAACCACCGCGACCCGGCCTTCCTCTACCGGGGCGCCCGGCTGCTCGCGGTGGACGACAGCCGGCCCCGCTGGGAGCGCGACCCCGACAGCTACCCGCCGCCCGGCCCCGTCGTGGAGGGCTTCGTCGCGGCGTCCACGCGGGAGGCGCGGCGGGCCGGCCGGCGCCGGCGACTGGTGGTGGGCGGCCTCGCCGTGCTGTCGGTGCTCGCCCTCGTCGGGGCCGCCGCCGCCGTCAACGCCGCGGGGGAGGCCGTCGCGCAGCGCCGGGTGGCGACCTCCCGCCAGCTCGCCGCGCAGAGCGAGGTCACCGGCGACGTCACCATGGCCGCGCTGCTGGCCGTGACGGCCTGGCGGATCGCCGAGACCGACGAGGCCCGCAACCGCCTGCTGTCCGCGGCCACCCGCACCGGCCGCGGGATCCTCACCGGGCACACGCGCGGCGTGTCGTCCCTGGCCTTCAACGCCGGCGGCACGCTCCTGGTGACGGGCGGCGACGACGGCACCGCCCGCGTGTGGGACACGGCCTCGCGGCGGCAGCTCGGCGCGCCCATCACCCGCGCCACGTACGAGTGCTCGGGGGTCGAGCTGGCCCTCAGCCCCGACGGCCGGACGCTGGCCACCGCCTGCCTCAACGTCGTCCGGTTCTACGACGTGGCCACCCGCCGCGAGCTGGGGCCCGCGATCGAGCACGAGGAGGTCGTCTCGGCGCTCGCCTACGACCCGGCCGGCGCGACCCTCGTGACCGGCGACTTCAGAGGCGTCGTCCGGCGCTGGGACGCGGCCACGCACCGCCCGCACGGCCCGCCCATGGGCCGCCCCGACCACGGGCCCGACCTGGCGAACATCGTGCGCAGGGTGGCCTTCAGCCGCGACGGCACGAACCTGGCCGTCGCGAGCGGCCAGGCCGTGCGGATCTGGGACCCGGCCACGTCCCGCCCCCGGGGCGCCCCGCTCGCCGAGCAGGCCGGCCAGGTCCTCGACGTCACCTTCAGCCCGGACGGCGCGACGCTCGCGACCGTGAGCCGCGACAACGCCGTCCGGCTGTGGAGCCCGGTCACCCGCGAGCAGACCGGCGTGCTCAAGGACCGCGGGGCCGGGTTCAACGCGGTCGCCTTCAGCCCCGACGGCACCCGGATCGCCACCGGCGGGACCTCCGGCCGCACCGTCGTGTGGGACACCGCCAGCAGGCAGCAGGTGTTCGCGCTGGCCGACAACGTCGTCGGCGTCGAGCGGGTGGCCTTCAGCCCCGACGGCCGGCTGCTGGCCGCCGCGAGCGACGACGGCCTGGTCCGCCTGGCCGACCCGTGGGTCCACCAGCAGATCGGCCCGCCGATGGCCGCGCAGTCCGCCGTCGCGCTGAGCCGCGACGGCCGCACACTGGCCACCGGCGTCGCCGACGCCCGCAGCCCCGGCATCCAGCTCTGGGACGTGGCCACCCAGCGGCCCCTCGGCCCGCCGCTGCACGCGGGAAGCGTCCGCCGCTCGGTGACCGGCCTGGCCTTCTCGCCCGACGGGCGCACCCTCATGGCCTCCGGCTTCGACGGCCTGCGGCTGTGGGACGTCGCCGCCCGCCGGGAGATCGCCCACGACGCCGCGTTCAAGGGCCTGGCCGAGTTCAGCCGCGATGGCAGGTTCGCCGCCGTCCAGCACGAGGAGGCCATCGCCATCTGGGACGTCGCGACCCGCCGCGAGGTCGGGCCGCGCATCCGCGTCCCCGGTCACACCGACGTCCTCACGGGCCTGGCGATCAGCCCCGACGGCGCCACCCTGGCCAGCACGGGCTTCGACGCCCGGGTGCGGCTGTTCGACGTGGCCTCCCGACGCCAGCTCGACAACCCGCCGCCCGGGGCCGCCGGCGGGCTGATCAACGACCTGGCCTTCAGCCCCGACGGCCGGATGCTGGCCTACACGGCCGACGACGACGCCGTGCGGCTGTGGGACGTCGCGCGCCGCCGCCCGTCCGGCATCGCGCTGATCGCCGCGGACACCGCGCCCGCCGCACTGGCCTTCAGCCCGGACGGCGAGATTCTCGCCACCGGCCTGCTGAACGGCGACGTGCTGCTGTGGGACCTGCGCACCCACCGGCCGCTCGGCGCGCCGATGACCGGCCACACCAGCGGCGTGACGGCGCTCGCCTACGCCGGGGACGGCGCGTCCGTCGTCACGGTCGCCGGCGACGGCAGCGCGCGGCTCTGGAACGCCACCGTGCCCGCCGACCTGCTGGCGGCGGCGTGCGCCAACGCGGGCCGCTCGCTCACCCGCGAAGAATGGGAGAATCTCGTCAAGCAGGAGGAGTATCGCCCGACGTGTCCGTGACCTTCGATCCCACCACGGAGAAAACCGGCATGTTCCTGCGAGGGCTACGACGGCGGACGGGCCGGCCCGTCCCCGAGCTGGTCGGCCTGTTCCGGTCGATCATCGACGGTGGCCGTGACCACCACCCGATCGCCTCCGACTTCCTGGAGCACTTCATGGACGGCGCGGGCGGGTCGAGGACGATGTCGCAGCGCTGGCTGCGCTCGTTCAAGGTGATCAGGAGGGCCGAGCGCAAGAACCGGCGCCGCTTCGAACGCCAGCTCACCCGGCGGGCCCGGCTGCTGGACGACCACGGCTCGGACTGGCTGCGCGACCACTGGGACGCGCGGATCAACGCCTTCATCGGCACCGAACTGTTCTACGTGAGCCGGATGAGCCTGCTGCGCTCGCACGGCTCGTTCGTCCTGACCAGGGACGGGCGGCAGGTGAAGGTCTCCGGGACGGTCCGCCACCGCTGGTTCGACCCCTACGACTGGGACCGGGGCCGCTGGGTCTACATCCCCCGGCACGGGTTCGTCCCCATCGCGGTCGGCCGGGAGCTGGTGGAGGCCGACGAGGCGCGCGACTTCCTGATGGAGGCGCGCCACGTGCAGACGCTGGAGGGCGTGTGCACGTGGGGGCGGTGGCCCCGGCGCGGCCGGGCGACGTTCACCTGGGCGCTGGTGAGGACGGAGCGATGAACGGCGCGGAACGCCCGGGTCCGCCCGGCCCGGCCGAGGCGGGCGGCGCGGAGGGCTTCGTCCGGTCGCTGGTGCTGCTCAGGCGGTGGGCGGGGGAGCCGTCCCTGAGCAGGCTGCGCTCGCTCGGCGGGCAGACGGCGGCCTCCGACGGGACCATGGTGGACGCGCTGCCGAAGAGCACGACCTCGCACGTGTTACGGCAGGGCGGGCGGCTGCCGCGGTGGGAGTTCGTCCGGGCCTTCGTCACCGCGTGCCTGCGGTCCTGCGAGCATCCGCCCGAGCTGATCCCCGGGGAGCTCGAACGCTGGCGCGCGGCCAGGGCCACCCTGGCGGGCCTGGCCGCGCCCACCCTCCCCGGGCCGGGTGAGGCCGGGCCCGCACGTGCCGAGCAGGAGGCGACCGCGCCCGCACGGCCCGAGCCGGGGGAGGCCGCCCTCGCGCCGCCTTCGCCCGGAGCCGGAGGGGCGGCCGGTTCCGAGGCGCCCCGGACCGGTACCGGAGAGCCGCCCGGTTCCGGGCCGCCCGGTTCCGGGGCGCCCGGTTCCGGGGCGGCCGGGCTCGGGGTGGGGGAGCGTGCGGCGACGGTCGCGGTGCGGGCCGACGGGCCGGATCCGGCGGTCGAGCTGCTGGGCAAGGGGCTGCTCGGCGGCTACGACATCGCCCCCGTCTCCTTCGGCCCCGTCCCGCACGCCGCCCGTCCCGGCACCCCCGGCGCGGCCGTGGAGGACCTGCACACGATCGGCCGGTTCTTCGGCGGCCTGCGCTCCCGGCGGCTGCTGGTCGTGGGCGAGTCCGGCGCGGGCAAGACGGTGCTCGCCATCGAGCTGGTGCTGCAACTGCTGGACCCCGCGCTGACCCCCGGCGGAGCGCCCGAGCAGCCCCGGATGGTGCCGGTCCGGCTGAACGCGGCCCGCTGGACCCCGGGCCGGCCGTTCGAGCGGTGGCTGGCCGAGCAACTCGTCCAGGACTTCGGGCTGGCCACCGAGGACGCGCTGCGCCTGGTGCGCGACCGCCGGGTGCTGCCGGTCGTGGACGGGCTCGACGAGCTGGACCCCGAGCCGGCGGCCGGCGCCCCCCGCCGGGCCATCGGCCTGCTGGCCGAGCTCAACCGCTACAGCGACCTGTCCGGACGACGGCAGGGCGCGGTCGTCGTGACCTGCCGGGCCGACCGTCACGCCGAACTGCGCGAGGCCGGCGCGGGGCTGGACAACGCCACCCGGATCCACCTCCACGACCTGACCGCCGGGCAGATCGCCGCGTACCTGCGGGCCCGCTGGCCGGACGACCACCCCTGCGCCGACCACCGCGACGGCATCCAGGAGGCGCTGGACGGGCCGGCCGGCCGGACCGTGCACACCGCGCTCGCCACCCCGTGGCGGCTGCTGCTGACCGTCACCGCCGTGGAGTCCGGGGGCGACCCGCACGAGCTGCTGCGCGCCGATCCGCACGCCGACCCCCGCGACGGGGCCGAGCGGATCGCGCGGCGGCTGCTGGAGGCGTACGTCCCGGCGGCGACCCGGCTCGCGCCGCGCGCCGCGCACGGCACGCCGTACCAGCCGGCCCAGGTGCGGGCGTGGCTCGTGCGCCTGGCCGCCCACCTGCGCTGGCAGGCCGCCCGCACCGCCGGGGCGGACCGGCCGCCGCCCGGCCTGACCGCGATCGACCTCGTCCCGCACCTGCTGTGGCCGATCGGCGGCTGGCACCTGGTCCGGGTGCTGCACTGCCTGTGCTCGGTGCTCCTCGCGGTCGTCGCCATGCTGGCCTTCTGGACCGGTTCCGCGATCGACGACCTCGACGGGCCGCTCGCCGGCGCCGGTCCGGAGCGGCTGCTCACGCTGGCGCTGATGACGTCGTGGGTGGGCATCGTGACCGGCCTGTCGTTGTCGCGCTGGCCGGCCGCGGCGGGCGGGCGGGCCAACGTCCCGCGGCGGCGGCGGGTGACCGGCGCCCTGCTCGGGGCCCTGGCGGGGGCGCCCGCCGGGGTGCTCGGGGGGCTCGCCGGGCTCGTCCTGACCGGGGGAGAGATCTTCGGGCCCGCGTTCGCCGTCGGCGCGGGCGGGACCGGCGGGCTGACGCTCGGCGCGGTCGTCGGGCTGACCGCCGCCGGCCGGAGCGGGACCGAGCGCATGACGGTCGCGGAGGCGATCCGCGCCGAGCCCGTCACGCTGACGGGGTTCGGGCTGTGCGGGGCGCTGACCGGGCTCGCACCGCTGCGGCTGGCCGACGCCGGCCCGCTGCCGCTGGCCGCGGGTGTGGCCGGCGCGTTCGTGCTGGCCTTCGCGCTCGGGGTGGTGTTCAAGATCGCCGCGGGCGGGTGGAGCATGGACGCCGAACTGGCCCACCCGCGCGAGGCGCTGCACCGCAACCCGACGACCGGGGTGGCCTTCGGCCTGACCGGCGGGGTCGCCGCCTTCCTGGTGTTCGTGATGAGCCAGGACGTCGTCGAGTCGCTGGTGTGCGCGCTCATCGGCGGCGTCACCTTCGGCCTGGCCTTCGGCGCGCTCGCCTGGACCCGCACCATGATCGGCCTGGTCGTCGCGGCCACCCGGGGGCTGCTCCCGCTGCGGTTGTGGGCCTTCCTCGACTGGGCGTGCGAGGCCCGGCTGCTGCGCGTCAGCGGGGCCACCTACCAGTTCCGGCACCGCGAGCTCCAGGACTTCCTGACCGGCCCGGAGCGCGTCGGCGACAGGTAGGGCATGGTTGACACCGCCCCCCAAACCCCATGAAACTCTCCCGAAACAACACGTACTTACGGTAAACGTTTACAGGAGTGTCGATGCCCGTACCCCGATGGATCGCGGCCGGCGCGCTCGCCGTCCTGGCCGCGCTCGCCCTGACCGTCACGCCCGGTCAGACGGACACGCGGGCGGCCGGGACGCTCGCCACCGGCAGCGCGCCCTCACCGGCCCTGCGCGAGGACATCGCCTACAACGTCTACTTACCGGCCCGCTACGACCGCGACACCGCCCGCTACCCCGTGCTCTACCTCCTGCACGGCCGCGGCGACAGCATGCAGGCGTGGACCCGGGTGCGCACGACCCTCGACGACATGATCCGCACCAGGCGCATCCCGCCGGTCATCGCCGTCATGCCGGACGCCCCCTGGAGCGAACGCGGCAACTGGTACGTGGACTCGCGCTACACCGGCGACGACCTCCCCGGCCGCCCGGTGGAGACGGCGCTGACCCGCGACCTGGTCAAGCACGTGGACGCCACCTACCGGACGGCCCCCATCAGGCAGGCCCGCCTGGTCGGCGGCTACTCGATGGGCGGCGCGGGCGCGCTGCGGTTCGCGCTGGCGCACCAGGACCTGTTCGGGGCCGCCGCCGTGCTCAGCCCCGCCGTCTACACGCCGCTGCCGCCGTCGGACTCCTCCGCCCGCGACTACGGCGCGTTCGGCCGCGACGGCGCGAAGTTCTCCGACCGCCGCCCTGTACAACGCCGCCAGGCGCGCCCCCGCGATCTCCGCCCAGCTCCGCGTCCTGGCCGGCGGCCACGACTGGACGGTCTGGACCCCCGCCTTCGAGCAGGCCATGGCCGAACTCGGCCCCGGCTTGAGCGTCACCCCGCCGACGGGGCTGCCCGCCCCGCTGCACGGCACGCCCGGCACCGACTGGGCCGGCGGCGTCGCCGCCCACGCCGACGGCAGCCTGACCGTCGGGTACGCCGCGTCCGGCCCGGTGCACGGCCAGGAGCACGCCGGCCGCCTGGACGCCGTGCTGACCCGGACCGGGGCCCGGACCGGGGCCTGGACCAGGCAACTCGGCACGGCGGCTGACGAGCGCCTGTACGGCGTGGCGGCCCTGCCGGACGGCGGCGTGCTCGCGGCCGGCTACACCAAGGGCGACCTGGACGGCCGGCACGCCGGGAACACCACGGACGACGCGTTCGTGGTCAGGCTCGACGCCGACGGGAAGACCCGCTGGATCACCCAGTTCGGCGCCCCGGACGCGGCCGACCGCCTGTACGGCCTGGCCGCCGCTCCCGACGGCGGCGCTTACGTGGCCGGCTACACCAAGGGCGCGCTCGACGGCCCCAACGCCGGCGACAAGGACGCCATCGTCGCCCGCCTCACCCCCGACGGCGAGCTGGCCTGGATCCGCCAGTACGGCGGCCCCGGCGAGGACAAGGCGACCGGCGTCGCCGCCGACGCCACCACCCTCTACCTGACCGGCAGCGCCACCGCCGCCCTGCCCGGCACCACCGCGCTCGGCGGCCTGGACGGCTGGATCGCCGCCTACTCCCCGGACGGCGTCAGGAAGTGGGCCGCCACCGCCGGAGGCGCGGGCGACGACCGGCTGAACGCGGTCACCGTCACCACGACCGGCCTGGCCGTGGCCACGGGCGCCGCGTCGGGCGACGCGCTCACCGTCGCCTACGACGGCCGGGGCAAGAAGCGCTGGGAGCACACGCTCGCCACGCCGTCGGCGGACGAGGGCGCGGCCGTGACCGCCCGTCCCGGCGGTGAGGTGACGGTCGCCGGTTACACCCGGGGCCGGGTCGGCGTGCAGGCCGGCGGGGCCGACGTCGTGACCGTGCGGCTGGACGCGAAGGGCGTCCAGCGCGGCGCGGCCCAGCTCGGGACGGCCCGCGACGACGCCGTGGACCCGTTCGCGGAGCCCAACCTGTACGCCGCCACGACGTCCGACGGCCAGGTGGCGATCAGCGGCCTGACCTACGGGAGCCCGGAGGGCGGCGCGGCCCCGGGCAACGGGGACGTCTTCCTGGCCACCGTGCCGGGCTGACCCGCTCCCGCCCACCTGATGGGCCCGTCACGACGGGTCCATCAGGTGGCTCTCCCAGGCCCAGGCCGCGATCTCGACCCGGTTGCGCACGCCCAGCTTGGCCTGGACGCCCGACACGTGCCCCTTGACCGTGCTGAGCGAGATGAACAGGCGATCGGCGATCTCCTGGTTGGTGCGTCCTCTGGCCACCGCCCGGACGATCTGGGTCTCCCTCGGTGTCAGGGGCTGTGCGGGCGCGCGGGCGGTGCTCCGGCCCGCGCGGTCGGCGAGGTGGCGCAGTAGCCGCAGGGTGATCGACGGCGAGATGAGCGCGTCGCCGGCGTGCGCGGCCCGTACAGCCTCGACCAGCAGGCCGGGGCCGGCGTCCTTCAGCACGAAGCCGGCCGCGCCGCCGCGCAGCGCGTCGTGGACGTACTCGTCCAGGTCGAAGGTGGTGACCATGACCACTCGAGGCGGGGCGTCGGCCAGTGCACGGGCGACCTCGATCCCGTCGAGGCGGGGCATCTGGATGTCCACGAGGCACACGTCCGGGCGCGTCCTGCGGGCCTGTTCGATCGCCTCGACGCCGTCGCGGGCCTCGGCGACCACGGTGATGTCGGGCTGGTCCTCGAGGATGATCCGCAGGCTGGCCAGGATCATCGCCTGGTCGTCGGCCAGCAGCACCCGGATGGTCACGGCCGCTCCCGCACGGGCGCGGGCGGCGTCATCGGCGCCGGCCGGTGGGGATGGTGGCGCGGACGGTCCAGCCGGAGCCGGGGCGGGGGCCGGCGGCCAGGGTGCCGCCGAGGGCTTCGAGGCGTTCGCGCATGCCGATGAGGCCGTAGCCGGCGCGGCGGCGGGCGGTCGTGTGCGGGGCGTCGTCCTCGACCACGACCGTGACGGCCCGCTCGTCCTGGGTGATGTCGACGGTGACCGCGCGGGCGTGCCGGGCGTGCCGGGAGACGTTGGTCAGCGCCTCGCGCACGACCCGGTACACGGTGCTGCGCACCTCGGCCGGCCAGTCGTCCGGCTCGGCGTCGAGTCGCAGGCGGGCCCGCCTGCCATGGCTTTCGAAGCCTTCGACCAGCTCGCCGAGCCGTTCGTGGCCCGCGCCGCCGGAGCCGGGCTCGCGCAGGAGGCCGACCACGCGACGGGTCGCGGCCAGCGCCTCGGACCCGGCGGTCTCGATGCCGGCGAAGGAGCCGGCGCTCTTCTCCGGGTGCTTGCGGGTGACGAGCTGGGCGGCCTGGGCCTGGAGCACGATGCTGGTGATGTGGTGGGCCACGACGTCGTGCAGTTCCCTGGCCAGGTCGAGGCGCTCGGCCCGCCGTACCCGCTCGGCGGCGGCGCGGCGGCGGACGGCCAGCAGCCGGGAGGCCAGCCCGATCGCCACGGCGGCGAGCCAGGCCAGGCCGCCCAGCACCGGCACGGCCGACCCCGGATGGGCGAGGAGACCGCCCGCCGGCACGGCCATCCCCGCGGCGGCGAGCGCGCCGGCCGGGACGGCGGGCAGCGTCCTGACCGCGGAGCCGACGAGCACCGCCAGACCGAGGGACGTGGCGGGGCCGGGCTCGGCGGGCAGCCGGGCGAGCAGGGCGACGACGACGGCGGACGCGGCCACGGCCAGGCCGGCGACGGCCGTCCACCGCCGGGCCCGGCGGCGCAGCAGGGCGAGCAGGCCCACCGACGCGCCGACGGCCGCGCCGAACACCCAGTATCCGGCGCCCCAGGATTCGGCGACCCGGTACGCCTGGAAGGCGACGACCAGCGCGAACACCACGCCGAGCCCGGCGTCGGCGGTCACCGCGCGGCGATCCGGAACATGCACGGTGTCCAGGTTAGGGTGAGGGCCCCGGCGGCTTGTACCGGCCGAAAGTACTGGGATGTTCCCTGCTTTGAGTCGATGTGGGGCCGGGTCCTGGCTCGCAGGATGAGGTCCCATGTCATCTGAAGTACGTCAAGGACGCCCCCGGATCGCGGCGCTGGACGTGATCCGCGGATTCGCGTTGTGCGGGATCCTGCTGGCCAACGTCCGGCCGATCGCCGACGCCGGCGGGGTGGTCGTGTCGGAGACCCAGGCGAGCGCCGCGCACGCCTGGCTCGGGCTGCTCGTCGACCAGCGGTTCTACCCGATCTTCTCGGTGCTGTTCGGCATCGGGTTCTCGCTGCTGCTGCGCTCGGCGGCGGAGCGGACCGCCCGGCCCCGGCTGTTGCTGCTGCGCAGGCTGCTGGCGCTGCTCGCGCTGGGCCTGGCACATCACCTGCTGCTCTGGCAGGGCGACATCCTGGCCGTCTACGCGGTCGTCGGGCTGGTCGTGCTGCTGCCCTCGACCTGGTTGCCTCGCTGGGCGGTGGCCGGGCTGGCGCTCGCGCTCCTGACCGGGGCGCTGGTGCTGGCCGCCGGGCAGTTCGCGGTGGTTCCCGGCCTCTTCCTGCTGGGCTCGGCGCTGACCCGGTACGGAGTGATCGACCGCATCGAGCGCTCGGCCCGCGTTCCCGCGCTTCTCGGCGTCCTGTTCGCCGCCCTGGCGGTGCCCGCGTCCCTGCTGCAGGCCGGGGAGGTGCGCTTCGCCATGGCCCTGGCCGGCCTGCTGATCGCGGGCGGGTACGTCTGCGGGCTGCTCGTGCTGCTCAGGACGCCGCTGCGGCCCGTGCTGGAGGCCGTCTTCGCGCCGCTGGGACGGATGGCGCTGACCAACTACCTGACCGCCACCATGCTCGTGCTGATGGCCGCCGCGCTGCTGGGCGGCGCGCCGCACGAGTGGCCGCTCGCCTGGGTCCTGATCATCGCGGGCGCCATCCTCCTCCTCCAGTGGCTCTGGTCCACCCTCTGGCTCGGCCGCTACCGCCAGGGCCCGATCGAGTGGCTGTGGCGCTGGGCCACCTGGGCCCGCCGCCCCGCCCTGCGCACGTCCTGACCCCGCCCCTCAGCCCAGCCGGGGCACCCGCCTGCGACCACCACCAAACACAACGGACGTTGTTCGCAGGTATTGACGCCGGTCGTGAGACCGTTCAGGCTCACAGGTGCGCAAGGAGTCGCAAGCCCGAAACGTAGGAGATCGTCATGGCGCTAGCGTTCTACGGCAAGGACCCCGACAACCCGGGCAACAACTGCCCGGCCGTCTTCAGGGAGCCCGTTACGGGTGACTTCTTCTTCCAAGGCGCGACCGTGACGGACCCCGAGACGCTTGCGTGGGTCAATGACAAGAGCCCGATTCTGGACAGCGAATCGGTTGTGCGCCTTCCGGCGCGCATGATCGAGATCATCATGGAGGCATGCCGTGGCGGACTTCAGCGAACTCCTGGCGACGTGTGAGCGCACTGCGTTCAAGCTGGAGATGCGCGACCAGTACATGACCGGCGACCCTGGTTATCTGGCCTGGGAAGCCGGTGATGTCGACGAGGCCGTCCGTCGGTATTCGGGCTGGACGGCCACGGCACAGGCGGCTGTCGCGCGCGGGGTGGCGATGCATCGCGTCCGCATCGTGTCAGAGCCTGTCAGCACCTATATCTCTTTCGAGCACGCGGTTACTCCCGGCGTCAATCTGTCTGCCGGAGAGGTGATCAGGTGGCTGCCTCGGAGTTCGGCGTCTGACCTCGCTCTGCCGGGAAACGATGTGTGGATCTTCGATGACAAGTTGGTTCAGTTCTGTCATTTCGCTGGAGACGGCGCATGGGTCTCCAATGACGAGACCGACGACGTCGGCACGGTGAAGCTTTGTGCTGCCGCATTCGCGGCTGCATGGGAGCGGGCGACCGATCATCTGGAGTATCGGATCTGACTGACCGACTGATCACATCAGCTCCATAGATCCATGCACAGTTCGCACTCACCCAGTTCTAGCGCCCAGGCGGCCAGGCAGGCTCTTGCGCTGCGGTTACGTGACATCCGCCTTGATGCTCACCTGAACGCCAGGGCACTCGCCGCTCTCGCCGGCTGGCACGAGTCCAAGACCTCGCGGATCGAGAACGCCAAAAAGCAGCCGTCCGAAAGCGATGTGGCCGCTTGGGTGCAAGCCTGTGGGGTCCCCGGCCTGCTGCCTGAGTTGATCGCCGAGCTTCGTGCGGTGGACTCGGCGTGGCTGGACTGGCGGCGGGCCGAAAAGACCGGCTTGACCCATCTGAACGTCGCAGTGCGTGAGCTGTATGAACGCACCCGGCTTTATCGGTCATATTGTCAGGACGTCATCCCAGGTCTTCTTCAGACGGCCGGGTACACCACGGCGACGTTGGCGGCCATCCGCGACGGCAGAAAAGTGCCGGTGGATGATGTCGCCGATGCTGTCGCCGAGCGTATGGCCCGTCAGCACATCCTTTACGAGGGCGATCACCGGTTCGTCTTCATCCTGGAGGCGGCAGCGCTCACCTATCGGCGTGGCGGGCCTGAGGTGATGATCGGACAGCTCGGGTATCTGCTGGAGGCCATGGCCCTGCCATCGGTGTCCCTGGCCGTGATCCCGCCCGACGTCGAGCGTGCGGGCCGCTGGCCTGTCGAGAACTTCTACGTCTTCGATGACGTGCAGGCCAACGTGGAGTTGGTCTCAGGCTTCCTCACGATCACTCAACCGCGAGAGATCGAGATGTACACCGAGGCGTTCCTGCACTTCCACGAAATTGCCGTTTTCGGACGAGAAGCCCGAGCTCTAATCAAGCGAGCGATGGACTCCTTCGAGTAGCCGTCGGCAAGTATCCGCAAGTTTGTGGAGTCGCCGAAGCGCGCCCTCCTACCGTCGAGGCATGGCGGGCACACACACATCAGGTTCGGATGCCGTACTGCTCTGTCGGCCGATCACCGAGGAGACGGCGGCGGAGCAGAGCGCGGCCCTCGACCTGGTTCTGACGCACCTGACGACTACCGGCATTCACGCTGAACTGATCAAGCGGCAGGTTCCGACCCGGTGCGCGATCAGGCTGTACGCGAGCGAGGAGTCTCTTTGGCATCCTCCGGAACTCGTGATCTACGCCGACGCCGGATGGCGGGTCGCCACGGTGTCCATCGGGGAGCGCTCCGGTAGTTACCTGGTTGCGCTGGCACGCGTCGGGGCAGGCGACGAGCCGCGGGCCGCCAGGGTGGAGGTCGTACCGGCGATTCTGCCTGGGCGTGTTGCCCTCCTGGTGGCGCGGCAGACGGCGGTTCCCGCAACGCCGGAGGGACGCCATGGGTCGGCGATCGGCGCATAGTTCCAAAGCAGCAGGGCGGCACCACCGGCCGACGCCCGTACGAGAGCGTGAGCGGCAGCACGACCGTCCCGTATGCCGTGTCCGAGCGCAACCGGCTCGGACGGCGGGCGCACGAACGCCCCGCCGACGTGCTGGAACCGCATCGCCAAGGCGCTGGCCGAATGCCCGATGCTGCGCCGGGACCCCGCCTTCCGCACCGTGGCCACCTCCCACGTGGTCGGACTACACGCCATGAGGCCCTGGTCTCCGTACAGGCGGGGCGTTCCGGAAGGTGGCCTCTCTACCCGCCTGTCACCATATACATAAGATGGTGATATAAGTTACTTATGGAATCCGATCCCCCTTCCCAGCCGGTGGACGAGCTGGAGCTGGCGGTCGGGCTGGCCCGGATCAGGACGATGATGCGCCTGCTCGACGTCCCCCGGGACCTGTCGATCACCTCGCTGTCCACGCTGGCCAACCTCGAACGCCTGGGCCCGCGCCGGCTCACCGAGCTGGCCGCGATGGAGGGCGTCACCCAGCCCGCCATGACCCAGCTCGTCTCCCGGCTCGAACGCGAGGAGCTGGCCGAGCGGCGGCCCGACCCGTCCGACGGCCGGGCCGTCGTGGTCGCCGTCACCCAGCACGGCCGCGCCGAGCTGGCCCGGCGGCGCGCCGTCCAGGCCAAGCGGCTGGCCGAGCTGCTGGCGGAGGTGCCCGCGGCCGACCGCGCCGCCATCGCCGCCGCGCTGCCCGCCCTCGAACGGCTGGCCGCCCGCGCCCACGGCCTGGCCGACTCCCCTGCCCCCGTCCCTGAGGTGAGCGAATGAGCAGCCCGGCCCCCAGTCCGTTCCGCCAGCCCAAGGCCGTCTGGGCGGTCGCCTTCGCGTGCGTGATCTCCTTCATGGGGATCGGCCTCGTGGACCCGATCCTGCCCGCGATCTCCTCCGACCTGAACGCCTCGCCGAGCCAGGTGACGCTGCTGTTCACCAGCTACCTGGTCGTCATGGCCGTCGCGATGCTGGTCACCGGCTGGGTGTCGAGCCGCATCGGGGCCAAGTGGACGCTGATCGCCGGCCTCGTGCTGATCGTCGTGTTCAGCGCGCTGGCCGGCACCTCCGACAGCGTCGGCGGCATCATCGGCTTCCGCGCGGGCTGGGGCCTGGGCAACGCCCTGTTCGTGGCCACCTCCCTGGCCGTCATCGTGGCCGCCGCCAGCGGCGGCTTCACCGGCGCGATCATCCTGTACGAGGCCGCGCTCGGCCTGGGCATCGCCGTCGGCCCGCTGCTCGGCGGCGCGCTCGGCCACATAAGCTGGCGCGGCCCCTTCTACGGCGTGGCCGTGCTGATGGCCATCGCCCTGGTCGCGACCGCCCTGATGGTCCGCCCGCAGCCCAGGCCCGTCCGCAAGACCGCGCTGCTCGACCCGCTCAGGGCCCTGCGCCACCGCGGCCTGCTGATCATGAGCCTGACGGCCCTGTGCTACAACTGGGGCTTCTTCACCGTGCTCGGCTACGCCCCCTTCCCCATGGAGCTGGACGCCATCCAGCTCGGCCTCGTCTTCACCGGCTGGGGCCTGATGGTGGCGATCTTCTCGGTGGCCGGCGCGCCCTGGCTGCAGCGCAGGTTCGGGCTGGCCCGCACGCTCTACGGCAACCTCGCGTGCTTCGCGGTGGTCATCTTCGTCATCGCCGCGTTCGTGGACGACCGGGCGGTGCTGGTCACCGCCGTGATCGTGGCGGGCATCTTCATCGGCGTGAACAACACGCTGACCACGCAGGCCGTGATGATGGTCGCGCCGGTGGAGCGGCCGGTGGCCTCGGCGGCCTACGGGTTCGTGCGCTTCATCGGGGGCGGGCTGGCCCCGTTCGCGGCCGGGCAGCTCGCCGAGCACTTCAACGTGCACGTCCCGTTCGTCATCGGCGGTTGTGCGATCCTGGTCGGCATCGCGATCCTGGCCACCGGGCACCATGACCTGATGCGGGCCGAGAGCAACCAGGCCCGGCTCGACGCGCACGCCGGGCGGGGCGAGCGGGACGCCGAGGTGACCGAGGCCGCCGAGGCCGGCACCGGCACCCCCACCTGACGGGCGGCGCGGGCGCGAAGGGTTTCAGCCGTTCTCTTCGTGCCCGCGCCCGGCCCAGCGGCCCGGAGTGCAGCCGTACTCCCGCGTGAAGGCCGTGATGAACGCCGACGGGCTGGAGTACCCGACCCGGTGCGTCACCTCGGCCACCGGGCGGGTCTCCAGCAGCACCCGGGAGGTGCTGAGCCGCAGCTTGGTCCGCACCTTCGAGTACGGCATGCCGAACTCCCGCTCGAAGTCCCGCTGCAACGTCTTGACGCTGACGTGCAGCCGCTCGGCCCACTCCGTCAGCCCGGCCTCGTCGCCCGGGTCGTGCGAGAGCGCCCGCGCCACGGTCAGCGCGAACCCGGTCCCGGTCGCGTGGTGGCCGGAGTGGTGGCTGCCGAGGGTGCTGGCCGCGCTCGTGTTCGGCGCGGCGCTGGGCCTGGCGGGCGCGGTCTTCCAGAGCCTGACCCGCAATCCGCTCGGCAGCCCCGACGTCGTCGGCCTGGACGCGGGCGCCTACACCGGCGCGCTGTTCGCGATGACCGTGCTGGGCGGCGGCGCGGCATACCTGGCGGCCGGCTCGATCGCGGGCGGGCTGCTGGCGGCGGCGGCCGTCTACGTCCTGTCGCTCGGGTCGCGGCTGGGCGGGCTGCGCCTGATCGTCGTCGGGATCGCCGTGAACGCGATGCTGACGGCGCTCAACGCCTGGATCGTGCTGCGCGCGGAGCTGGACGTGGCCATCGCCGCCACCGGCTGGAGCGCGGGCTCGCTGAACGGCATGGACCGGCACGAGGTCGTCCTGCCGTTCGCGGTCATCGCCGCGCTCGCGCTGCTGCTGGTGGCGCTCTCGCCCGGCATGCGGCAGACGGCCCTCGGCGACGACCAGGCGCTGGCCTCCGGCGTGCCGCTGGGCCGGCTGCGGCTGCTGCTCGTGCTGGCGGGTGTCGGCTGCACGGCGACGGTGACGGCGGTGGCCGGGCCGATCGTGTTCGTCGCGCTGGCCGCGCCGCAGATCGGCCGGCTGCTGACGCGCGCGCCCGGCGTCCCGGCGGCCCCGGCGGCGCTGTCGGGCGCGGTGCTGCTGCTGGCCGCCGACGTGGCCGCGCAGCTCCTGCTGGCCCCGGTCGCCCTGCCCGTGGGCGTGGTGACCACGGTGATCGGCGGCTGCTACCTCATCGGGCTGCTCGCCGGCCGGGCCGGCCGCCACGGGGCCCCGTCCGCCCGCTGACCGGCGACGCGGCCGGGAGGTCCGGGCCGCCGGCTGACGGGCTGCTTGGACATTTGGGACATCCGTAACTCTTGACCGCGGAGCGCCGTCTTCGTTAGCGTCCCTTTGTGCGATACGTCGTCTCTCTCACAGAGACAGACCAAGGGAAGTGAAGCTCGTGAAGAGGGTGCAATTTGCCGCGGCGGCTCTGGCGTCGATGGCCGCGGTGGCCTCGCTGTCCGCCTGTTCGACCCCCACCGACGCCGTCCAGGCGGGGCAGCCGACCGGCGGCGCGAGCCTCGAACAGGCCGACACGTTCTCCCAGATCCAGCCGGACCCGCAGGTCCAGGCGCTGCTGCCGGCCGACCTCCAGCAGTCCAAGAAGATCACCATGGTGCTCAGCGCGGGCGCCCCGCCCACCTCGTTCGTCTCGGGCGACGGCAAGACCAGCCTGGGACTGAACGCCGACATCGGGCGGGCGCTGGCCAGGGTGATGGGCCTGGAGCCCACGCTCGTGTCCGTCCCGCTCGACGGCATCATCCCCGGCCTGCAGTCGAAGAAGTACGGCATGGCGCTGGCCTCGATGTCGGCGAGCCCCGAGCGGCTGGAAGTGCTCGACATGGTGGCCTTCACCAAGGGCGGCTCCGCCGTCGCCGTGCCCGCGGGCAACCCCGAGAAGCTGACCTCGTCGTCCCTGTGCGGGCTCCAGGTGGGCGTGGCCGTCGGCTCGTTCCAGGCGACCACCCGGCTGCCCAAACTCAGCGACGACACCTGCGAGAGCCAGGGCAAGGCCGCCGTCAAGGCCGTCGAACTGCCCGACCAGAGCCAGGTGCTGCAGGCCATGGCCAGCGGACGGGTGGCGGCCGTGATGGCCGACGGCCCGGTGCTCGGCTACGCGCAGAAGACGCAGGGCGCCAAGTTCGAGGTGCTGAAGGACGACTCCAGCCTGACCTCCACCGGCGGCATGGCCGTCGTCAAGGGCAGCGAGTTCACCGAGGCGCTGGTCAAGGCCATGGAAGTGCTGCACGGCCGCCCCGAGTACCAGCAGATCTACGACAAGTGGGGGATGCCCGGCTACGCCCTCCCGGCCGCCGAGCTGGGCCGGCTCAAGGGCTAGGCGGGCGAACGCGTGACCGTCACCCCAGGCGCCGCCCGGCGCACCCGCCGCGAGCCGCGGCCCGGCCCCTGGCGCTACGTCGCCATCGCCGTCATCGTCCTGGCGGCGCTGACGCTGCTCGACGCCGCCCTGACCAACCCCAACTTCGGCTGGCCCACCGTCGGCCAGTACCTGTTCAGCGCCGTCATGCTGCGCGGGCTCCTGCTCACCCTGGAGCTGACCGCGATCGTCATGGTCGTCGGCTCGCTGCTGGGCGTCGTCCTGGCCGTGATGCGCACCTCGGCCAACCCCTTCGTGTCGCGGACGGCCTGGACCTACATCTGGTTCTTCCGCGGCACGCCGCTGCTGATCCAGGTCATCTTCTGGTTCAACATCGCCGCGCTGTTCCCCCGGATCGAGCTGGCCGTGCCGTTCGGCCCCACCCTGGCGGGCATCGACGCCAACGCCCTGGTCACGCCCTGGACGGCGGCCGTGCTCGCGCTGTCGCTGAACGAGGGCGCGTACATGGCCGAGATCGTGCGCGGCGGGCTGCTCGGCGTGGACCGCGGCCAGTACGAGGCGGCCCAGGCGCTCGGCATGCGGCCCGGCAGAGTCTTCCGGATCATCATGCCGCAGGCCGTGCGGACCATCATCCCGCCGACCGCGAACCAGCTCGTGACCACGTTCAAGAACACCGCCCTGGTGAGCGTGATCGGCCTGGCCGACCTGCTGCACAGCGCCCAGGTCGTCTACGCGCTGAACTACCAGACGATCCCGCTGCTCATCGTCGCCGCGTGCTGGTACCTGTTGCTCACCTCACTGCTGAGCTACGTCCAGGGGCTGCTGGAACGCAAGTACTCCAAGGGGTACGCGCCCCGCTCCCGCCCCGTGGCCAAGGAGGTCTAGATGGACTCCCCGATGATCGAGATGCACGGCATCCGCAAACGCTTCGACGACCTCGAAGTGCTCAAGGGCGTCGACTACTCGGTGGCCAGGGGCGCGGTGAGCTGCCTGATCGGGCCGTCCGGCTCGGGCAAGTCCACCCTGCTGCGCTGCGTCAACGGGCTGCAGCTCGCCGACGAGGGCGAGGTCTGGGTGGACGGCGAGCTGATCGGCCTGCGCGTGGAGGGCGAGCACGTCGTCCCGCTGCCCGAGAAGCTGATCGCCGACCAGCGCCGCCAGATCGGCATGGTCTTCCAGCGCTTCAACCTCTTCCCGCACATGACGGCGCTGGAGAACGTGACGGCCGGGCCGCTGCGGGTCAACGGCGCCGGCAAGGAGGAGGCCAGGCAGCTCGCGCTGCGCCTGCTCGACCAGGTCGGGCTGGCCGCCCGCGGCGACCACTACCCGAACGAGCTGTCCGGCGGCCAGCAGCAGCGCGTCGCCATCGCCCGCGCGCTGGCCATGCGGCCCAAGGTCATGCTCTTCGACGAGCCCACCTCCGCGCTCGACCCCGAACTGGTCGGCGAGGTGCTGTCCGTCATGCGCGACCTCGCCGCCGACGGCATGACGATGATCGTGGTCACGCACGAGATGGGCTTCGCCCGGGAGGTCGCCGACCACGTCTGCTTCATGGACGAGGGCGTCATCGTCGAGCAGGGCCACCCGGACGCCGTCCTCACCGACCCGCGGACGGCGCGGGCCCGAGAATTCCTGAAACGAGGCTGACCCACACCTTGATGATCGACATCGACCGCGTCCGCGCCGACACCCCCGGCTGCCGCGACCTCGTGCACCTCAACAACGCCGGGTCCGCCCTGCCGCCCGCCGTCGTCCTGGAGACCACCGTGGACTACCTGCGGGAGGAGGCGGCGAACGGCGGCTACGAGACGCACCAGCGGCGGGAGTCCCAGCTCGACGCGGTCTACGACTCGCTGGCCGCGCTGATCGGCGCCGACGCCTCGGAGATCGCCCTCGCCGACAACGCCACCCGCGCCTGGGACGTGGTCTTCTACGGCCTGCGCTTCACACCGGGCGAGCGCATCCTCACCTGCCGCTCCGAGTACGGCAGCAACGCCATCGCCTATCTCCAGCAGGCCGCCCGCACCGGCGTGGAGGTGCGGGTGATCGGCGACGACGCCGACGGGCAGATCGACCTCGCGCACCTGGAACGGGAGCTGGCCGAGCCGGGCGTCCGGCTGGTGTCCATGACGCACATCCCCACCCAGGGCGGCCTGATCAACCCGGCCGCGGCGGTCGGCGCGCTGGCCTCGGCCGCCGGGGTGCCCTTCCTGCTGGACGCCTGCCAGTCGGTCGGGCAACTCGACCTGGACGTGGCCGAGCTCAAGTGCGACGTGCTGACCGGGACCGGCCGCAAGTTCCTGCGCGGCCCGCGCGGCACCGGCTTCCTGTACGTCCGCGAGGGCATGACGGACCGGTTCGAGCCCGCCGTGCTCGACAACGGCTCGGCCACCTGGACCTCGCCCGGCACGTACGAGCTGGCCCCCGGCGCCCGCCGCTACGAGACGTGGGAGAAGAACTACGCCGCCGTCGCCGGGCTCGGCGCCGCCGCCGACTACGCGCTGAGCCTCGGGACGGCCGCCATCGAGGCGCGCGTCGTCGCCCTCGGCGAACTGCTGCGGAGCACCCTGGCCGGCATCGACGGCGTGCGGATCCACGACCTGGGCAGCAGCCGGTGCGGCATCGTCTCCTTCACCGTGGCCGGCCTGACGCCCGACGCGGTCAAGCACGCGCTGGCCGCCGAGCGGGTCAACGTCAGCGTGTCCAAGGGCACCTCCTCCCAGTGGGACCTGCCAGCGCGCGGGCTGAGCACCGTCGTGCGCGCCTCGGCGCACTACTACAACACCGAGGAGGAGATCGCTCAGGTGGGGTCGCTGGTCGAACGGCTGGTGGCCGACAATGGTCCCCATGATCCACGGCATTGACGCGCGCTCGGAGGAAGACGTGACAGAGGAGCCGACCAAGCCCGCGTCGCTGCAGGGCGTCGACCGCGTGCTGACCGTGCTGGAGGCGTTCGTCGGCCAGGCCGAGTGGCGGGTCTCCGACCTGGCCAAACATCTCGGCATGCACAAGGCCGTGACGCACCGCGTCGTCCGGTCGCTGGAGGCGCGCCACTACCTGGAGCAGGCCGAGGCGCGGGGGTCGTACTCGCTGGGGCCCGCCGCCGTCGCGCTGGGCCGGGCCGCCGGGCGGCGCGCCCCGCGCACGGCCGCCAGGCGGCACCTGATCAGGCTGGCCGAGCAGACCGGCGAGGTCGTGCTGTTCTACACCCTGCGCGGCCACCGCTACGTCTGCGTCGAGCGGCTCGACATCAACGCCGAGACCGCCGTCACCGTCGAGATCGGCGACACCATCGGGCTGAACGCGGGCGCGGGCAAGACCCTGCTCGCCTACCAGGACGAACGTTTCCTCCAGGAGGTGCTCGGCGCGCCGCTGCCCCGCTACACCGACCGCACCCCCACCGACCCCGGCGAGATCAGGGACATCCTCGCCAAGATCAGGGCGCAGGGCGTCTGGGTCAGCGACGGGGAGATCACCCCGCACACGGTCGGCGTCTCCGCGCCCGTCTGGGACACCGAGGGCGTGGTCCGCTACTGCGTCTGCGTGACCATGCTCGACCGGCGGGTGGACGAGCGGCGGCTGGCCAGCGTCTCGGCGGCGGTGCAGGACACCGCGACCGCCGTCTCGCAGAGTCTCGGCTACCGGGAAGGCGGGTCGGAACGATGAGCGCGGACCGGACCGTCTTCAGGGCGGCCAGGGCTGTCACCGACGTCGCCGCCGGCACCGTCATCGAGGACGCCACCGTCGTCGTCGAGGGCGAGCGCATCGTCTGGACCGGCCGCACCGCCGACCGGCCGGGCCACCCGGCCGAGGGCGGGGTCTTGGATCTGGGCTCGCGGACCCTGTTCCCCGGCCTCATGGACGCCCACGTGCACCTGGCCTTCGACGCCGGCTCCGACCCGGTCGCCACCATGCTGGCCCGCGACGACGAGGCCCGCCTCGACTCGATGCGCGTCTCGGCCCGGCAGCTCGTGGAGAGCGGTGTCACCTTCGCCCGCGACCTCGGCGCGCCGCAGGCCGCCGCCCGGCACGGGGATCCCCGAGCCCTGGCCGCCCGGATCCGCGAGGAGATCGGGCAGGGCAGGACGCCCGGCCCCCGCCTGATGGTCGCGGGCCGCCCCCTCACCCGGCCGAGCGGCCACTGCTGGTTCATGGGCAACGAGATCGACGGCCCCGACCGGGCCAGGCGCGCGGTGCACGAGGAGGTCGAGGCCGGGGCCGACCTCGTCAAGGTGATGGTGACGGGCGGCCGGATGACGCCGGGCACCGACCCCGTCCGCTTCGAGGTGTCGCCGCAGGCGCTGGCGGCGGTCGTCGCGGAGGCGCACGCGCTCGGCGTCACCGTCGCCGCGCACGCCCTGTCCACCGTCGGCATCCGGGCCGCGGCCGCCGCCGGGGTGGACTCCGTCGAGCACGGCACGTTCATCTCCCCGGAGGGCGACGACGGCTTCGACGCGGCCGTGCTGCGCGAGCTGGTCGCGTCGGGCGCGGGGGTATGCCCGACGCTCGGGCTGTCCGGCGCGCACGCGCATCCGATCCCCATCGGCACCCGGGGCGGCTGGATCGTCGCGATGCACGAGGCCGGCGTGCCGATCCTGGCCGGCACCGACTCCGGCATCCCGCGCCACCCGCACGCCGGCGGCGTCGTGGACGGCCT
This sequence comes from Nonomuraea sp. MG754425, assembly GCF_021699195.1. Taxonomy (GTDB): domain Bacteria; phylum Actinomycetota; class Actinomycetes; order Streptosporangiales; family Streptosporangiaceae; genus Nonomuraea. Next base: position 41,734 of record NZ_SSXE01000035.1, on the reverse strand, counting down.
GGAGGGGCTGATCGCGGGCGGGTTGCCCGTTCGCGACGCGCTCATGTCGGCCACCGAGACCGGCATGCGGGCCGCCGGCCTGGCCGGGGCGGGCGCGATCAAGCCCGGCTACCTGGCCGACCTGATCGCCGTCGAGGGCGACCCGCTCCAGGACGTGCGGGCGCTGCTCGACCCGGCGTTCGTGCTGGCCGGCGGCCGAATCGCGAAGGGGCTCTGACGACGAGCCGTGACGACCGGGGCTCTGCCGGACGGGCCCCGGCCGGCGGCCGGGGTCAGCGGCCGATCAGGTCGAACTGCAGGTGGTCGAGGTTGAAGTTCTGGTAGGCGTCCTCGGGCATGCGCAGCACCAGCTCGTGCGTGCCCTTGGCGAGGCGGCGGCGTTCCAGCGGCTGGAGCGTCATCGCGTCGTGGCTGGTCGTGTTGGCGATCCGCGCGGACGTGCCGGCGCCCGTGCCCCAGTCGAGCACGACGGTGCCCGCCGGCGAGTACGGCGAGGAGACGCGGGCCGAGACCTGGTACAGGCCGGCCTTCCTGACCTCGAAGCGGTACTTGAGCCACTCGCCGCCGCGGATCCAGTTCACCGCGATCGCGCCTTCGAGGTCGCAGATGTCCACCCCCTCGTCGGGGCGGGCCACGGCGCAGCGGTTCGGGTCGAGGTCGTGGTAGCCGACGCCCTCGCCGCCGGGCGCGTAGTCCTCGGCCTCGACGCGGACCGTGCGGTGGCCCGGCTGACGGCCGTAACGGGACAGGTCGCCGCCGTCCCGCCAGTAGTCCAGGGCTTCGACGTTGTCGGTCTGGATCATGTTGGCCCCGTACGTTCCGACGAGCGTGCGCCAGCCGAGGTTCTCGTCGCGCAGGGACGCCTCGTCGGTGTACCGGGCGGCCAGGCCGTACCACATGCTGTTGATCCAGATCCGGCTGTGCCGCGCGATCTTCTCCAGCGTCTCGGGCGCGACCTGCGGGTCATCGGTCCGGTCGAAGACCACCTCGTACGCGACCGGCCGGCGGCCGGGGAAGGTGCCGGCCACGCCGGCGGTGGCGTCGTCGATGATGTGCATGTAGAGGATCTCGGGGTCCTTCGCCATGAAGGCGGCGGCCTCCTCCACCGTGGGGGAGCCCTTGAACAGGCCGTGGTCCACGGTGCCGGTCCGCTTCAGCACCTCGTACATCTGCTCGCGGACGGGCCAGCCCTTGTCCAGGTTCACCAGTGCCCGGCCCTCGACCACGCGCATCACCTCCTCGAAGGTCGGCACGGTGTGCTCGGTGAGCGCGGCCTGGGCGCCGCCCAGCCCCTGCTTGAGCCGGAGCGACCTGATCTGGTCGAGGGTCAGGTCGGAGACCTTGCCGGTGCCGCCGGTGGTGCGGTTGACGGTGTCGTCGTGCATGAGCACGAGGTGGCCGTCACTGGTGGGACGCACGTCGATCTCGACGATCTCGGCGCCGTCCGCGATGGCGGCCTCGATCGCGGCGAGGGAGTTCTCGGGGGCGTCGCGCCACTGGCCGCGGTGGGCGGCGATCATGAGCGGGGCCTTGGGTCCGTGCCGCAGCAGCCGCTCGTGCAGACGCTGGAACGAGTCCGGGACGTTACCCGCTTCCGCGGCTGCCGCCGAGGCCGGGGGGAGCGCGGAGAGGGCGACGGCGGTCGCCAGCGAGGCGGCCAGGCCGGCGGCGGTCAGGCCGCGGCGAAACTTCCGAATCATGGACAGAAACCCTTTAAGGGGGACATGTCGTCATCATGAACACAGGGCAGACGGTGCGGCAAGCAACGGTGATCTTGCGACGGACGGCCGGCCACCGAGCGAGCCCTGCGACGCCCGGGGCCCACGGGGCGGCCGACGCCGTGCCCGGCCACCGGCTCGCCGCCTGCCACCGCCGTGAGGGCGGCACCTTGCTGCCGTGAGGGCTCGGTGTTTGTCGCTTTCCGGAGAGTTCAGGGGGCGATGTTCCGTGCAAGGTATCCGATATGACGATGAAGAAGGCTAAAGCCTGCTCATGCGGACACGGGTCGTCCTGCTCGTGTGCCAGTAGCTGCAGTTGCGGCTGCAACTCGTGACCCCCGGCCTCCCCGGTCCCCCCGGGGAGGCCAGAAACCTGGGGCGCGCCTGAGAGCATCTGCCCGGCGATGGCATGGTCGAAGGCATCGCCAAGAGCGCGGTGTGTGCCGTCCGGCGGTCGGGGGCGGTCGGGAAGTCGAGGCGGCCGGTGGTGTGGCCGGCGTTCTGGGCGGGTGCCAGCTCCTCCAGCAGGCCGGTGGACCAGGGCGGGTGTCGGCGCGGCGGGGTCGGTGGCGATCCGGCGGGCCACCGGATGCGGGTTCGTCCGATGGCGGCGGGATCGGGCGGCGTCCGGATCATGAATGCCGGGTGTGGCGCGTCCCCTTGCCAATACATCAAGGAATCGGGCTATCATCGTCATATGGCGATTGATTCTGCTGCCGGCCGGTGCGTCAGCGCCGACATCGCGGCCGGCGTCTCCCCGGCGGCGGCGCTGTTCCACTCCCTGGCCGATGAGACCCGGCTGCGCATCGTGCAGCGGCTCGCCCGCGGCGAGGCCCGGGTGGTGGACCTCACCGCGGAGCTGGGAATGGCCCAGTCCACCGTGTCCAAGCATCTGGCCTGCCTGCGCGACTGCGACCTGGTCGACTACCGCGCCGAAGGCCGCCAGTCCTTCTACTCCCTGACCCGGCCCGAGCTGATGGACCTGCTGGCCGCGGCCGAGCACCTGCTGGCCGCCACCGGCCACGCCGTGGCGCTCTGCCCGGCCCACGGCACCCGGCCCGCCTCCCCGCCCGGCCCGGCCGCCACCCGGCCCACCGAGCAGGCGGGCGCGATCGCCGGAGAGAGCGTGTCATGACCGCCCCGGACCGGCGGGCACTGCTGCAGCGCCGCATCCGGCTGCTGGTCGCCGCCACCATCACGTACAACGTGATCGAGGCGGTCGTGGCCGTCACCGCCGGGACCGTCGCCTCCTCCGCGGCGCTGATCGGGTTCGGCCTCGACTCGATCGTCGAGGTCGCCTCAGCCGCGGCGGTGGCCTGGCAGTTCTCCGCGGCCGACCACGAACGCCGCGAGCGGACCGCGCTACGCGTCATCGCCGTCTCGTTCTTCGCCCTGGCCGCCTACGTCACCTTCGACGCCGTCCGCGCCCTGCTCGGCGCCGGTGAGGCCGGGCACTCCACGCCCGGCCTGATCCTGGCGGCCCTGAGCCTGGCCGTCATGCCGTTCCTGTCGTACGCACAGCGCCGCGCGGGCCGCGAGCTCGGCTCCGCCTCGGTGGTGGCCGACTCCCGGCAGACGCTGCTGTGCACCTACCTGTCCGGCGTGCTGCTGGTGGGCCTGGCGCTCAACAGCCTGTTCGGCTGGTCCTGGGCCGACCCGATCGCCGCCCTGGTCATCGCCGCCGTCGCGGTCAAGGAGGGCCGCGACGCCTGGCGCGGGAACGCCTGCTGCCCGCCCCCGCTCATGGGTGCGGCGGGCCGGACCGAGGCGGCGTGCGGAAAAGACGGCGCCGACGGCTGCTGCCAGGCCGCCACGGCCGCAGGAACCGCGGCCGAAGCGTCGCATTGACCCGCGTGCCTCCCCCCCGGCCGCCCTCCGACTGACCCAGCACACCCAGCACCGGCGGCGCAGGCCGCGAGGAAGGACGCCACCGGCGATGAAGGTCTCGACGTTGCGGCTCCTGGCCGACGCCCGACGGGCCAAGAAGGGCGGCGAGCGGGCGATGGCCGCCCGGCAGCGCACGCGGCTGGCCGAACTGGTCGCCTGGGCCCGCGCCCGCTCGCCCTACTACCGGCGCCTGTACCGGGACCTCCCGGCCGAGGCCGAGCTGACCGCCCTGCCGGTCACCCGCAAGAGCGAGCTGATGGCCGCCTTCGACGACTGGGTCACCGACCCCGCCGTCACCTTCGAGGCGGCCCGCGCGTTCGCCGACGACCCGGCCCGCATCGGGCAGCCGTTCGCCGGCCGTTACACGCTGACCACCACCTCCGGCACCACCGGCACGCACGGCATCTTCCTCCAGGACGCCCGCTCGGCCGAGGTGACCGGCGCGATGCTGGCCCGGATGCTGCTCGGCTGGCTGAGCGTGCGGGACGTGGCGCGCATCGCGCGCGGTGGCGGGCGGATGGCGCTGGTGGCACCGGCCGGCGGGCATTTCGCCTCCACCGTGGCGGCTGCCCGGCTGCGTGGCCGCCGCCGGGTCGCCGTGCTGAGCGTGCAGCAGCCGCTGGACGAGCTGGTCGCCCAGCTCGACGCGTTCCGCCCGGCGGTGCTGGCGCCGTACGCGAGTGTCGGCGCGCTGCTGGCCGGCGCGGCCGAGGCGGGACGGCTGCGCGCCCGCCCCGCGCTGGTGGTGCTCAGCGCCGAGGGTCTGCCCGCCCCGGAGTACGCGCGCATCGCCGCCGCGCTGGGAGCGAAGGTGCGCACCAGCTACGCCTGCAACGAGTGCCCCTTCCTCAGTTACGGCTGCTCGGAGAACTGGATGCACCTCAACGCCGACTGGGCCGTGCTCGAACCCGTCGACGAGCGGTACCGGCCGGTGCCGCCCGGTCAGGGCTCCCACACCGTGTTGCTGACCAACCTGGCCAACCGCGTCCAGCCGATCCTGCGCTACGACCTCGGCGACGCCGTCGTGGTCCGGCCGGACGCCTGCCCCTGCGGTGACCCCGGCCCGGCCGTCCGCGTTCAGGGCCGCGCCGCCGACCTGCTCACCTTCCCGCGCCCCGGCGGCGATCCGGTCACCCTCGCCCCGCTGCCGTTGGCCACGCTGCTGGAGGCGGTGCCCGGTCTGGAGCTGTTCCAGATCGTCCAGAGCGGGCCGGACGCGTTGCGCGTCCGGATGCGTCCCGCTCCCGGCGTCGATCCCGACGTCCTGTGGCGGCGGATCGAGACGCGGCTGGGTGAGCTGCTGGTCCGCCATGGGCTCGGGCACGTCAGCGTCGGGCGCGCGGCCGAGCCGCCGCGGCAGGGCGCGGGGGGCAAGTACCGCGCCGTCATCCCGGCCACCGCGCCCACCACTCACGGCGCCGCCATCGAATGAACGGCCGCTCGCGGCGGGGGACCCGGTCACCCGCCGCGACTCGTCAGCGCGTGGCCCGCAGGTCGTCGCCGATCGGCTCGCCGTTGGACAGCGCCGTGAACAGTTTCTCCCAGAGCGGCATCACGACGTGCGGCGTGTAGCCGTAGGCGGTCTCGGCGGCGACGGCACCCATGCGCAGCCGCAGCTCACGATCGCCCATCGCCCGGCCGAGCGCCTCGGTCAGCGCGGGGACGTTGCGTGCCGGCACCAGCAGGCCGTCCTTGCCGGGGGTCAGCACGTCGGCGGGCCCGGTGGGGCAGTCGAAGGCGACGATCGGCAGCGCGTGGCCCATCGCCTCGATCATCGCCATCGGCAGGCCCTCGATGCGGGAGCTGAGCACGTACACCGAGGATTTGGCCAGCTCCTCGTGGATGCGGTTGCTGCGGCCCATCAGCTTGATGCGGTCGCCGAAGCCGCCCTCGTCGATGCGCTTCTGCAGCTTCTCCTTGGACGGCCCGGTGCCGAAGATGCGCAGCTTCCACTCCGGGTGCTCCTCCGCGGTGGCGCCGAAGGCGGGGATCAGCATGTCGAACCCCTTCTGCGGCACCAGCCTCCCCACGGCGATCACGATCTTGCCGCTCTGGTCGGAGTGCTTGCGCTCCTCCATGTGCACCGCGTTGGGGATGCGCACCACCGGCGTGCTCTTCAGCACCTTGCGGTACTCGCGGCGGCTGGTCTCGGTCAGCACGGCGATGGTGTCGAACGCGCCGTAGTGGCGGACGATCTGCTCGCGCACGGCCTCGTGGTAGGAGGCCAGGTTCATGTGCTCCTGGGCGACGCGGATCACGCCGGAGGTGGCGCGGCGGGCCGAGGCCAGGTTGAGCGCGGGGCGGGTGGTGACGAGGATGCCGTCGCGCAGGCTGGAGACGTAGTCGATGACCGCGCCCTCGACGCGCTCGGTGAAGTACTCGGCGGCGAACTCGCCGTACGGGACGATCTTGCCGCGGGCCCGGCGCCACACCTTGCGCGCCAGGGAGTCGGGGACGATCCCGTCGCGCTGGTCCACCAGCGTCGACAGCCGCACGCGGGGGTCGATGGCGAACTGCGGCTCGTCCCTGCGCCGGACCACGCTGACGATCTCGACGTCGTGGCCCGCCTCGGCCATGGCGTTGGCCTGGTTGACCACGGTGCGGATGGTGCCGCCCATGCCGTAGGCGTGCAGGAGCATGTAGCGGATCTTCACGTCAGGTACTCCCAGGTCCTGCACATGTCCTTCAGCGCGTCAGGGATCTGGTCGGGGCCGGGCAGTTCGCGACCGCGTTGTACCGTTCCCGAGCGGATCTTGTCCTTCCAGTCGCCCAGGCCCTTGGTGACGACGTCGGGCGTGCCGTAGGAGAGCAGTTCGGGCGCCCAGGGCACCGTGAGGAACTCGCAGATGCCCCGGCCGATCTTCTCGGGGTCGGCGGTCAGCTCCTCGTAGCGGACGGTCAGGCCGGGCAGGGCCTTGCGCGCCCGCTGCACGGCCTTCATGTACCGCAGCGCGTCGGCGGCGGCCTCGTCGGGGGTGCGCTTGCCGGGGCTGGCCTCGTGCCAGGACGACGCGATCGAGGCGGGGTGGCGCAGCAGGAACACGAACCGCGCCTGTGGCCAGCACGCGGACAGCCGCTCGTAGGCGAACGCGTTGGCGGGCGTCTTCTCGACGATGTACTTCTTGCCGCTGCGTACCAGCTCGCGATGGAGCACGCGGTCCCACAGCAGGTGTTCGAGGTCGGCCCGGTCGTGGCCGAGTGCCTCCATGGCCTTTTCCGCCAGCGAGGTATCGAATTCCACTCTCAACCGGCGTACGTGCAGCTCGTGGGGAGCGTGCAGGTCCGGGTGAGCGTTGAGCATCGCCCGCAGCAGCGTCGAGCCCGATCGAACCGGCGAGATGATGAAGACCGGAGCCTGCACGAGGCGATCGGTCTTGGGATCCGCCGGCGGCCGGAAAGGCGTTTCTGGTCTTTTGACCGCAACCTTTTCCGGCGCCTTCGTCGTAGCCGCTTGCCCTGCTTTTCCTACTCGGTTGAACTGGAATCCGGTGTACCTGGCCAGCGCTCCGTTGATCGTGCGCTGCCACTTCATGACCTGGAGGCTACCTGGCGTACCTGGAAATTGCCTGAACGAGAACGGTGGCTTAACGCGGAACCACCGGCAGCGTGAGGTAGGAGTCGGGAAAGATCCGTTGATTCTGGACGACCAAATCAGCCGCCGTGGCGAACGCCGCCGGACCGCCCGTTCCGGGGTTGCGGTCGAAGCGCGGGAAGTTCGAACTGGAGATCTCCACCCGGACGCGGTGACCCGCCTTGAAGACCTGGCTGGTGGCGACCAGATCGACCGTGTACGTCCCGGACGGCGTCGAGGTGCGCACGATGCCGTCGATCACGCTCATCGCCCGCCCGTCGGGGTGGACGTCCACCAGCTTGGCCGTCCAGTCCGTGGCCGCGGCCGAGGTCTCGGCACGCAGCGTCACCGACACCGGGCCGGTCACCTCCAGGTCGGCGCCGAGCACGTCGGAGGTGTAGCAGAGCACGTCGGGGCGGCGCTCCACGTCGCGCTGGTCCTGCGGGCCCGCGTTCGTGGGGTCGGGCAGCAGGGTCGGGCCGCCGGTGGTGGGCACGGGGTCGCGGGGGTCGAAGACGAAGACGGCCGGCTCGGGGGAGACGGGCGGCTCGGGCGACAGCAGGCCGTCGGAGTGCAGGTGGTAGCGGGTCTCGACGGCACGGGCGAGCGGCCACGACTCCTCGTCGCGCCACACGTCGTCGCCCATCACGAAGATGCGCACGGCCGGCCCGGTGTCGCGGCCCTGGAGGAAGGCGAGCTGCCGCTGTTCGAGCCCCGTCGCCTGCGCCGAGGCGGCGAACCCGAAGTCCAGCCGCCCGGTGCCGGACGAGCCCGAGGTCAGGTGCGACCAGGGCCCGACGACCAGCGGGCCGCCCAGGCGGCGGTGGTTCTCCAGCGTCCCCCGCAGGAACAGGTCGAACCAGCCCGCCACGTGCATCACCGGCACCTCGACGCGGTCGTGCCGCAGCGTCTCGGCCAGGTCCTGCCAGTACGCGTCGCGCTCGGGGTGCGAGATCCAGTCGTGCCACCACGGGATGCCAGGGACGGCGTCCAGCGGCAGCGTCCGCACCGCGCTCGCCTGGTCGGTCAGGACCGGCAGCAGCGCGCCGAACGCCGCCCCGGTGTCCTCGCCCGCCTGCGCGGCGTGCATCAGCCCGAGCGCTGCCTGCATCGCGCCCCAGTTCAGCGCCGAGCCCAGCGCGAACGCCCCGCCGTGGTACTTCAGGCCGTCGTGGAAGTCGTGCGGCGTCATGGACGCCACCACCGCCGTCAGCCCCGGCGGGCGGGTGGCCGCCGCCTGGAGCGCGCACCCCGCCAGGTACGACATGCCGCTCATCACGACCTCGCCGTTCGACCACGGCTGCGAGGTGATCCAGGCGATCGTGTCGTGGCCGTCGTCGCCCTCGTCCAGCCACGGCCGGAACTCGCCGTCGCTGTTGCCGCGCCCCCGGCAGTGCTGCAGCACCACCGCGAACCCGGCCTCCAGCGCCGCGGTCACGGGGATCATCCGCATCGCCCCCTCCCCGTACGGGGAGCGCGCCAGCAGCGCCGGGTACGGCCCGCCCTCCGCGCGGCGGTGCACCGAACCGCGCAGCACGGTGCCGTCGCGCATCGGCATCGGGGTGTCGTACTCGACGGTGACGCGCATGGGCGGACGGTTGAGTTCCGGCATCGGGGCCTCCAGGCTCGCTCAGGTGAGGGTGTAGGCGTCGTAGCGGACGGCGGAGGCGGCGCGCGCCGCCGAGGCCACGGCCAGCGTACGGTTGAGCCACAGGTAACGCCGGTCGCCGGTCTCGAAGCGGCAGAACAGCCGGAAGTAGTACTCCGCCGGGTCCACCTCCTCGCCCCGCGCGAGCCGGTCGAGCACCTCCGGCGGGCCGTGCCGCACCCCGCTGGTGGAGATGTAGAGCAGCGCCCCGTCGTGGGTGCGCAGCGTGTACCGGGTGTCGATGCTGCACGCGCCGTCGGCGTGCACGACCTGCCAGTCCGCGCCGCCGGGCAGCACCACGCCCGACAGGCGGGGCCCGTCGAAGGAGCCGCCGACGATGTTGATCACGCGGCGGCGGCCCCACGGGGAGTCGCCGAGGTCGAGGATCGGGTCGAGTTCGACATGGAAGGCGGCCAGCGGTTCGAGGTGCATCACGTGGTGACGCTCCAGGAGGGGCGCTCGCTCAGCGCGACCGGGTCGAAGCCGGCCGTGCGCTTGTAGGAGGCGGCGATCTCGGCCCGCTCCGCGTACGGGATGACCTGCTCGATGTCGTCGAACCCGCCGGGCGCCCGCTCGTGGGCCAGCTTCAGCACGACCTCCGGGCCCATCTCGCGGTTCGACCGCTGCAGCGCCGTCGTGGCCGGACGGCGCAGCCGCTCGTACGCCGCCAGGTCGCCGCGGGCCAGCGCCCACGCCAGCACCCGCGCGTCGATGACGGCCTGGGACGCGCCGTTCGAGCCGATCGGATACATGGCGTGCGCGGCGTCGCCGAGCAGCGTGCGGTTCCCCTCCGTCCAGCGGGGCAGCGGGTCGCGGTCCACCATCGGGTACTCGTACGCGCTCGCGGCGCCGGCGATCAGCCCCGGCACGTCCAGCCAGTCGAAGCGCCAGCCCGCGAAGTGCCCGGCGACCTCGACCGGGTCGGCGGGACGGTTCCAGTCGCCGCGCTCCGGGGCCCGGCCGTCGAGCGGGCGCTCGGCGATCCAGTTGATCAGGGTGCGCCCGCCGGTCTCGATCGGGTACGCGACGAACTTCCGCGTCCCGTCCCCGGCCATGATCATGGACCGGCCGGTCAGGAACGGCTCGCCGTATGTGGTGCCGCGCCACAGCACCAGGCCGTTCCAGGGCGGCGGGCCCTCGCCCGGGTACAGGTGCGCGCGTACGGCCGAGTTGATGCCGTCCGCGCCGATCAGCAGGTCCTCCGTGCCGGGGCCGGTGATCCGGCTGCCGGTGCGCACGGCGTCCGGGCCGAGCCGGTCGAGCACCGTCTCCAGCAGCAGCATCTGCAGGCGGCCCCGGTGCACGGAGTACTGCGGCCAGGCGTAGCCCGCGCCGAGCCCGCGCGGCTCGGACCAGATCGGGGCGCCGTAGCGGTTGAAGTAGGCCAGTTCGGCGGTGGCCACGCCGATGGCGGCCAGCCGGTCGGCCAGGCCCAGTTCGGTCAGCTCCCGCACGGCGTGGGGCAGCAGGTTGATGCCGACGCCGAGCGGCCTGAGCTCGCGGACGGCCTCGTGCACGGTCACGTCCGCGAACCCGGCCGCGTGCAGGCTGAGCGCGGCGGTCAGCCCGCCGATGCCGGCTCCGGCGATGACGATGCGCACGGATCCTCCCCGGGGAGATTGTTATGGCCGAAACAATATCCCGGGTACGCGTCCGCCTGCGCAAGACTTGACCCCGTGAACCCAGCCGGCCAGAGCCTCCCGCCCGACCTCGAGTACGGCGCGTACGCGCGGGACCGGCTGGCCGCCATGCCGCCACCGGCCGACCCCGAGGCGTTCTCGCTGGCCTACCACCTGCTCCAGCTCGCCTACCTGCTCGTGACCGACCTGGAGACGCGCATCCACCGGCCGCGCGGGTGGACGCTGCCCGGGTTCCGGCTGATGTTCAAGCTGTGGCTGCTGGGCCCCACCCAGCCGGTCCGGCTCGCCGAGATCTCGGCCATGTCGCGCTCGGCCGTCACGAACGCGGTCAACACGCTGGAGCGGGGCGGCCTGGTCGAGCGCCTGCCGGTGCCGGGCGACGGCCGCGCGGTGGTGGTCGCGCTGACGGAGGCGGGGCAGGAGGCCGTGCGCGCGGCGTTCGCCGAGCAGGCCCTGCGGGAGGAGGAGTGGTTCGCGCCGCTCGGGGAGGGCGAGCGCGAGTATCTGACCGCGCTGCTCACGCGCATCCTGCGCGCGCGCCCGGCCCTGTGAACGATCCGCTCAGACGGATCGGGCCGCTCAGACGGGCCGGGGGCGGCTCTGCGGCCGTCCGGGCTGCGGGCCGTCCGGCTTCGGGGTCAGGTGGCGCAGTCGATCGTGAACCAGACGAGCTTGCCGTTGTCCACCGTCGAGACGCCCCAGTCGGCGGCGACGGCACCGACGATCTGCAGACCCCGGCCCGAGAGCGACTCGACGCCGGGGGAGCGTTGAAAGGGCACGCCGTCGCCCGGGTCGAACACCTCGCCGCACAGCCGGCCCTCGCGTTCCTCCAGCCGCAGCGTGTAGGCCGAGCCGCCGTGGCGTACGACGTTGGTGACGAGTTCGCTGACGATGAGCAGGCAGTCGTCGATGACGTGGGTCAGGCCCCAGCGGCCGAGTTCGGCCCGGACCAGGGAGCGGGTCTCGCCGACACCGGCGGGAACGGACGGCAGCAGGTACTCCACCGTGCGGGCCGGCGTAGCCGGCGCGGAGTCGGCTCGGGGGGCCAGGTGGGGGGCCATACGCATCACGTCTCTCGCATTTGGGAGCGCTCCCACACCAACCATAAGCGTTGGCCTTCACACTTGGGAATGCGCGGCGGAGAAGTTTCCTCAGGGAATGCGGGCGACGGCCCCGTAGTTGCCCGACGTGCTGGGCTGCTCGCGGCAGGCCAGGTCGCCGGCGCCGGGGCGCCACTCCGGCACCCACACCAGCCCGGGGGAGAGCAGGTCGAGCCCCTCCAGCAGACCCGCGACCTCGTCCCTCGACCGGATCGCGAGGTGCGGCAGGGTCATCGCGATCAGGTCGCGGATGGCCGGCAACAGCTCCGGCGGGACGCCGTCGAACGTGGTGTGCAGCAGGCCCAGGAAGCTGCCCGCCGGCGCGGTGTGGCGCAGTCGTTTGACGACGTAGTGGGCGTACTCGTCGTCGTGGAGGCTGTAGGCCGACAGCAGCAGCACGGCCACCGGACGGTCCCAGTCGATGTACGTGCGGACCACGTGGTCGCCGAGCACGTCGTCGATCTCGCGCACGTCGCCCTCCACCACGCGGACCAGGTCGGTGAAGGGTTCGATGGTGGCCTGCGCCATGGTGACGACCATCGGGTTGCTCTCGACGTACAGGACGCGCGGCCGGCCCGCCGCCGCCTGGTGGGCCACGTCGTGTAAGTGGTGCCGGGGCGACGGCCCGCTGGGGATGCCGCTGCCCACGATCAGGTACTGCTCCACGCCTTCGTCGGCGGCCAGGTGACGGATCACCCGGGAGAGGAACTCGAGTACCGCGCGGGCCGCCGTGGTGAGGGCGGGAGCAGCCTGGTCGAAGTGGCGGACGGTGTCCCGGTCGGCCAGGAAATGGTTCTTCCCGCCGGCCGCCGCGTCGAAGATCCGGGTGATCCTGGCCTGCGTGGTCTCGAGCTTGGCCAAGTTCCGGACGGCCCGCTGGTGCATGAGCGTTGCCCCTTTCCCCTCGCCGCTCACCTTTGTCCGGGTAAGCGATCTTTGGACCTCACTCGATGACTCGAACCATATGTTCCAACAATTCCAGTCAATGACAACACGCTAGACCGGATGTCTTGGAAATGTTTGGCCGCTGCGTCGTGGTGGCAAGGCAGCTCTGCCGGGCGGGACATACCCGGCAGAGAACGCGGGGAATCCTGTGACCGATGGGTCAGTCGGTGCCGGCCTCCATGGCGGCGTGGTCGAGCAGCTCGTCGTCGTCGGGCACCTCGACGTCCTCGCCGCGCGTGGCGATCGCCTCGGCGCCGCCCTCGGGCATCGCGCCGATCAGCCCGGTGGCGGCCTGCCGCGCCGGGCCCAACAGCGTCTCGTGCCCGACCATGCCGAGCCCGGCGTACTGCTCCAGCTTGGCGCGGGAGTCGGCGATGTCGAGGTTGCGCATGGTGAGCTGGCCGATGCGGTCGAGCGGGCCGAAGGCGGCGTCCTCGGTGCGCTCCATCGACAGCTTGTCGGGGTGATAGCTGAACGCCGGCCCCGCCGTGTCGATGACCGAGTAGTCTTCGCCGCGCCGCAGCCGCAGCGTCACCTCGCCGGTGACCGCCATGCCGACCCAGCGCTGCAGCGACTCGCGCAGCATCAGCGCCTGCGGGTCGAGCCAGCGGCCCTCGTAGAGCAGCCGGCCCAGCTTGCGCCCCTCGACGTGGTAGCTGGCCAGGGTGTCCTCGTTGTGGATGGCGTTGACCAGCCGCTCGTAGGCCGCGTGCAGCAGCGCCATGCCCGGCGCCTCGTAGATGCCCCGGCTCTTGGCCTCGATGACGCGGTTCTCCACCTGGTCGGACATGCCCAGCCCGTGCCGGCCGCCGATGGCGTTGGCCTCCAGGACCAGATCGACGGCGGAGGCGAACTCCTTGCCGTTGATCGTCACCGGCCGGCCGCGCTCGAACCCGATCGTGACGTCCTCGGCCGGGATCTCGATCTCGGGGTCCCAGAACCGCACGCCCATGATCGGCTCGACGATCTCGATGCCGGCGTCGAGGTGTTCGAGCCGCTTGGCCTCGTGGGTGGCGCCCCAGATGTTGGCGTCGGTGGAGTACGCCTTCTCGGTGCTGGCCCGGTAGGGCAGGTCACGGGCGAGCAGCCACTCCGACATCTCCTTGCGCCCGCCGAGCTCGCTGACGAAGTCGGCGTCCAGCCACGGCTTGTAGATGCGCAGGGACGGGTTGGCGAGCAGACCGTAGCGGTAGAACCGCTCGATGTCGTTGCCCTTGAAGGTGGAGCCGTCTCCCCAGATCAGCACGCCGTCGTCGAGCATCGCGCGCACCAGCAGCGTGCCGGTGACCGCGCGGCCGAGCGGGGTCGTGTTGAAATAGGTGCGGCCGCCGGAGCGGATGTGGAACGCCCCGCAGGCCAGGGCCGCCAGGCCCTCCTCGACGAGGGCCTCCCGGCAGTCGACCAGCCGGGCGATCTCGGCGCCGTACGCGCTCGCGCGGCCCGGCACCGAGGCGATGTCGGGCTCGTCGTACTGGCCGATGTCGGCGGTGTAGGTGCAGGGCACCGCACCCTTGTCGCGCATCCACGCGACGGCCACGGAGGTGTCGAGGCCGCCGGAGAAGGCGATCCCGACGCGTTCGCCTACGGGGAGGGAGGTGAGCATCTTGGACACGAGTAGAAGTATATACACATGAATGCATGACCATTCAATTTCCACCCCCCGAATCGGCGTGCCGGGGCGAAAGGAGCGGCCGGACGACGTGGTCCGGTCGCTACGATGGCCGCCATGCCCGCCGAGCGTCGCCCCAACCGGGGGCCGAGTGCCGCCGCCGAGAACCGCGCGGCCCTGGTGACGGCGGCTCGCGAGGTCTTCGCCACCGCCGGCTACGATGCCCCGCTCAGCGCGGTCGCCCGCCGGGCCGGGGTCGGCCAGGGCAGCCTCTACCGGCACTTCCCCGACCGCGTCAGCCTCGCGCTGGCGGTGTTCGAGGTCAGCGTCGCCGAGCTGGAGAGCCGGGCCGCCGCTCCCGGCGTCACGCTCGCCGACGTGCTGGCGCTCATCACCGAGCAGACCGTCGCCTCGACCGCGTTCATCGCCATGGTCAGCGTCCCGGCCCGCCCCGACCCGCGCCTGCGCGCCCTGCGCGAGCGGGTGTCCGGGCTGCTGGACAGCAGGCTCCCGGCGGCCCGCCTGGCCGGCCTCGTGCGTGCCGACCTGACGGTGGACGACCTGATGACCGCCGTGGGCATGATCGCCGGAGTCGTGTCCAGGGTCCCGGCCGCCGACCGGGTCGCCACCGCCGAGCGCCTGTGGAGCCTGCTGCACCGGGGCATCGACCCCTGAGCGCGGGCCGGCCCGCTCACCAGCGGACCGGAACCTCCTCCAGCCCTCCGACGATGAGCCCCTCGCGACGCCTGAGCGACCCGGCCGGCACGGCCAGCTCCAGCGTGGGCAGGCGCTCCAGCAGCACGTTGAGCACGGTCTGCAACTCGGTGCGGGCCAGCGACTGGCCGAGGCACGCGTAGGGGCCGGCGCCGAAGATCAGGTGCGGGTTGGGGGAGCGGCTCAGGTCCATCTCGGCGGCGTCCTCGAAGGCGCGCTCGTCGCGGTTGGCGGCGGACAGGCTGCAGATGACGGTGCTGCCCCGGGTCAGCGTGGTGTCGCCGATCTCGACGTCCTGGCCGATGTAGCGGGGGATGCCGAAGCCGAAGTTGGCGTCGTGGCGCAGGCACTCCTCGACCGCCGTGCGGATGAGCGAGCGGTCGGCGACCAGTCGCTCCCAGCGCGAGCGGTCGGCCAGCAACATCGCGACCATCTTGCCGATCATGTTGGCGGTGGTCTCGTGCCCGGCCACCAGCAGGCCCTTGGCGGTCATCGTCATGACCTCCTCGGTGACCCGGCCGTCGAGCGCGCCGACGAGCGAGATCAGCTCGCTGATCAGGTCGTCGCCGGGCTCGGCGCGCTTGGCCGCGACGTGCGCGCTCATGTACGCGGCGAACTCGGCCTGGGCGGCGTCGATCTCCTCCTGGGTGTACCTGGTCAGGCTCAGCATGGTGTCGGACCAGTACGCGAACCGGTCGCGGTCGGAGTCGGGCACCCCGAGCAGGTCGCAGATCACCCACACCGGCAGCGGGAACCCGAGCGCGGGCACCAGGTCGGCGGGCGCGCCGCGCTCGATCATCTCCGCCACCAGCCGGACGGCCGTCGCCTCGATGCCGGGCCGCATGGCCGAGACGCGCTTGGCGGTGAACGCCTTGCCGATCAGCTTGCGCCACTCCCGGTGGGCCTCGCCCCCGACGCTGGTGCCGCCGCTGGCGAACACGCCGCCGGACTCGTTGGCGGTGATGCTGGCGGCGTCCTCGGCCACGAGGTGGTGGGTGAAGCGCGGGTCCGACATGAGCTGCTTGACGTCGGCGTACCGGGTGAGCAGGAGCGCCTCGTCGCCGCTGGCCAGCCTGATCGGCGCGACGGGGCAGCCCTGGCGGAGCCCGGCCCACTCCGCCGGCGGCTCCAGCGCGCCGGGCGCGGGGAAGGGGTAGTGCGGGACCTGCTGATCGGTGCTGCTCACCATGCCTCCTGCATCGGGGAAGGTCCAACCGGACAGTGATGTCCGGTTGTTACGATAACCGCTCCCCGGGGCGCTCGCCGACCGGATCGGCATGGGTGGCCGCGCTGCCGCAGGGGACGTGGCAAAATTTAAATCAACTGCTTGACTTACGCTGACCTGCCTGATTGGCTGTGCCCGACCATGCTGGTCATAGTGCGTCATGGCGAATGTCAGTGAGCGCCTTCCGCGACGCTCCCACCTCCGAGGAGGTTCGATGAAGGTCACCGTCGACGAGGACAAGTGCTGCGGCGCCGGTCAGTGCGTGCTGCTCGCGCCGGAGGTGTTCGACCAGCGCGAGGAGGACGGCATCGTGCTCCTGCTGGAGGCCGAGCCGGGCGAGGGGCAGCACGCCCTGGTCCGCGAGGCCGCCGCCGTCTGCCCGGCGGGCGCGATCGAGGTGGCCGGATGACCGGCACGCTGCCCGCCTTCCCGGGCGTCCGGGCGGAGCGGTGCCCGTTCGACCCGCCGCCCGCGATCCAGGCGCTGCAGAAGGAGGGGCCGCTGACCCGCGTGCGGCTGTGGGACGGCAGCACCCCGTGGCTGGTCACCACCCACGCCGAGCAGCGGGCGCTGCTGGGCCACCCGCAGGTCAGCGCCGACGTCACCCGGCCCGGCTACCCGCTGTCGGCGCCCCGGCTCAACGGCTCGCTGAGCTTCATCCTCATGGACGACCCCGAGCACGCCCGCCAGCGCCGCATGGTGCAGGCCGCGTTCACGGTCCGGCGGGTCGAGGGCATGCGCCCGGCCGTGCAGCGGATCGTGGACCGCCTGATCGACGACCTGCTCGCCGGGCCGAAGCCGGTGGACCTGGTCGAGGCGTTCGCGCTGCCGGTGCCCTCGCTGGTGATCTGCGAGCTGCTCGGCGTCCCGTACGCCGACCACGACTTCTTCCAGGACCACAGCAGGATCCTCATCAGGCGGGTCACCCCGCCCGAGGAGCGGGCCGCCGCCGGCGGCCGGCTGCTCGACTACCTCGACCGGCTCGTGGGCGACAAGCTCGAACATCCGGGCGACGACCTGCTGTCGAAGGTGGCCGAGCGGGTCAGGGCGGGCGAGCTGACCCGCGAGCAGGCCGCCCAGATGGGCGTGCTGCTGCTCGTCGCCGGGCACGAGACCACCGCGAACATGATCGCGCTCGGCACCCTCGCTCTGCTCCAGCACCCCGACCAGCTCGCGGTGCTGTGCGGGAGCGACGACCCCAAGGTGGTCGCGGGGGCGGTGGAGGAGCTGCTGCGCTACCTCAACATCACCCACGGCGGACGCCGCCGGGTGGCGAAGGCGGACATCGAGATCGCCGGCCAGGTCATCCGCGCCGGCGAGGGCATCATCCTGGCCAACGACGTCGGCAACCGCGACCCCGAGGTCTTCCCCCACCCCGACGAGCTGGACCTGGGCCGCGACGCCCGCCGCCACGTGGCCTTCGGCTTCGGCGTGCACCAGTGCCTCGGCCAGCCGCTGGCCCGGCTGGAGCTACAGGTCGTGTACGGCACCCTCTACCGGCGCATCCCCACCCTGGCCCTGGCGGCCGGGCTGGAGCAGATCCCCTTCAAGCACGACGGCCAGGTCTACGGGGTCTACGAGCTGCCCGTCACCTGGTGACCTTCGCGCCGGACCGGATCAGGCCGTCGATCCGGTCCGGCGCCGGTGTACAGCGGGTCGGCCCATGACCGCCGGCGCGTTCGGGGCGGTCGCGCAGCGGTACCCCGCCGAGATGGGCCGGTCCGGAGTGGCGGCAGTCGGAAGGCACCTGCGCGACAGGGTGAACCCCGCCCCCTCGGAAGGGCTCGATTTCGTCAACACCGGAGTGCGGCTCGTCACTGACGGGCTCGTGGCCGGTATCGAGGGCATCAGCTCGGCAGAAGGCGCGAAGGAGTGCCGGTAGGCCGCGAAAGCACCGTCACGAGGAGCGCGACCTGACCACGACAGAAACCGCCGGCATGACGGCCGCCGAGACGGTCCGGCGGCGGCCGCTCATGCCCTCTCAGCCGGTGCGGCGCGTCCTGCACCGTCACCCCGGCGCCCCGCTGTCGCGGTCGCCCGCGCGGTGGCGTTCGGCGGCGAGGTCGTGGTGCTCGACGAACCCACGGCGGCGCTCGGCGTCAGGGAGCCCGAGCAGGTGCTCGGGGCGTCAGGGAGCTGCGTGCCCACGCCGCGCGACCACACCATGCCGGAGGCCGTCGCGATCATGACGGGCGCGGCGAACGCGAAGGAGGAACGGGCATGAGCACGCCCCGGAAGATCATCCTCGACACCGATCCGGGCGTCGGCATCCGCGGCACGGACGCCGACGACCCGATCGCCCTCATGCTGGCGCTGGCCGATCCGCGGCTGGAGCTGCTCGGCGTCACCACGGTGTTCGGCAACTGCCCGCCCGCCCTGGGCGCGCGCGGGGCCGCCGCCGTGCTGGCCGCGGCCGGGCGCTCCGACGTGCCGGTGGCCGTCGGCATGCGCACCCGGCTGGACGGCACGCTGCCCGGCGTGCTCGCCGAGGCGTATCAGGGGGCGCGCGGCGAGCCCGGCACGATCGAGCTGCCCGACCTGGCCACCGCGGCGGTACGGGAGCACGCCGTGGACTTCCTCGTGGACACCGTGCTGACCCACCCCGGCGAGGTGACCGTCGTCGCGATCGGCCCGCAGACGAACCTGGCCATGGCCATGCTCAAGGAGCCCGAGGTGGCCGCGAAGCTGCGCTCCGTGGTGTTCATGGGCGGCGCGCTCGGCCTGGAGTCCCGCTACGGGCGCGGCAACGTCACCTCCGTCGCCGAGTGCAACATCTGGTACGACCCGCGGGCCGCCGACATCGTCTTCCGCTCCGGCGTCGACCTCACGATGATCAGCCTGGACGTCACCAACCCGGCCACCGGCCTCGTCCTGTCCGAGGAGACCATCCGGGGCATCGACCGCGGGGCCTCGCGCATCGCCCCGATGCTGGCCGACGTCTGCGCCACCTACCTCGACGCGCCCATGTTCGAGTGGGCTGACGGGTGCGTGCTGTACGATCCGCTCGCCGTGGCGGTGGCCGCCGACCCGGACGTGGCCTCGTTCGCGGACATGGCCGTCGGCGTGGAGACGGCCGGCGAGCTGACCGCCGGGCAGACGGTCCCGCTGCGCGGCCAGGACCCCAACGTGCACGTCTGCGTCGGCGTGGACGGCCCCCAGGTCGTGGACGACATCCTGCGCACCATCCTGACGATCTGAACGAAGAACGACCTTGAGCACTCCCTCCGTACCGAACCCGCTCGCGGCCGTGGGCGGGAGCGGTCGGTGAGCGGCGTTAGGGTGCTCGTGTGCGTCAGCGGGAGGGTGTCGTGAGCGGCGGCGTCGAGCTGGTCGAGCGGGTGCGCGGGCTGGCCGCCGGCGGCGGGCGGGTGGTGATCGGCATCGCGGGCTGCCCCGGCGCGGGCAAGTCCACGCTGGCGGGCTGGCTGGCCGCGACCCTGACCGCCGCCGGGCTGCCCGCCGTCTGGGTGCCGATGGACGGCTTCCACCTGGCCGACGTCGCCCTCGAACACCTCGGGCGGCTGGGCCGCAAGGGCGCCATCGACACCTTCGACGGCCACGGCTACCTCGCCCTGCTGCGCCGTATCCGCGCCGAGACCGGCTCCGTCGTCTACGCCCCGTCCTTCGACCGCGACATCGAGCAGCCGATCGCCGGGGCCATCGCGGTGCCGCCGGACGCCCGGGTCGTCGTCAGCGAGGGCAACTACCTGCTGTCCGGCGACGAGCCCTGGCGGCAGGTGCGCGCGGCCATGACCGAGGTCTGGTACGCCGACCTCGACGACCGCGTCCGCCTGGACCGCCTCACCGAGCGGCACGTGCGCTTCGGCAAGAGCCCCGAGCAGGCCGCCCGCTGGGTCGCCGAGGTGGACGAGCCCAACGCCGTCGCCATCCGCGCCACCCGCGCCTCCGCCGACCTGCGCGTGGACGTCGGCACCCTGGCCCTGTCGCCCTGCCCTCGGCCCGCTAGTGGTGAGTGATGGGGGACAGGACGTACCGGTACAGCTCGTAGCCCGCGAAGGCGATGAGCGGGACCCCGAGGGCGATCATCACGCGGCGCGGCAGCGGCTGCCGGACGACCGGTAACTCGATGTCCTTGATGGGCATGACCGGCACCCTGGCCAGCGGCACCGGGTCGGGTGCGGCGGCCAGTTCGGGATGGCGGGCCAGATAGCCGGCGGGGAACGAGGTGACGTGGAAGGCGCCGCACGCCGGGCAGCTCATGCCCGACCAGGGCGGCTGTACGGGAACGCCGGAGGCGAGCCAGGTCTCGACCTCGTTGCCGTGATCGTCGGTGAGGTGGCGGACGACGTAGTCCTCCTCCCACACGTACAGGCAGCGCAGGCACTCGAAAGGCCAGGACTCACGGGACTCGAACACGTCCTGCACAGGGAAACACCCCCGGGCCGCGATGAGTGTGGTCTCTTCGAGTGTCCGCCCGTGCCCGCGCCGTCGCGCAAGTGGGCACTCGTGACACTTCTCGCCACAAAAACCTCGCCTGGCGTGATGTTAGGAGTCCGGAATGCCATGACCCTGTTTGCGAACGCCGGTTGCGCGGTATGTCCGTTACGGAGAGGTGAGCTGTTATCACCTTGAGTGGCCGTACGGGGGGTTTGGCCATGACGACATCCACCGCGCTCGACGAGGTGCACATCCTGTGGACCTCGGAGGGCATGAGCTGCGACGGCGACACCGTGTCCGTCACCGCCGCCACGCTGCCGAGCATCGAGGACGTGCTGCTGGGCCTCGTGCCCGGCCTGCCCAAGGTCCACCTGCACAACAAGGTGCTGGCCAAGGACACCGGCGACGCCTTCATGGCCGCCTTCCACCAGGCCGCCAAGGGTGATCTGGGGCCGTTCATCTTCGTGGTCGAGGGCTCGATCCCGAACGAGCGGATCAACGGCGACGGCTTCTGGACGTCGATGGGCAGCGACCCGGAGACCGGCCAGCCGATCACCGTCAACGAATGGATCGACCGGCTGGCGCCCAAGGCGTGGGCCGTCGTCGCGATCGGCACCTGCGCCGCCTACGGCGGCATCCACGCGATGGCGGGCAACCCGACCGGCGCCATGGGCCTGGCCGACTACCTCGGCAGCGACTTCCGCTCGGCCGGCGGGCTGCCGATCGTCAACGTGCCCGGCTGCCCGGTGCAGCCCGACAACTTCATGGAGACGCTCACCTGGCTGCTCTACCAGGCGGCGGGCATGGCGCCGACGATCCCGCTGGACGAGATGCTCCGTCCCACCTGGCTGTTCGGCAAGACCGTGCACGAGGGCTGCGACCGGGCGGGCTACTACGAGCAGGGCGACTTCGCCCGCGACTACAACTCGCCCAAGTGCCTGGTGCGCGTCGGCTGCTGGGGTCCGGTGGTCAACTGCAACGTCACCAAGCGCGGCTGGATGGACGGGGTCGGCGGCTGCCCGAACGTCGGCGGCGTCTGCATCGCCTGCACGATGCCCGGCTTCCCCGACAAGTTCATGCCGTTCATGGACGAACCCCCCGGCGGATCGGTGTCGGCCGCGATGAGCAGCGCCTACGGCTCGCTGATCCGCCGGCTGCGCTCCATCACCAACCACGCGGCCAACAAGGAGCCGAAGTGGCGGCACAACGGCCGCAAACTCACCAGCGGGTACGACCCGCGCTGGGGCAACTAGGGGGAACGGCAAGGTGACCACCCGTACCGCGGGCCGCGGCCAGAAAGCGGAGACCAAGCGCGAGCTGGTCGAGATGTCCTGGGATCCGATCACCAGGATCATCGGCAACCTCGGCATCTACACGAAGATCGACTTCAACAACCGCGAGGTGGTCGAGTGCCGGAGCACCTCGTCGCTGTTCCGCGGCTACAGCGTGTTCATGAAGGGCAAGGACCCGCGCGACGCGCACTTCATCACCAGCCGGATCTGCGGCATCTGCGGTGACAACCACGCGACGTGCTCGATCTACGCCCAGAACATGGCCTACGGCGTCAAGCCGCCACCGCTCGCCGAGTGGATCATCAACCTCGGCGAGGCGGCCGAGTACATGTTCGACCACACGCTGTTCCAGGACAACCTGGTCTTCGTCGACTACTGCGAGCAGATGGTCAAGGAGACCAACCCGAGCCTGCTGCGCCGCGCCGAGACCACCCAGGCGCCCAACTCCGGCATCCACGGCTACCGCACGATCGCCGACATCATGCGCGCCTTCAACCCGTTCACCGGTGACGTCTATCGCGAGGCGCTCCAGGTGAGCCGGGTGACCAGGGAGATGTGCTGCCTGATGGAGGGCCGGCACGTGCACCCGTCCACGCTCTACCCGGGCGGCGTCGGCACCGTCGCCACGCCCCAGGTGTTCACCGACTACCTGGCCAGGTTGCTGCGGGTGCTGGACTTCGTCAAGCGGGCCGTCCCGATGAACGACGACCTGTTCGACTTCTTCTACGAGGCGCTGCCCGGCTACGAGGAGGTCGGCCGCAGGCGGGTGATGCTCGGCTGCTGGGGCGCCTTCCAGGACCCCGAGGTCGCCGACTACGACTACCGCAACATGGCCGACTGGGGCCGGCGGATGTTCGTCACGCCCGGCATCGTGCTCGACGGCGAACTGCTCACCACGAACCTGGTGGACATCAACCTCGGCATCCGGATCCTGCTCGGCAGCTCGTACTACGACGACTGGCAGTCCGAGGAGACGTTCGTCAGCCACGACCCGCTCGGCAACCCGGTCGACCAGCGTCACCCGTGGAACCAGACCACGCTGCCGCACCCGCAGAAGCGCGACCTGGAGGGCGGCAACTACAGCTGGGTGATGAGCCCCCGCTGGTTCGACGACCGCACCGGCGACCACCTGGCCCTCGACACCGGCGGCGGCCCGCTGGCCCGGCTGTGGGCGACCGCGCTGGCCGGGCTGGTGGACATCGGCACGGTCCGCGCCACCGGCGGCTCGGTGCAGATCAACCTGCCCAAGAGCAGGTCGCTGCCCGAGATGAGCTTCGAGTGGAAGGTGCCGCGCTGGGCCAACACCATCGAGCGCAACCGGGCCAGGGTCTACTTCGTCGCCTACGCGGCGGCGTCGGCCGTCTACTTCCTGGAGCAGGCGATGGCCGAGGTCAGGGCCGGGCGCACGAAGGTGTTCAGCGACTTCGAGGTGCCGGAGGAGGGCATCGGCTGCGGCTTCCACGAGGCGGTGCGCGGCGTGCTGTCGCACCACATGGTGATCAGGGACGGCAAGATCGCCAACTACCATCCGTACCCGCCGACGCCGTGGAACGCCAGCCCGCGCGACAGTTTCGGCACCCCGGGGCCGTACGAGGACGCCGTGCAGGGGCTGCCGATCTTCGAGGAGAACGGGCCCGACTCGTTCAAGGGCATCGACATCATGCGGACGGTGCGCAGTTTCGACCCGTGCCTGCCGTGCGGGGTGCACATGTACCTGGGCGACGGCAAGGTGCTCCAGCAGGTGCACTCCCCGACGTTCGGCGCGGCGCAGTGACGTCGGAGCGCGTGGCCCGCATCGAGGCGCTGCTCGAAGCGGCGGACCCGGCGGCGATCGAGCTGGTCGGGGAGCTGCTCGGGCTGTACGGCGAGGGGCTGGCGCGGGTGATGGACCTGGCTGGCGAGTCGCTGGGGGCCGAGCTGGCCGCCGACGAGCTGGTCTCGCACCTGCTCCTGCTGCACGACCTGCATCCGCTGGACCTCCGGGCCCGGGTCGAGGCGGCGCTGCCCGGCGCCGAGATCCTGGCCGTGGAGGACGGGCTGGTGCGGGTCCGCGTGCGCGCCTCCGGCTGCGGCTCGTCGGCCGTGTCGGCGGCGGAGCAGGCCGTCCGCGCGGCGGCGCCCGAGGCCGACCGGGTCGAGGTCGAGGTGGGGCCGGGCGAGCGGCCGATGATCCCGGTCGAGAGCCTGACGGTCCGGCGCGCGGCGGAGGTTCGATGAGCCCGATGCGGGACCGGCGGGCCGCCGCGGCGCCGCCGGCCGGACGGCTGCGCCTGGCGGACCTCGCGATCGCCACCCGCGACAGGCAGCGGGTGCGGGAGGGCGGCGAGGAGCGGTGCGACCTGTGCGGCGAGCCGGTGCCCGCCGACCACCGCCACCTGCTCGACCTGTCCGTACGCGAGCTGCGCTGCGCCTGCCAGGCCTGCCAGGTACTCTTCGCCGACGCGGCCGCGGGCGGCGCCAGCTACCGGCTGGTCCCGAGGCGGCGCGAGCGGCTGACCGGCTTCGCGTGGTCGGGCCTGGGAGCGCCGGTCCGCACCGTGTTCCTGGTGCGCGACTCGGGCGCGGACCGGCCGGTCATGTACTACCCGAGCCCGGCGGGGGCCGTCGCGGGCCCGGCCTGGGACGACCCGGTGCTCGACCGGCTGGCCCCCGACGTCGAGGCGCTGCTGCTCGACCGCGAGCACGGCGCCTGGATCGTGCCCATCGACGACTGCTACCGGCTCGTCGGCCTGGTCCGCAGCCGGTGGCACGGCCTGACCGGCGGCTCGGCCGTACGCGAGCAGATCGCCCGATTCTTCACCGAACTCAGGAGCACGCGATGACCGCGAAGAAGCCCATCAGGACCGGCCGGCCCGACGTGCGGCCCGACGCGCCCTCCCACGTCAAGGGCGTCAAGGAGGGCAACGCGCCCGGCAACTACGACAGGCAGGACGGCCACCTGCCCGACGGCCGCTCCACCGCCGAGCGTTCGACCGGCATCAACGCGGACCAGCACGACCCGATCGACCCGGGCATGCCCAACCTGTCACCCGCATGACGCCCGACGTGCGCATCCAGGTCACGGGCGTCCAGCCGGCCGCGCCCGCGGCCGTGCCGGCGCTCGACTTCACGCTGTCCCTCGACGCCACCGGCGGGCCCGAGATCCGCTCGATCACGCTCGCCACCCAGGTCCGCATCGACGCCACCCGCCGCGGCTACGTCGAGCGCGACAAGGAGCGGCTGGCGGAGCTGTTCGGGCCGCCGGAGGAGTGGTCGCGCAACCTGTCGAGCCTGCTGTGGGCGCAGACCGTGACCCAGATCCCCGGCTTCACCGGGGCCACGACCGCCCGCGTCACGGTGCCGTGCACCTACGACTTCGAGGTGGCCGCCGCCAAGTACTTCCACGGCCTGGACGACGGCACCGCGCCGCTGGACTTCCTGTTCACCGGCACCGTCTTCTACCAGGACGGCGACCGGCTCCAGGCCGCCCACCTGCCCAGACGGGCCGAGGCCGACTACGCGATGCCGGTACGGGTGTGGAAGGAGCTGATGGAGCGGCACTTCCCAGGCGCGGCCTGGGTGCGGCTCGGCCGGGAGGAGTTCGACCGGCTGTACGCCTACAAGGTGCGGCACACGCTCACCGGATGGGACGACGTGATCCGCTCGCTGCTGGCCGGAGGACGCACATGACGGACGACACGACGGACGTCCCGGCGGACGCCTGGATGGAAGACGTCCGGCAGATCGCCCGTGCGGTCCTGTACGAGGGCTACCTGCTGTGGCCCTACCGGGAGTCCTCGCTGAAGAACCGGCACCGCTGGACGATCGGCGGCGTGCACCCCGAGGGCTACGGCAGGGAGCACGCCGGCAACCGGTGGCGGATGCGCACGCAGTGCGTGGTGCGCGCCGAGCCGGGGGCCGAGGTGGCCGTGTCGGTACGGTTCCTGCACGTCGTACGGCGGGACCGGGGCGAGGAGGCGCGCGAGCGCGAGGTACGCGTCCCGGCGCTCATCCTCGGCGGCGGCCCCGTACGGGCGGAGATCGACCTCCCGGAGGGGCAGGAGCACGAGGGCGCGGTGACCCGCCGGTGGGCGGCGCTGCGCGGGCACGCCGAGGTGCGCGCCGAGTGGGTGCGGCCCGAGCTGTTCCGGGTCACGGCCGACGTCGTCAACACCACGCCGTGGCCGCCGGGCGCGTCCGGCGAGGGGACGCGGGCCGAGGCGCTGGCGCGCACGCTCGTCTCCGCGCACACGGTGCTGCACGCGCCCGCCGGCCGGTTCGTCTCGCTCATGGACCCGCCGGAGGAGCTGCGCGCCGAGGCGGAGGGCTGCCGCAACGACGGCGCCTGGCCGGTCCTGGCCGGGGAGGACCTGCGCACGATGTTGTCCGCGCCGATCATCCTGTACGACCAGCCGAAGATCTCGCCGGAGAGCCCCGGCGACCTGTTCGACGCCACCGAGATCGACCAGCTCCTCACGCTCAGCGTGCTGGCGCTCTGCGACCAGGAGCAGGCCGAGATCCGCGAGGGGGACCCGCGCGCCCGCGAGATCCTCGACCGCTGCACCGCGCTCTCACAGGAGGAACTGATGCGCCTGCACGGCATCATGCGCAGGACGGAGCCGACGACGTGACGGACTTCTGGGAACGGATGGAGACGCGCGGCCCCGCCGAGGTGACCGTCGGCGGCGTGACGGTCGGCGCGGGCAGCAGGGTGCGGGTGCGGCCGAGGAGCTCCGCCGACGTGCTCGACCTGGTGCTGGCGGGCCGGGAGGGCGTGGTCGAGGCCGTCGAGCAGGACGAGGAGGGCGTCTTCCACTTCGCCGTCACCCTCGACGACGACCCCGGCCGCGACCTCGGCGAGGCCAGGCTGCCCGGCCACCGCTTCTTCTACGCGGCCGAGGAGATCGAGCCGCTCGGCGAGCGTACCGCCCGCATCCTGGTGGCCGGGATCGGCAACGTCTTCCTGGGCGACGACGGCTTCGGCGTCGAGGTGGCCCAGCACCTGGCCCGGGAGCCGCGCCTGCCCGGCGTGGACGTGACCGACTTCGGCATCCGCGGCATGGACCTGGCCTACGCGCTGCAGCGCGACTACGACGCCGCCATCCTGGTGGACGCCGCCCCGCGCGGCGAGCCGCCCGGCACGCTCACCGTGCTGGAGCCCGACCTGGAGCCCGCGCCCGGCGCGGCGTCCGGACGCGGCCCGTCGGTCGAGACGCACGCCATGGACCCGGTCAGGGTGCTGCGGCTGGCGGCGGAGCTGGGCCGGGTGCCGGCCGTGGTCCGCGTGGTGTGCTGCGAGCCGCAGAGCGTCGGGGAGGCGCTGTGCGAGCTGAGCGACCCCGTACGGGCCGCCGTCGCAGAGGCGGCGAACCTGGTGAAAGCCCTGGTTATGGAAATGATTGCGGAAAGCGCCGGACCGGGCTGCCGCGATCGTGCGCACGGATGAGGTGACGTGGCATGTGGAAGTCGCGGACGGTACGGCTGCTCCTGCTCTGCGGGCTGGCGGCCGTCGTGGTCCATCAGTGGCCGGGGATGCGCCGGTACTTGAGGATGGAGCGGATGTAATTGCACGAGATCGGGCTCTGTGAGGGCCTCGTCGAGCTGATCCACCAGCAGGCGGGCGGCCGGCCCGTGGCGTCGGCCCGGGTACGCGTCGGCGCCCGCCACGCCGTGGTCCAGGAGGCGTTCGGGCAGGCGTTCACGCTGGCCGCGGCGGGCACCGCCGCGCAGGACGCGGTGATCGACCTCGTCATCATGCCGATGACGGTCGAGTGCCGCTCCTGCGGCGACCGTTCGGAGTCGGTGGACACGCTGGCGAACTGCCCGCGCTGCACCAGCGGCGACGTCGACGTCACCGGCGGCGACGAACTGGTGCTGGAGTCGGTCTGGTTCAGCGAAGGAGCAGGGGCCCGTGTGCCTGGGCATCCCCGGTGAGCTGATCGGCCCGGCCGAGGAGCACGAGGACCTGGCCGTGGTCGAGGTCAGCGGGGTGCGGCGGCGCATCAACATCGGGCTGCTCGAAGGCCAGGACCTGAAGCCGGGCGACTGGGTGCTCGTGCACGTCGGCTTCGCGCTGTCCAAGATCTCCGAGGCCGAGGCGCAGGCCGTCCTGGAGTACCTGGAAGGGCTCGGGCAGCCGTACGAGGACGAGATCGACGCGTTGCGCGCGTCGGACATCTCTTGAGGGGGCGGGATGCGGTTCGTCGATGAGTACCGCGACGCGGGCAGGGCGCGGGCGCTGGCCGCCGGGATCGCGGCGCGGTGCCGTCCCGGACGCAGGTACGCGTTCATGGAGGTGTGCGGCGGCCACACCCACACCATCTACAAGCACGGGCTGGAGGACCACCTGCCGGAGGAGGTCTCGCTGGTCCACGGCCCCGGCTGCCCGGTGTGCGTGATCCCGATGGGCCGGGTGGACGACGCCATCCACATCGCCTCCCAGCCCGACGTGATCATGACGTCGTTCGGCGACCTGCTGCGCGTGCCCGGCGGCACCGGCTCGTTCCTGGACGCCAAGGCGGCCGGCGCGGACATCCGCATGGTGTACTCGCCGCTCGACGCCCTCAAGATCGCCAAGCAGAACCCCGACCGGCGGGTCGTCTTCATGGCCATCGGCTTCGAGACCACCGCGCCGTCCACCGCCATGACCGTGCTGCGGGCGGCGGCGGAAGGGGTGCGGAACTTCTCCGTCTTCTGCAACCACGTCATGATCATCCCGGCGATCAAGGCCATCCTCGACTCGCCCGACCTGCGGCTCGACGGCTTCATCGGGCCCGGCCACGTGTCGGCCGTGATCGGCTGCGAGCCGTACGCGTTCATCGCCCGCGACTACGGCAAGCCGCTGGTCGTGGCCGGGTTCGAGCCGCTGGACATCCTCGCCTCGGTGCACATGCTGCTCGGCCAGCTCGCCGAGGACCGCTGCGAGGTGGAGAACCAGTACGCCAGGGTCGTCCCGTGGCACGGCAACCCGGTCGCCATGGAGGCGATCGGACGGGTGATGCGGCTGCGCCCGCACTTCGAGTGGCGCGGGCTCGGCTTCATCGCCCACTCGGCCCTCGCGATGGCCGAGGAGTACGCCGCCTTCGACGCCGAGCGCGTCTTCGACCTGCCCGGCGTACGCGTCGCCGACCCGCGCTCCTGCCAGTGCGGCGAGGTGCTGAAAGGCGTGCTCAAACCGTGGGAGTGCAAGGTGTTCGGCACCGCGTGCACGCCGGAGACGCCGATCGGCACCTGCATGGTCTCCTCCGAGGGGGCCTGCGCCGCCTACTACAACTTCGGCCGCTTCACCAGGGACAGACGTCCGGCCGTGATCCCGCTGGGCGAGGTGAGCCGGGCATGAGCGGCGGCGAACAGCAGGTGCTCGACCGCATCGAGCGGGCCCGCCGCCGCAAGCCGGTCGTCAGGGAGGAGCTGATCACGCTCGCCCACGGCTCCGGCGGCAAGGCCACCCAGACGCTGGTCGAGGCCGTCTTCCTGGAGGCGTTCCGCAACCCGCTGCTGGCCACCCTGGACGACGGCGCCACCCTGCCGCTCGGCTCGGCGCGCGCCGCCTTCACCACCGACTCGTACGTGGTCAGCCCGCTGTTCTTCCCCGGCGGCGACATCGGCGACCTGGCCGTCAACGGCACCGTCAACGACCTGGCCATGTGCGGGGCCCGCCCCCGCTACCTGTCGGCCGGGTTCATCCTGGAGGAGGGCTTCCCGGTCGCGGACCTGCGCCGGGTGGTCGCCTCGATGGCCGCCGCCGCGACCGCCGCCGGGGTGGAGATCGTCACCGGCGACACGAAGGTGGTCCAGCGCGGGCGCGCCGACGGCTGCTACATCACCACCACCGGCGTGGGCGTGATCGAGCGGCCCGGCACGCTCTCGGCCTCGGCCGCCCGGCCCGGCGACGCGGTCCTCGTGTCGGGGCCGATCGGCGCGCACGGCGCCGCGATCATGCTGGCCAGGGGCGACTTCGGCATCGAGGCCCCGATCACCTCCGACACCGCGCCGCTGCACGACGTCGTGGCCGGGCTGCTGGACGCCCTGCCCGGCCAGGTCAGGACGCTGCGCGACGCCACCAGGGGCGGCGTCGCCACGGTGCTGAACGAGGTGGCCGTCGCGTCCGGCGTGTCGGTGGTGCTGGAGGAGGCGGCGATCCCCGTACGGACGGAGGTCACCGGCGTGTGCGAGCTGCTCGGGCTCGACCCGCTCTACGTGGCCTGCGAGGGCCGCTTCGTGGCCGTCGTGGACGGCGCCCACGCCCAGTCAGCCCTGGACGCGCTGCGCGCCCACCCGCTCGGGGCCGAGGCCGCGATCATCGGCGCGGTCGCCGCCGAGCCCGAGGCGCTGGTGCTGCTGCGTACCGCGATCGGCGGCACCCGCGTGGTCGAGATCCTGGTCGGTGACCCGCTACCGCGGATCTGCTGACCGCTCGCCGGCGACCAGGTCGGCCAGCACGTGGTAGAGCGTGGCCTGGGCCTCCTGGATGCGGTGCACCGACTCGGACGGCACCACGAACAGGTGCTCCGCCAGCCGCTCGGCGGCCATCCGTCCGCCGCCGGACCCGGCGAACCCCACCGTGACCATGCCCAGCCGGCGGGCCTCCGCCAGCCCCAGCAGCACGTTGGCGGAGCCGCCGCTGGTGGACAGCGCCACCGCCACGTCGCCGGGCCCGCCGATTGCGGCGAGCTGGCGGGCGAAGACCACCTCGAAGCCCACGTCGTTGCCGAGCGCCGTCACCAGCGCGGTGTCGCAGGTCAGCGAGAGCGCGGGCAGCCCGAAGCCGGTGAACAGCCCGGCCACGGATCCGGCGTCGGTGCTGCTGCCGCCGTTGCCGAACGCGAACAGCCGCCCGCCGCCGCGCAACGCGCCCGCCACGGCCACGGCGCACGCCTCCAGCGCCGGGCCCAGCTCGCCGAGGACCCGCAGCCGCAGCTCCAGGCTCTCGCGCGCCTTGGCGGCCGTCGAGGCGGTGAGGTCGAGCGGGTCACGGCGCAGGAACGGGTAGAGCGTCTCGGTCATCCCGGCATCGTCCTTTCCTGGTCAGCGGGCTGATCTTCGGGCTGATCTTCGGGCCGGTCTTGGGGCCGGCCCAGCACGGCGATGGCTTCTTTGGCGTGCACGAGCACGGTGTCGCCCGCCCGCGCCTCCACGAGCGCCACGCTGATCTCCTCCAGGCCCGCCCCGGTGTCGGCCAGCGCCAGCCCGCCGGGCAGCAACTCGGCCACCCGGACGGGCACGGCGACGTCCGAGCAGGTCACGCAGCGGTCGCCGCACTCGCCGGTCACGAGGACTCCAGGAACACGTGGACCAGCTCCCAGAGCAGGTGGTAGACGGTGACGTGGATCTCGCGGGCGACCAGCGGATCCGCCGTGCGCGCGACCAGCACGTGCTCGGCGGGACACCTCTCGCCCGGACGCGCTCCGGCGGGCGCTTCGGCGGCGGGCCCGCCCGAGGCAGGATCGGCGGGCGCTCGCTCGTTCGAGGGAGAGCCACCGGGCGCTCCGGCGGCGCGTCCGTCCGTGGCGGAGCCGGCGGGCGCTTCGGCGGTCAGGGCGACCGTCAGCATGCCCAGCTCGCGAGCCGCCGCCAGGAGCCCGTCACCGGGGTCCGGTCCGATGCCGACCGCGATGTCCCCCGGCCGCCCCAGCGTGCGCAGCAGCACGGCGTCCACCGCGAACGCCGGCAGCGCCCGCTTGCCCACGATCACCGGATGGGTGAACTCCACCGCGACGTGCGCCGCGTCCGCCGCGGACCCGAAGGCCAGCAGCCGCCCGCCCCGCCAGAACCGCTCGGACATCGCCCGCGCCGCCCGTACGATCTCCGCCGCCTCGGCCGCCAGCGCCGCTCCGGGAGCCACGCGTGCGGCCTGTGCCCGGTCAAGGGCCCGTTCGAGCAGATCAGCCATGCCCTCATTCCAGCCCAGCCACCCACCGCCCGCCCCGCAGGGACACGGCAAGCTTCGGTCTAAGCGCCCGGTGACGACGGGGTTCGACGGCTGAGGCCGCGATCAGTCTCGGCAGGTTGTGTCAGTGGGCTCTGCCATGATCGCCGCATGATCACGCCCCCTGGTGACCACGCCTGGTTCGCGGACTCCGCCCTGGCGGAGGCTTACAGCTTCATCTTCGTTCGCGGGCTCACAGCCGAGCAGCTCGCAGCCCGGATGGGCGGCCGGGCAGAAGACTTCTCCTGGACGACGCTCGACGAGTCGGTCGATGCCGGGACCCGCAACGACTACAAGCCCGAGTTCGTCGCGGTCACGACCATCGGCGACTGGGCGTTCGTCGCGCAGTACAACAGCAGGCTCGGCGCCGACGACGAGTTCATCGTGCCGCTGTCGGAGGGCACCCGTGTGGTCTCCCTCTACCGCCTCGACCTCAAGGACTTGGAGGAGTTCCGCTGGGTGGAGGACGGGGAGACCCGGTTCGCGTTCTGGGCCCAGGAGGGCTACTCCGAGGAGGTTCCCGACGAGCTCGTGGAGACCATGAAGCAGATCGACCACGACTACGGGGAGCACAAGTGGGATCTCTACCGGGGGCCAGGGCTCGTCCTGATCGAGCGCCTCACCGGAATCAAGCTCACTCCCCAGATCCTGGGCGCCTACCTGTCCTGAGTCGTCTCCAAGCCGCCGACCACCACGAAGATGCCTCTGTGACCGGGGGCAAGCGGCGTGGTGGTCATGCCTGGCCCCCGTGCCCCCATGACCGGAGGCACATGACCATCGGCACGCTGTCCGGCGGGGGCACGATGGCTATGCTCCGCATATGCGGCAGGCGCGATCGATGCGGGACTTGGCCGGTTGGGTGCGGTTCGTCGACGACCGTCCGCCCCTCGTGCTGCGAGTCTTCTTCTGGGGCTCGATCTCCCTCATCGCCCTGAACCACCTCGCCATGCTCCTGACGATGGACTTCACCGCGCCGGGCACCTGGCCGCTGTTCGAGACGCTCGCCTACGTGGGGGTCGGCGCGCTGCTCGTGGCGATGCTGCTCTGGCCGCTGCTGCCGTGGCGGCCGGACCCGCCCGCGTCGCGGCTGGCGGTGACCGTGGCGTTCCTGGCCGTGACCCTGGCGCTCGTCTCGACGGGCGGCCTCGCGGCCCTGCTCATCGTGGGCCTGGCGGTGGGCAACGCGCTGGTCGTGCTCGGGCTGCGCGGCGCGCTCGGCTACGCCGCCGTCGCCGGCCTGATCGGCTTCGTGATCTCGATGCTCAACCCCGGCCAGTCCCTGCTGGGGGCGGTCGTCAACGGCCTGCTGGTGCTCCTGCTCTGCCTGGTGCTCCTCGTCGTCGTGGTCGCGATGTTCGACTCCAGCCGCCGCGCGGAGGAGACCGGCCGCCTGCTCGCCGACCTCGAACAGGCCCACGCCGAACTGGCCCGGTACGCGGCCCGCTCCCGCGACCTGGCCGTCGCCGAGGAACGTGCCCGGATGGCCCGCGACATGCACGACTCCGTGGGCCACTACCTGACCGTCATCAACGTGGGCCTGCAGAACGCCCAGCGCTACCGCACCGTCCGTCCCGAGGCCGCCTGGGACGAGGTGAGCCAGGCGCAGACCCTCACCCTGGAGGCGCTGACCGACACCCGCCGCTGGGTCCGCGCGCTCAAACCCCTGCGCATGGACGGCCGCGCCGGTCCCGACGCCCTGCGGGCCCTGGCCGAGTCGTTCGGCTCGGCCGGCACCGGCGTCGCCTTCACCGTCAACGGCGCCTGGCCCGACGTGGACGAGGGCCGCGAGCTGGTCTGCTACCGGGTCGTCCAGGAAGGGCTGACCAACGCCCTGCGCCACTCGGGGGCGCGCCACGTCGAGGTCGCGCTCGACTGCACGGCCGAGCGCGTCGAGGTGACCGTCTCCGACGACGGCGCCGGCGCCGCGCCCGGGGCGACGGCCAACGGCTTCGGCCTGCGCGGCCTGCGCGAGCGCGTACGCGGCGTCGGCGGCGAACTGGACGTGGGCGCCGGCTCCGACGCGGTGGCCGGCCGGGGCTTCACCCTGCGTGCGACGGTGCCGCTGTGACGATCCGGGTGCTGCTGGTGGACGACCAGATCCTCATGCGCGAGGGCCTGCGCAAACTCCTGGAGATCGAGCCCGGCATCGAGGTCGCCGCCACGGCCGGCGGCGGCGAGGAGGCGCTGACCTGGCTGGCCGGCACGCCGGACGGCCTACGGCCCCAGGTCGCCCTCGTGGACGCGCGCATGCCCGGCATGGACGGCGTGCAACTCGTCGGCCTGCTGCGCGAGCGGTTCCCGGAGGTCGCGCCGGTCATCCTGACCACGTTCGACGACGACGACTACATCTTCGGCGGGCTGCGCGCGGGAGCCAAGGGCTACCTGCTGAAGGACACCCCGCCGGACGACCTGGTGTCCGCCATCCGGCGGGCCGCGCGCGGCGAGACCGTGCTCGGCGGCGCGGCGAGCGAGCGGCTCGTCGGCCTGCTGCGCGCCGCTCCCGCCCCGATGACCCGGCCCCAGGGGCCGCCCGGCGGGCTGTCCGAGCGCGAGTACGAGATCGCGCTGCTCATCGGCGCGGGAGCGGCCAACCGCGAGATCGCCCGCCGCCTGCACATCACGGAGGGCACGGCCAAGAACCACATCTCGAGCTGCCTGCGCAAACTCGGCCTCCGCGACCGCACCCAGCTCGCGGTCTGGATCTCCCGCCACACCACCCCGAACGACCCCACCCCACGCTGAACGCCCGGCCGGGGGGTCAGGGGAGGGAGATGTGGAGTGCCTCGCCCACCTGCCGGTAGCCCACCCGGGCGTACACGCGGGCCGCCGCGTCGTCGGCCGGGGTGAGGAACGGCCGGCCGACCCCGGCCCGAGCCCCTTCGCGGGTCAGCAGGGCGGTGATCGCCCCCGCGAGCCCCCGCCGCCGGTGCGTGGGCAGTACCGCGATGCCCGCCACCTCGGCGACCCCCTCGTGCGGCCGGCCGAGCTGCCCGCCGCCCACGACCTGCCCGGACGCGTCATCGACGGCGGCGGCCACGAGCCCGCCGCCGGTCAGGATCCGGCGCAGCCGGGCCACGTCGTGCTCGCCGGCCTCCGGCGCGTCGAACGCCTCGTGCATGACCCGGGCCACCTGCCACAGCTCGGCGTCGCCGGACACGAGCCGCACCCGCACGTCCGGCGGCGCGGACGCGGCCACGACCTCGTCCGGCGGGCACACCAGCAGCGGGTAACGCCCCTCCGGCACGAACCCGGCGGCCAGCAGCGCGGCCTCCACCCCCGGCGCGGCCTGCGGGACGTACTCCAGCCTCGGCATCCGCGAGCGCTCGCGGAAGGCCGCCACCAGCGCGGCGACCTCGCCCGGGGTGGGCGAGGCGGTGTCGTCGGGGATGGCGTAGTTGAACGGCGGCGCGTCGTCGTGCGTGTCGAACCGGATCAGGAACGGCCCGGCCCGCAGCGCCCCGGGCCCGGCCGCCGCCCTGAGGTAGGCGTGCACGGCGGGGCTCACCGGGCGCACCCGGACGTGCCGAAACGTGGCCCGGCGACCCGGACGGAGCCGGCGGGCAGGTCGGACGCGGCGATCGCGCCGCCGGTGATCGTGAGGCTCATGACCGATCGAGGATAACCGTCCCCCGGCCCCGGAGGGGGCAGCCGGGATATTGCGTCGCGCCGCCCGTCCCCGGCCGCGTAACGTGACCGCATGCCCGACGCGATCTTCGCCCACCCCCGGCTGGCCGCGGTCTACGACGCGCTGGAGGCCGATCGCGGCGACCTCGACGCCTACCTCGCCATCGCCGCGGAACTGGGCGCGCGCCACGTGCTGGACGTCGGCTGCGGCACCGGCACGCTCGCGCTGCTGCTGGCCGCCCGGGGCATCGAGGTGACGGGCCTCGACCCGGCCGCGGCCTCGCTCGCCGTCGCCCGCGCCAAGCCGCATGCCGGACGGGTGCGCTGGATCCACGGCGACGCCGGAGCCCTGCCGCCGCTGCGCGCCGACCTCGCCACCATGACGGGCAACGTGGCCCAGGCGATCGCCGGACCGGACGACTGGCAGGCCGCCCTGAGCGCCGTGCACGGGTCGCTGCGACCGGGGGGCCGCCTGGTGCTCGAGACCCGCGACCCGGCCCGGCGCGCCTGGCTCGGCTGGACCCGGCAGGAGACCCACCAGGCCGTCGAGATCCCGGGAACGGGCCGCGTCGAGCGGTGGCACGACCTGCTCGACGTCAGCGGCCCGCTGGTCACCTTCCGCACCACCGTCGTCTTCGCCTCCGACGGCGAGGTGCTGACCTCCCACTCCACGCTGCGCTTCCGCGAGCGCGCGGAGGTCGAGGCCGACCTGGCGGCGCACGGCTACGACCTGAAGGAGGTCAGGGACGCGCCCGACCGTCCCGGCAAGGAGTTCGTCTTCGTCGCCGAGCGCCCATGAGCCGAGCGCCCATGAGCCGAGCGCCCATGAGCTGACGGCCCCTGAGCGGGCGGCCGTAAGAATACCGGCAGGATTCGGTAAGCGGCGGCGGCCAGTCTTACCTCATCGACACCAAGGCACGACCCGAGGAGAACACGATGAGGAAGCTGGTCGAGTCCACGTTCGTCACCCTGGACGGCGTCATCGGCGACCCGCACGTCTGGGGCTCGCCGTACTGGGACGAGGAGCACCGGGGCTACGCCGCGAAGCTGCTGTTCTCGGCGGACGCGCTGCTGCTGGGCCGGGAGACGTACGAGGGTTTCGCCGAGACGTGGGGCGCCCGCTCCGGCGACGAGTACACCGACCACATCAACGGCCTGCCCACCTACGTCGCCTCCACCACGCTCGACAAGGCCGACGCCTGGAACGGCAGGCTGATCGAGGGCGACGTCGCCACCGCCGTCGCCGAGCTGAAGCGGCAGCCTGGACGCGACATCCTCAAGTTCGGCAGCGGCGTGCTCGACCGCACGCTGATCGCGAACAAGCTGCTCGACGAGCTGCACCTGTGGGTGTTCCCCGTCATCGCGGGCGGCGGCGACCGGCTGCTCGACGGCCTCGACCTGACCCACTTCGACCTGCTGGAGACGACCCGCTTCGCGTCGGGCATCGTCGTCCTCACCTACGGCGGCAAGGCGTAGTGGCCCCGACGCGCTAGGTTGGAGGCCACGAGTGAGGGGGTGACATGCGCCGCACCAGGCTGCCCGTGAGGCTGCCCGCCGCGCTGCTCCTCCTCCTGTCGTGGTTGTTGCCGGCCGCCGCGCCCGCGCAGGCCGTCCAGCAGGCCGGGGCGGTGCCCGCCGTGCACGCCGCGACCTGGCGGGCCGAGCCGCAGCCCTCCGGGATGCAGCAGGTCCCGCATCCGGCTCCGGAGTTGCGCGCCTGGCAGGGCGGCCCCGGCGGCGGCGTCACGGGCGCGACCCTCGCGGCCGGGCCGCCCGGCACGCGCCCGTCGGGGGCCGCCGTCGTCCCCGAGCCGCCTCTCGACGTCCCCACGGCTCGCCGCCCCCTCGCGGCGGCGGCCCGCGCGCCTCCCTCCACAGGGCACTGAAGATCCCCTTTCGCACCTTCAGCCTGTGGAGGCTTCCATGTTCCGTGCGCCGTTCTGGCGCGCGCTGACGGCGTGTGCCGTCATCGCGATCTCATTAGCGCTCACTCTGGCCCTCTCGCCCCGTCTGGGCCTCGACCTGCGCGGCGGCACCCAGCTCGTCTTCGAGACGAGGAGCACCCCCACCGTCGCCGCCGACGCCGCGGCCACCGACCGCGCGCTCAACGTGTTGCGCCAGCGGGCCGACGCGCTCGGCGTCGTCGATCCCACCCTGGTCCGCTCCGGCGAGCGGCGGATCATCGTCGAGCTGCCCGGCGTGCTCGACCCGCGCCAGGCCGCCGAGGTCATCGGCCGTACCGCGCAACTCGCCTTCCACCCGGTGCTCGGCCTCGCCGAGCCCGCAGACGCGAGCGCGGTACGCGACGAGCGGGGCGTGCCGCTCGAACTCGGCCCCGCGGCCATCACCGGCGACGGGGTGAGCGACGCCGCCGAGCAGAGCGACCCCCAGCGCGGCCCCGGCTGGTGGGTGAGCCTCGACTTCCGCGACCAGGCGGCCTGGCAGCGGCTCACCGGGGAGGCGGCCTGCCGGCCGCAGAACGACCCCGGGCGGCGGATCGCCATCGTGCTCGACAAGGAGGTCATCTCCTCGCCGCCGCTCGACCCGTCCGTGCCCTGCCGCACCGGGATCCCGGGCGGGTCCGCCCAGATCACCGGCTCCTTCACGCACGAGGAGGCCCGCGACCTGGCCGTGCTGATCAAGGGCGGCGCGCTGCCCGTCCCGCTCGACCTGGTCGAGCAGCGGACGGTCGGCCCGACGCTCGGCGCGGCGGCCATCGACGCCAGCGCCAGGGCGGCGGTCGCCGGGCTGCTCCTGACCGCCGTGTTCATCGTGGCCGTCTACCGGCTGGCCGGGCTGCTGTCGGTGGTCGCCCTGCTCTGCTACGGCGTCATCTCGTACGCGGCGCTGGTGGCGATGGGCGCGACGTTCACCCTGCCGGGGCTGGCCGGGTTCGTGCTGGCGATCGGCATGGCCATCGACGCCAACGTGCTGGTCTTCGAACGGGCCAGGGAGGAGTACCTGCGGACGCCCGGTCGCGGCGGCCTGCGGGGCGCGCTCGACCGAGGGTTCAGGAACGCCTGGAGCGCGATCGCCGACTCCAACGTCACCACCCTGATCGCCGCCGGGCTGCTGTTCTGGCTGGCCTCCGGCCCGGTCAAGGGCTTCGGCGTGACGCTGGCGGTCGGCGTGCTGGCCTCGCTGGTCTCGGCCATGCTCATCACCCGCGTGCTCACCCAGGCCGTCATGGGCCGGATCGGGCCGCGGCTGTCCGGGCTCGGCTCCGCCGGTTCCGTACGAACCTGGCTGACCCGCAGGAACCCGCAGCTCATGCGCCACGGCAGGGTGTGGCTGGGCGTCGCGGGCGGGCTGGCGGCGGTGGCGGTCACCGGGTTGGTGGCGCGCGGGCTGAACTTCGGCGTGGAGTTCACCGGCGGGCGGCTGGTCGAGTTCGCCACGTCCAGGCCGATCTCGCCGGAGGCGGCGGGGGAGGCGGTCGCGCGGGCCGGATTCCCCACGGCGGTGGTGCAGGCGGGCGACGACGGCGTCTCGGTCCGCGCCGCCCGGCTCGGCCTCGACGAGGTCGCCAGGATCGAGCAGGAGCTGGAGGCCCAGGCGGGCGAGGTCACCAAGCGGAGCGAGGAGTTCATCGGCCCCAGCCTGGGCGCGGAACTGCGCCGCAACGCCCTCGTCGCGCTCGGCGTGGCCGTGGCCATGCAGCTTGTGTACCTGGCGGCCAGGTTCCGGTGGACGTTCGCCGCCTCGGCCGTGCTGGCGCTGCTGCTGGACGTGGTCGTGGTGGCGGGCCTGTTCGCCTGGCTGGGCAAGCCGGTGGACGGCGTGTTCCTGGCCGCGGCGCTGACCGTCGTCGGCTACTCGGTCAACGACAAGGTGGTGGTGTTCGACCGGGTCAGGGAGCTGTGGGCGGCCCGCCGGGGCGAGCCGCTGGCCGTCTCGGTGAACGCCGCGATCCTGCAGACCGTGCCGCGCACGGTGAACACCGGCCTCGGCGCGCTGTTCATCCTGCTCGCGCTCATGGCCTTCGGCGGCGACTCGCTGCGCGACTTCGCGATCGCGCTGGTGGCCGGCATCGTGACGGGCACGCTGTCCTCGGCGTTCGTGGCCGGCCCGACGGCGATCCTGCTCGGCCGCTTCGACCGCCGGCCGGCGCCGATGCCGGCCGGGCCGAAGGCCCCGCGCACGCCCCGGGGATCGGGGGCGGTCGTGTGACACGATGATCGGCCCCGGAGGGCTTTCCCCGGCCGGACGCGGGGAAGGGGTCCGGCATGGAAGTGCTGAGCAGTCGCGTGCTGCTGCGTCCCGGTGACCACGCACGCAGCCGCCGTTTCTACGGCGAGACCCTCGGGCTGGCCGTCTACCGCGAGTTCGGCCCGCCCGAGCACCCGGGCGTGGTCTTCTTCCTGGGCCAGGGCTTCCTCGAACTGTCGGGGAGCGCCGCGGACGGGGCCGCCGGGCCGGGCGTGTCGCTCTGGCTCCAGGTGCGTGACGTGGCGCTGGAGGAGGACCGGCTGCGCGCGGCGGGCGTGACCGTGCTGCGCGCGGCCCGCCTGGAGCCCTGGGGGCTGGTCGAGGCGTGGATCGCCGACCCCGACGGGCACCGCCTCGTCCTGGTCGAGGTCCCGGACGACCACCCCCTGCGCCGCGACCAGCGCTGAACCCGGCCCCCGGGGACAGGGGCCCGTCAGCCGGCCCGGCCCTCGTCGTCCTCCTCCAGCAGGTCGAGATCGGGCGGCACCAGCGTCGTCGACTCCACCAGCCCGCGCAGCAGGTTGTGCAGCAGGTTGTCCGACGGCCCGCCCGACGACCTGTCGTGGGTCAGCGGGTACGGGAACCCGCCCGCGTCCAGGCGGCGGCGCACGGTCTCGATCCGGTTCTCGATCCTGCGTTCCCGCCAGTCGCCGCCGGGCCGCAGACCGGCGAGCTGCTCGGCCGCCTGCCGGTAGGACAGCGGGTGCGGGCCCTCCTCGTACAGCAGGTACCGCTGGCCCAGCACGACCAGCAGCAGCCGCTCGTCCTCGTCCAGCGGCCACCTTCGCGGCGGCAGCGTCGGCGCCCGGCGGCGCGGGGTGCGCTCGTCGTCGTGGCCGGTGACGTACAGCTCCACCAGGTGCTCGCGGAAGCCCGACCCGCGCACGAACACCGGCGTGTAACCGGGTGCCAGCGGGAACGCCTCGGTCGTCGCGTGCATCAGCCGGCCCCTGGGCAGCCGCAGGAGCTGCTGCCCGGTGTTGCGCAGCCACCAGCGCTGCTCGCGGTAGGTCAGCTCGCCGTGCCGGCGGCTGACCCACAGATCGTCCTCCCCGACGCACAGATCCACATCAGGCCGCTCCCCCCGGCCGAACCGCACGGTCCGGCCCTGCCGGGGCGGCACCTCGACGCCGCCGCTGACCGAGCGGGCGTGCAGCGTGCCCGGACGTGCGGGCGCGACGCCTCTGGCGAGGCTGTCAGGGATCTTCATCGCCATCCTCCCTCTCGTACGCTCCCAGGCTCCCCGCCCCCCGCCGGGACCCCTCCCGGACGGCCCTGGCCGGGGATCACGCGGGTGGCAGCCGGGACGCCGCCGCGCCCGCCAGGCCGGTGGCCATCCGGCACAGCTCCCGCATCGGGCGCGACCCGCCCACCAGGACACGCACGGTCTCGGCGGCCCGCCGGCCGTGCCGGTCGCCGTAGGTGCGGTAGACGATCTGCGCGAGGCAGGTCTCGTGCCCCTCGGCCTCGGGGCGCACGTACGCGCGCAAACCGCTGAGCCGTGTCGCGGCCCCACCCGTCGCGTCCGGCGGCCGGCCCTGGTCGAAGCGCAGGTCGAGGTGGACGTCGCTGGTGGTGCTCACCCACCCGCAGACCCATCCGCCGTAGCCGCGGTCCGGGTCGGCGGCGTCGATGCCGGGCACGATCTCCAGCGCCCGGGCGGGCAGCAGCGTGCAGGCGTCCTGCCGGGCCAGGGACGTGGGCGGGAAGCCGGGGGAGCGGCGGGCGAGCGGGCCCCGGTTGAGCGTGCGCACGGCGTCGTCGGTGGCGGCGTCGGCGATCTCGCACAGCGCGGCCTCGCCGTCGTCGTCGCGTTTCGCGGTGACCGTGATCGTGGTGTCGGCGACTCCGCCGAGGATCAGCGTGCGGTTGCAGGCGTGGCTCTCGCCCGGGTCCTCGACCACCGTGACGACCCCCGTGGTCCTGGCCGCTGCCACCTGCTCGGGCGGGGGATCGAGGTTGAGGTCCGCCCGCACGTCCACGACGGTGTCGGACGGGGGACGGACGAGGACGTCGCACCGGTCGAAGTTGCCGTAGGCGGGGTCGAGTTCGGTACGGCCGAACCGGGCCAGCGAGGCGGGGCTCAGCAGGGCGCACGGGTCGGCGGTGCGCCGGTCGCCGAGCACGTCACCGCCGGCCGGGCCGGTGGCGGGTGGCCGGCCGGCCTCCTGCGCGCTCTCCGCGGCCGGGCCCGGCAGCGGGACCCGCCCGCCGCCCCACCCCCACACCGCAAGCGCGACCATCACC
>NZ_SSXE01000340.1 GCF_021699195.1 Nonomuraea sp. MG754425 | reverse complement strand
GTCCGGGGCGTCTCGTGTCGCCGTGTCGTGGGTCGGGGCGTTCGCGGGCGCGGTGTCGCCGAGGAGGCGGGCGGCGATGCGGGCGGGGCCGTCGTCGAGTTCGTGGATGCGCCAGGCGTGGGGGGCGTCGTCCGGGCGTTCGTCGAGGAACGCCTCGGCGGCGGCGATCATGAGCGGCACCGCGGCCCGCGGCTCGACGGCCGCGCCGATGTCCCGGCTCGCGAGCAGCAGCCGCCCGTCGCCGTACGTGACGTCCGCCCCGAGCCCGAGCACGTCCCCCGAGCCGTCGTCCAGGGCGAACAGGAAGCGTCCCGGCAGTTCGGCCAGCCGGGGCCGGGCGCACAGCGTCCGGTCGAGGGACCGCACCAGCGCGAGCACGTCCGACGACCCGGCCGGGCCGCGCCCGCTCAGCGGCGAGGCGACGATGTTGCGCACCCGCTCGTGCGCGGCGGACGGCAGCAGGCCCACGGCGGCGATCCGCGCGGCGAAGGCGGCGGGCGAGCGCAGCCCGCGCACCTGGACGTTCGCCCGCGAGGTGAGCTCGATCACCCCCGACCCGAACTCCTCGGCGCAGGCCGCGAGCTCGCGGAGCTGACCGGCGGACACCACGCCCCCGGGCAGGCGCACCCTGGCCAGCGGGCCGTCGGCGGCTTCGTGCACCTGTAGTGCCCCCGGACAGGCGTCAGGATGGTTCCGTCCAGGAAAGTCGGCTATGGACACGGAGAGGATGGTAACGCCAGTTCTGGTGGAGGCCGGTCTTGCCGTAGTCTCCTCGTAGACGATGGCAATGGGAGGAAGCCGGTGCGAATCCGGCGCGGTCCCGCCACTGTGACCGGGGAGCGAACCCCACCACAGGCCACTGCCCGGCGACGGGTGGGAAGGCCGGGGTGAGCACTGATCCGGGAGCCAGGAGACTCCTGCCGTCGCGTCACCCGCGACCGGGGCGAGGACCCCGAGGGAGGAATGTGCCGTGCCCGGCGACAGCCGTACCGTCCTGCTGCTCTCCACCTCAGACACCGACCTGCTGAGCGCCCGCGCCGCCGCCGTCCCGTACCGGCTGGGCAACCCCGCCAGGCTGGCCCCCGACGACCTGACCGAGCTGCTGGACGGCACGGACCTGGTCGTGGTGCGCCTGCTCGGCGGGCGGCGCGCCTGGGAGGAGGGGCTCGACGCGCTGCTGAGCGGCCCCCGGCCGGTGGTGGTGCTGGGCGGCGAGCAGGCGCCGGACGCCGAACTGATGGAACTGTCCACGGTGAGCGGCGGCGTCTGCGCCGAGGCGCACGCCTACCTCGCGCACGGCGGGCCCGCGAACCTGGCCGAACTGCACGCCTTCCTGTCGGACACCGTGCTGCTGACCGGGCACGGCTTCGCCCCGCCCGCGCCGACGCCGTCGTGGGGACGGCTGGAGCGCACGTCCCGGTCGCAGCGCGGGCCCGTGGTGGGCGTGCTCTACTACCGGGCGCACCACCTGGCGGGCAACACCGCGTTCGTCGAGGCGCTCTGCGCGGCCGTCGAGGACGCGGGCGGCCGGGCGCTGCCGATCTTCTGCTCGTCCCTGCGCACCGCCGAGCCCGGCCTGCTCGACGCCCTGCGCGAAGCGGACGCGCTGGTCGTGACGGTGCTCGCGGCCGGCGGCGCGCGCCCCGCCACCGCCTCCGCGGGCGGCGACGACGAGGCGTGGGACGTCGGCGCACTGGCCGCGCTCGACGTGCCGATCCTGCAGGGGCTCTGCCTGACCACCGGCAAGCAGGCGTGGGAGGAGAACGACGACGGCCTGTCCCCGCTGGACGCCGCCTCCCAGGTGGCGATCCCCGAGTTCGACGGGCGGATCATCACGGTGCCGTTCTCGTTCAAGGAGATCGACGAGGACGGGCTGACCGTCTACGCCGCCGACCCCGAGCGGGCCGCCCGGGTCGCCGGGATCGCGGTGCGGCACGGCCTGCTGCGCCACGTCCCGCCCGCCGAGCGGCGGCTGGTCGTGATGTTGTCGGCGTACCCGACCAAGCACTCCAGGATCGGCAACGCGGTCGGCCTGGACACCCCGGCCAGCACCGTACGACTGCTGGCCAGGCTCGCCGAGGCGGGCTACGACCTGGGCGAGGGCTTCCCCGGGGTGGCCGAGCAGGACGGCGACGCGCTCATCCACGCGCTGATCGCCGCCGGCGGCCAGGACCCGGACTGGCTGACCGAGGAGCACCTGGCGGGCAACCCGGTGCGGATCTCCGCCGCGTCGTACGAGCGCTGGTTCCGCACGCTGCCGCAGGGCCTGCGGGACGGGATGGAACGGCACTGGGGCCCGCCGCCCGGCGAGCTGTTCGTGCACGAGGGCGACATCGTGCTCGCCGCGCTGCGCGCCGGGAACCTGGTCGTCATGGTGCAGCCGCCGCGCGGCTTCGGCGAGAACCCGATCGCCGTCTACCACGACCCCGAACTGCCGCCCAGCCACCACTACCTGGCCGCCTACCGCTGGCTGTCGGACGAGTTCGGCGCGCACGCGATGGTGCACGTGGGCAAGCACGGCAACCTGGAGTGGCTGCCCGGCAAGTCGGCGGGCATGTCCGCCGCGTGCGCCACCGACGCGGCGATCGGCGACCTGCCGCTGGTCTACCCGTTCCTGGTCAACGACCCGGGCGAGGGCACCCAGGCCAAGCGGCGGGCGCACGCCGTGCTGGTGGACCACCTGGTGCCGCCGATGGCCCGCGCGGACACGTACGGCGACATCGCCCGGCTGGAGCAACTCCTCGACGAGCACGCCACGATCGCCGCCATGGACCCGGCCAAGCTGCCCGCGATCCGGGCGCAGATCTGGACGCTCATCCAGGCGGCCCGGCTCGACCACGACCTCGGCCTCGCCGACCGGCCGCACGACACCGAGTTCGACGACTTCCTGCTGCACGTGGACGGGTGGCTGTGCGAGGTGAAGGACGCGCAGATCCGCGACGGCCTGCACGTGCTCGGGCAGGCCCCGGCCGGTCAGGTGCGCATCGACCTGGTGC
Organism: Nonomuraea sp. MG754425; assembly: GCF_021699195.1. Classification (GTDB taxonomy): domain Bacteria; phylum Actinomycetota; class Actinomycetes; order Streptosporangiales; family Streptosporangiaceae; genus Nonomuraea. Next base: position 2,240 of record NZ_SSXE01000340.1, on the reverse strand, counting down.
TGGCCATGCTGCGGGCGCGGCAGCTCTGGGCCGGTCGCGAGACGCTGCCCGGCCTGCGCGAGGCGCTCGGCCTGGCCGAGGACGGCACGGCCGGGCTGGCCGAGGTGGACCGGGCCGAGGCGCTCGCCCGCGCCCTGGTGGCAGGGATGGAGGAGCGCGGCTGGACGCCCGAGTCGGCTCCCGAGGTCGCCCGCGCCGTCCTCGCATCCGAGGGGACGTCCGGCGATCTCGGGCTCGTGACGCGCGTCCTCGTCTTCGCCGCCACCGAGATGGTCCCCCGGCTGGCCCGCACCACCGATGAGCTCGACCACGTCCTGCACGCCCTCGACGGCGGGTACGTCCCGGCCGGGCCCAGCGGCTCGCCGCTGCGCGGCCTGGTCAACGTGCTGCCGACGGGCCGCAACTTCTACTCGGTCGATCCGCGCGCGGTGCCCAGCAGGCTCGCCTGGGAGACCGGGCAGGCGATGGCCGAGTCGCTGCTGGAGCGCTACCGCGCCGACACGGGGGAGTGGCCGCGCTCCGTGGGCCTGTCCGTGTGGGGCACCAGCGCCATGCGCACGGCGGGCGACGACGTGGCCGAGGTGCTCGCGCTGCTCGGTGTGCGTCCCGAGTGGGACGAGGCCTCCCGCCGCGTCACCCGCCTGGAGCCGATCCCGCTCGCCGAGCTGGCCCGGCCCAGGATCGACGTCACGGTCCGCATCAGCGGCTTCTTCCGGGACGCCTTCCCGCACGTGGTGGCCATGCTCGACGACGCCGTACGCCTGGTCGCGAGCCTGGACGAGCCGCACGAGCACAACTACGTGCGCGCCCACGTCGCCGAATCCGCCGGGGACGAGCGGCAGGCCACGATGCGCGTCTTCGGCTCCGCGCCCGGCGCGTACGGGGCGGGGCTGCTGCCGCTGATCGACAGCCGCAACTGGCGCGACGACGCCGACCTGGCCGAGGTGTACGCGGTGTGGGGCGGCTTCGCCTACGGCCGCGACCTCGACGGCGTGGCCGCCCGCCCGCAGATGGAGGACGCCTACCGCCGCATCGCCGTGGCCGCCAAGAACGTCGACAGCGCCGAGCACGACATCGCCGACTCCGACGACTACTTCCAGTACCACGGCGGCATGGTCGCCACGGTCCGCGCGCTCACCGGCAGGGCCCCGGCCGCGTACGTCGGCGACAGCACCAGGCCCGACGCCGTGCGCACCCGGACGCTCTCGGAGGAGACGGCGCGCGTCTTCCGCGCCCGGGTCGTCAACCCGCGCTGGCTGGCCGCGATGCGGCGGCACGGCTACAAGGGCGCCTTCGAGCTGGCCGCCACCGTGGACTACCTGTTCGGCTACGACGCCACCACCGGGGTGGTCGCCGACTGGATGTACGACAAGCTCACCGAGACGTACGTGCTCGACCCGGAGAACCAGGCGTTCATGTCCGAGTCGAACCCGTGGGCCCTGCACGGCATCGCCGAGCGTCTCCTCGAGGCCGCCGAGCGCGGCATGTGGGCGCACCCGGACCCCGGCGTGCTGCGGGAACTTCAGGAGGTCTACCTCAGGACCGAGGGCGACCTGGAGGACGACACCAGCCGCTGAGCCGCCTCCGGCCGGCCCGCCCAGTGCAGGTGCAGGTAGGAGGCCGTCACGAGGGCGTCGCCGTAGCCGTCGGCGCCGCCCTCCCAGCGGAACAGCGGCCCCGCGTACCCGGCCGCGCCCGGCCCGGCCGGGTACGCCACGGCGGTGCGGTGGAACTCGTGGCCCCGGTAGCGTTCGCCCGGCCTGGTCAGCGGCGAGCGGCCGAGCGCGACGGCCTCCCGGTAACCGAGCGTCAGCCGGGACGTCATCGCGGCCCGGCCCGGAACGCGCCCGCACATCGGCCGCCCGTCGAGTTCCGCGCACAGGTACAGCAGGCCCGCGCACTCGGCCGCGATCGGGCCCCGGAAGGACGCCACCTGTTCGCGCAGGGGTTGGTTGGCGGCCAGTTCGGCGGCGTACACCTCGGGGAAGCCGCCGCCGATCACGAGCGCGCCGGTGGCGTCGGGCAGGCGTTCGTCGCGCAGCGGGTCGAAGGTCACGACGTCCGCGCCGGCCGCCCGCAGCAGCTCGACGTGCTCGGCGTAGCCGAACGTGAACGCCGCGCCGCCCGCGCCCGCCACCACCGGCCGCCCCGCCCCGGCCCCACGGCCCGCCGAAGCCGCGAGGTCGGCCGGATGCCTGGGACCGGTCGTGTTCGCGAAGGGGAGGGGATTGGTGGGGGAG
>NZ_SSXE01000339.1 GCF_021699195.1 Nonomuraea sp. MG754425 | reverse complement strand
CGGCACCACCGTGGCCGCCCTCGCCGTCGTCAACGCCGCCGGATCCGTCCTCGACCCGCGGGACGCCACCCTGGCCGGCGCGCGGTACGGCCTGCCGGGCGAGTTCGACCACCTCGGCCCCCCGGCGGCCGGCGAGGCGGCGGCCTGGGAGCCCGCGGACGCCCCCTCCTTCAACACCACGATCGGCGTCGTCGCCACCGACCGCGCCCTCACCAAGGCCCGGTGCGCCAAGCTGGCCGCGGTCGCCCACGACGGGCTGGCCAGGGCCATCAGACCGGCCCACACCATGACCGACGGCGACACCGTCTTCGGCCTGGCCACCTGCGTCCGGCCCGCCCCCGCCCACGACACGTTCCAGGACGTCCTGGCCGCGGCGGCGGACGCGTTCAGCCGCGCCGTCGCGGACGCCGTCCTGGCCGCCACCGGACGCGCGGGCGCGCCCGCCTACCTCGACGTCTTCCCGAGCGCCCTGCGGAGCCGACCATGACCTTCGACCAGCGCCACCCCGCCGGACTGCCCGTCGGCGGCGGCTGGACGCCCACCGCCGACACCACGGACGTGCTCTTCCCGTACGACGGCTCCGTGGTGGCCACCGCCCCCCTGGGCACGGCCGCGCACGCCGCCAGGGCCGTGGACGAGGCCGTCGCCGCCGCCCCCGCGACGGCCGCGCTGCCGTCGCACGCCCGCCGCGCCGCCCTCATGGGAGCCCACGACGCGCTGCGCGAGCGGCGGGCGGACTTCGAGCGGCTGCTCGTGCTGGAGACCGGAAAACCGCTGGTGGACTGCCGGGTCGAGGTGGCCAGGACGCTCCTCACGCTGGCGAGCGCCGCCGAGGAGGTCGCCAGGCTGCACGGCGAGACCGTGCCCCTCGACCTGCTGCCGCAGGGCGAGGGCCTGATCGGGTTCTGGACGCGCCGGCCCATCGGCGTCGTCGTCGGCGTCACCGGCTTCAACTATCCGCTGCTGCTCGCCGCCCACAAGATCGCCCCGGCGCTGGCCGCCGGCTGCCCCGTGATCGTCAAACCGGCCCCGGCGACCCCGCTGGCCACGCTCTGGCTCGTGCACCTGCTGCGGGAGGCCCTGGGCGAGGCCGGGCCCCCGGCCGCCGTGCAACTCGTCACCGGCGGCGTCGAGGTCGGCCGGACCCTGGTGGAGGACCGCAGGGTCGGCGCGGTCTCGTTCACCGGCTCGGCCGCCGCCGGGCATGCCATCGCCCGCGCCGCCGCCCCCACGAAGGTGCTGCTGGAACTCGGCTCGAACGCGGCGCTCGTGGTCGCGGCCGACGCCGACCTCGACGCCGCCGCCGACGCCGTCGTGCGCGGCGGCTACTACGCCTCCGGCCAGGCGTGCATCTCCGTGCAGCGGGTGCTGGTCGAGGAGCCGGTGGCAGGAACCTTCCTGACGGCGCTGGCCGAGCGGGTCGAGGACGTCGCCGTCGGCGACCCCCGCCTGCCCGGCACCCGCGTGGCCCCGCTCATCGACGAGGCCGCCGCGGACCGCGTCCTGGATTGGATCGCCGCCTCCGGGGCCGAGGTGGTGACGGGCGGGCGGCGCGACGGCCGGGCCATCGTGCCGACGGTGCTGACCGGCGTCCCGGACGGGGCCGCCGCCTGGGACGAGGAGATCTTCGGGCCCGTCGTGTGCGTGCGCCCGGTGCCCGGTCTCGACGCCGCCTTCGAGGCGGTCAACCGGTCGAGGTACGGCCTGCACGCGGCCGTCTTCACCCGCTCGCTGGCCACGGCGTTCGCGGCCATCGAGCGCATCGAGGCGGGCGGGGTGGTCGTCAACGAGGTGCCGGGGTTCAGGGCCGACAACATGCCGTACGGCGGGGTGAAGGACTCGGGGGCGGGGCGCGAGGGGCCGCGGTTCGCGATCGAGGAACTGACCGTCACGAAAATGGCCATCATCCGCCCGTAGCCCGCCCGCCCCGCGTGCCGGGGCGGGCTCAGTTCGGGGGGTCGAAGCGGCCGTCCACGGCGGTCCAGCCGCCGTCCACGTGCAGCACGGAGCCGGTCACGAAGCTCGCCGCGTCGCCCGCCAGGTAGACCACCGCCCCGGCCAGTTCCCCGGCCGTCGCCCACCGGCCGAGCGCGCTCTTGGCGGCGTACGCGGCGTACCAGCCGGGATCGTCCTTGATCTGCCTGGTCAGCGGGGTCTCCACCACGCCGGGCGCGATGGCGTTCACCCGCACCCCGTGCGGCCCGAACTCGGCGGCGGCCGTGCGCAGGAGCTGCACCAGCCCGGCCTTCGTGGCCGCGTACACGCTCTGCCCCGGCTCGGTGACCGAGGCCCTGATGGAGGCGAACCCGATGATCGAGCCGCGGCCCCGCTCGACCATGCCCGCGCCGAAGGCGCGCACGACGTCGAAGGAGGCCCGCAGGTTCAGCGCCACCACCCGGTCGAACTCCTCGCCGGTGTAGTCGAGCAGCCGCTTGCGCACGTTCGTGGCCGCGGTGAGGACGAGCACGTCGGCCGGCTCGTCCGCGGCCAGCGCGCGCACCGCGGCGGCGTCCAGCACGTCGAGCAGGCGGGCGGTGCCGCCGCAGCCGGCGGCGGTCTCCCGCGCGGCGGGCAGGTCGCGGTCGGCGCACACCACCGAGGCGCCGTGCGCGGCCAGCGCCAGCGCCGCCTCCCGGCCGATCCCGCTCCCCGCGCCGATCACCACGGCCCGCCGCCCGTCGAGGCGGAACAGCGCGTCATATTCCATACCAGGCACCCTAACGACTGGTCCGACCAGTACACCAGGTGCGTCAGCCGGTTCCGGGCCCAGGCGCGCGGATGGCGGCGACCAGCTCCGGCATCGTCGCGACGGCCCGCTCCGGCCCCCCGGCCGGGTGGGCGGCGGTGTCGTCGCTGCGGAAGAGGACGGTCCGCATGCCCAGGGCGCGGGCGGGCGTCAGGTTGACCGGGCGGTCGTCCACGTACACCACCTGCGCGGGCGGCACGTCCAGCGCGGCCAGCACCGCCTCGTACGGCCCCGGATCCGGCTTGCGCGCCCCCAGTTCGGAGCTGACGAACCAGCGCCCGATGTGCCGGTCGAGCCCGAACCGGCGGCGCAGGAGGGCCGACCAGGCGGCCGCGTCGTTGCTCAGGCAGGCCAGCTCCAGCCCGTCGCCGGCCAGCGCCGCGAGGGCGTCCGGCGTGCCATCGGTGAGCGTGTGCCGGCGGCAGTAGTCCTCGTCGCCCGCCGCCGCGCCGAGCGCCGCCCAGAACGCGCCGGTGCTCATCCGGCCCAGCGTGACCGCCTGGTAGGCGGCGTGGACGTCCCGCTCGGGCGCGCGGCACCCGCGCTCGCGCAGGTACGGGAGCAGCACCCGGCCCCGCACGTCCCCGTCGCGGTACAGGACGCCCATCGCGTCGAGCACGACCACCCTCACGTGATCCACCGTGCCAGCCTAACCGGGCCGGTCCCGGGGCCCGCTGCGGTAGCGTCTGCCGTTATGCGTGCCTTCGTCATCACCGGTCCGGGACGCGCGGAGGTCCAGGAGGTCGAGCCGCCCGTGCCGGGCCGGGGCGAGGTGGTCGTCGAGGTCGAGCGGGCCGGCGTGTGCGGCACGGACATGGAGGTCTACTCCGGCGCGATGAGCTACCTCCGCACCGGCGAGGCCCGCTACCCGGTGCGGATCGGCCACGAGTGGTCCGGCACCGTCCGCGAGGCCGGCGAGGGCGTGGACCCCGCGTGGCTGGGCCGCCGGGTCACCGGCGACACCATGCTCGGCTGCGGGCGCTGCGCGCGCTGTCTCGGCGGCAGGCAGCACCTGTGCGCCGACCGGTACGAGATCGGCATCCGCCACGGCTGGCCGGGTGCGCTCGCCGAACGCCTCCCGGTGCCCGTCCGCGCCCTGCAGCCGCTGCCGGACGCCGTCGATCCGGTGCTGGGCGCGCTGGTGGAGCCCGGCGGGAACGCGCTCAGGGCCGTGGACGCCGCCGCGCTCGCCCCCGGCGAACGGCTCCTGGTCATCGGGCCGGGCACGATCGGCCTGCTCGCGGCGCTGATGGCGGCGGCGCGCGGGGTGGAGGCGCACCTGCTGGGCGTGACCGGCGAGTCCCTCGCCTTCGCCCGGTCCCTGGGCCTGACCCGCACCTGGACGGAGCCTCCCGGGCACGGGTTCGACGCGGTCATCGACGCCTCGAACGGCCGGGGCGCGCCCGCGCTCGCCCTGGAGGTCGTCGAGCCGGGCCGCCGCGTCGTCCTCATCGGCCTGTCGGCCGAGCCCAGCCGCATCGACACGCGCGCCCTCGTGCTCGGGGACATCACCGCCACCGGCGTGCTCAGCGCCTCCGGCGGGCTGGCCGGGACCATCGAGCTGTACGCGTCGGGCCGGGTCGATCCCCGGCCGCTCGTGGCGGCGACGGTCTCGCTGGAGGAGGCCGCCGCCGTGCTGGCGGGACGGCGGCGGCCGGAGTGGGGGCACGCCCCGAAGATCCACGTCGATCCCCGCCTGCCCTGACCCCGACCGCTCCTCAGCGCGGCGTGGGGGCGTGCAGGTGGGCGAGGGTGAGCCGGGGCGGTGGCGGCAGGGGCTCGGCGTGCTCGGCGCGGAAGGACTGCAGCAGGTACGCCACCAGCCGCCGCGACCCCGCCGCCGCGGCCTGCCCGGCGCCGTCGGTGACACCGCAGTTGGCCTTGAGCAGCAGCGTCAGGTCGGCCATCGCGAAGTCGGCGCGCAGCCGTCCGGCGGCCTTGGCCCGGCGGATCACCTCGGCGAAGCCCCGCTCGGCCCGCGCGCGCGTGCGCTCGTAGTCGATCGCCTCGGGGAAGGCCGTCAGGAACGCGTCGGTGAACCCCCGGTCGGCCACCTGCATGGCGCACACCTTCTCGATCGCCGCGCAGAACCCGTGCCACGGATCCGGATCGGCCAGCGCCTCGTCCACCACCGCCGCGCACGTCGCCAGTTCGTCGCCGAACACCTCCGTGATCAGCGACTCGCGTGAGGGGAAGCGCCGGTAGAGCGTGGCCACGCCGACGCCCGCGCGCCGCGCGATGGCCCCCATCGGGACGTCGAGCCCCCGTGCGGCGTACGCCTCCCGCGCCGCGCCGAGGATGCGATCGCGGTTGTGCCGCGCGTCGGCCCGCAGCCCCGCGGGCTCCATGTGAGAGGGATGACCAGGCATGTGTCTCACATTAGAGGTAAGTGGACGACCCCGTCCGGTTGGCCGGGTAGCGTCCCCGGCGTGATGACGACACCCAGTGAGATGCGCGCGGCCCTGTTCGACCGCTACGGCCCCCCGGAGGTCCTGTACGTGGGCACGGTGCCCACCCCGGT
>NZ_SSXE01000338.1 GCF_021699195.1 Nonomuraea sp. MG754425 | reverse complement strand
GCCCCGAACCCATCCCAGAACCTTGAACCGGCCCCGGCCCCGTCCCTGGGCCTCGGACCGGCCCCGGACCTTGCACCGAACCTGGACCTTGCATCGGCCCCGCACCCGGAACCGGCCCTGCACCCTGGACCGGTGCTGCACCTTGGACCGGCGCTGGACCCTTGACCGGCGCCGAAGCCGGACCGGGCCCCGCGCCTTGAACCGGCACCGACCCTTGGACCGGTGCTGAAGCCTGAACCGGCCCAGAACCCTTGACCGGCCCTGAGCCCTTGACCGGCCCCGGACCCTGGCCGCCCTGCGCCGGACCCGGACCACCGACCGGACCCGCGCCACCGCCCTGGCCCCGACCTTGCACGGGGGGCGCGCCCTGGCCCGGGTTCTGAACCGGGGGCGCGCCCTGGCCGAGGTTCTGAACCGGCGGCCCGCCCTGGCCGGGACTCTGGACCGGCGGCCCACCCTTGCCCCCGCCCTGGGCAGGACGCGCACCCTGCCCCGTTCCCGGAGCCGGCGGCGCACCTTGGGCCGGAGCCGCGCCCTTGGCCTGGGCGGCGTTCCGCGCCGGACCAGAGCCCGGAGCGGGCGGCGCGGGCCGGGCCGGGAACGGGACGGCGAACTGCTGGGTCGCCGACACGTCCTCCTCCTGCTCGGCGGCCTTCCCCGCCGCCTTGCCCGAAGCCTTCCCCACGGGCTTGCCCGGACCCTTGCCGGCGGCCTTGCCGGACTCCTCCTCGGGCGCTTCCACCGAAGCCTGATCGGACGACTGCTCCTCGGTCTCGGCAGGCAGCTTCACCGGGCCGGACGACTCCGCCGCCGAAGGACGCGAGATCCGGATCGTCTCTTCCGCGGGCAGGACGACCTTGCGGAACGGGGTGGTGGGTGAATCATAGGTGCGCCTGCGCTCGCCGTCGTCCGCCATGGCCATGAGGCTACGTCACCGTAGAGCGGGATAATTCCTCTATTCCCCCAGCAGAATCTAATTCTGTAAGGTCGCGAACATGAGGGGTTTCTACGAGATCGCCGCCGATGACCCTGATCGCCCCGCCCTCCTCGGCGACGAGGGCATCACCTACGGACGCCTGCTCGACCGCGTCAACCGCGTCTCCAACGGCCTGACCTCGCGCGGGGCCGCACCCGGCGACTGCGTGGTGACCGTGCTGAAGAACGGGGCCGACGCCCTGGCCATGATGCTGGCGACGTACCAGATCGGGGTCTACCTCGTCCCCGTGAACTGGCACTTCACCGCCGAGGAGATCGACTACATCGTGGCCGACTGCGGCGCCAAGGCGGTGGTCGCACCGGACGCCCTCACGGTGGACGAACTCGCCGCCGGGCAGCCCGCCGGCCCGCCCGTGCACCGGCGGGCCGGATCGATGATGCTCTACACCTCCGGCACCACCGGACGGCCCAAGGGCGTGCGCAGGCGGCTGCTGGACCTGACGCCCGAGGAGCTGTACCCGATCCTGATGCGCAAGAGCTGGCGGCACTTCGGGCTGCCCATGGGCGGGGTGCACCTGGTGTGCTCGCAGCTCTACCACTCGGCCCCGTACGGGCAGGCCATGATGGCGCTGCAGTTCGGGCACTCGCTCGTGGCGCCGGAGCGGTTCGAGGCCGCCGACGCGCTGGCGCTGATCGAGCGGCACCGGGTGACGAACGCGTTCATGGTGCCGACGATGTTCCACCGGATGCTGGCGGTACCGGACCGGGAGTCGTACGACCTGTCGTCCCTCACCCACCTCTATCACGGGGCCGCGCCGTGCCCGCCGGCCACCAAGCAGGCGATGATCGACTGGCTGGGGCCGGTGCTTTGGGAGTACTACGGCTCCACGGAGGCGGCCGTGGCCACCATGGTCTCCTCGCCGGAGTGGCTGGCCAGGCCGGGCACGGTCGGCAGGGCGCTGGACGGGATGTCCTTCACGATCGTGGACGAGGACGGCCGCGAGGTGCCGCCCGGCTCCCCCGGACTCGTGTACATCGGCGGGATCAACCGCTTCGAGTACCACGGCGACCCGGACAAGACCGCCGCCGCCATGCGCGGGCGCGACTACACGCCGGGCGACATCGGCTACCTCGACGACGACGGTTACCTCTTCCTGCTGGACCGGCGTACCGACCTGATCATCTCCGGCGGCGTGAACATCTACCCGGCCGAGATCGAGGCGGCGCTGCTCGAACACCCCTCGGTGTCCGACGTGGCGGTGATCGGCGTACCCGATCCGGAGTGGGGGCAGAAGGTGGTGGCGCTCGTCCAGCCGGTGGCCGGGGTGTCCGGCGGGGAGGAGCTCACGGCCGACCTGCTGCGGCACTGCGCCCCCCGGCTGGCCAGACTCAAGCACCCGCGCCTGATCGAGTACCGCGAGTCGCTGCCCCGCACGCCGACCGGCAAGCTGAGCAGGCGGAACGTCCGGGAAGCGTATCTTTCGGACTGATCTGGGCAGAGACCTCCCATGAGGGAGATCGTCGCCGGACTGACCGCCGCCGCCCTGCTGGTCGCCGGCTGCGGGCCCCCTCCCACGTCCACGAGCACCGCCACGCCGACCGTCCCGACCACCGCCACCGCGCCCGCCACCGCACCCACGACCGGCACGCCGACGGCCTCGCCCACCGGCACGCCGCAGGCGCTGGAGGCGGCCTACGAGAAGGTCATCGCGAACGTCCTGCCGTCCATCGTGCAGATCAACACGCAGGTCGGGCTGGGCTCCGGCATCGTGTTCGACGACAAAGGGCACATCGTCACGAACGCGCACGTGATCGGGCAGGCCACGCAGATGATGGTCACCATCGCCACCGGCGGCGCGCCCCGGAAGGCCAGGCTGGTCAAGGCGTTCCCCGCCGGGGACCTCGCGGTGATCAAGGTGGATCGGCCCGACGGGCTGCGGCCGGCGCACTTCGGCGACTCCGCGAAGCTGCGGGTCGGGCAGATCGTGCTGGCCATGGGCAACCCGCTGGGCCTGTCCGGCAGCGTGACGAACGGCATAGTCTCGGCGCTCGGCCGTACGGTCACCGAGCCGCAGAACCCGAACTCGCCCGGCGCCACCATCGCTGGCGCCATCCAGACCTCGGCCGCGATCAACCCGGGCAACAGCGGCGGCGCGCTCGTGGACCTGTCGGGCCAGGTGATCGGCATCCCGACGCTCGCCGCCCTCGACCCCGACCTCGGCGGCGGCACCGCGCCGGGCATCGGCTTCGCGATCCCGAGCAACACCGCCACCGACATCGCCCGTCAGATCGTCGAGAAGGGCAAGGTCACCAACAGCCACCGGGCCGCCCTGGGCATCCGCGGCAGCACGGTCATCGGCTCCGACGGCCAGCCGGCCGGGGTCGGGGTGGCGAGCGTCGAGGCGGGCAGCGGCGCGCAGAAGGCCGGCATCCGCCCCGGGGACGTCATCGTGTCCGTCAACGGCACGGACACGCCGACGATGGCCGCCCTCTCCGAAACCCTCACCACCCTCAAGCCCGGCCACCGGGCCAAGGTGGGCGTGGTCCGCTCCGACGGCCGCACCGAGACGCTCACCGTCACCCTGGGCCAGCTCTCCGGCGAGTGACCCCCGGGTTCACTGCCTGGCGGTGAAGACGATCTCGACGCGCCGGTTCTTGGCCCGGTTCTTGGCCACGGGCTTGCCGTCGACCAGGTTGGGCACCTTGGGCCGGCCCTCGCCGTACCCGTGGGCCTCCAGCGTCACGCCCGCCGACGACAACAGCCCCCGCATGATGTCCTCGACGGCCTGTGCCCGCCGCTGCGACAACGTCACGTTGTACGCGTCCGTGCCCTGGTCGTCGGTATGGCCCTCGATCTTGACCACCCCGCCGGCGCCCTCGGCCTCGACCTTGGCCGCCACCTTGGCCAGTCGCTGCCGGGCCTTGGCGGTGAGCTGCCACTTGTCCACCGCGAACAGCACGTCGCTGGTCACCGCGACCGTCACCTGACGCCCCAGCTTGGTCTCGCTCTCGGCGCCGTCCATCGACTCGACCTCGCCCACGATGTCCTCGACGGGCAGGACGAGGTCCTCGACGACGCCGGTGGCGTCCGCGGGCGGGGTGGGCGCCGGGGCCGGGGACAGCACGAGCGTCAGGGCGACGCTAAGAGATCGGAACATCGGTCAGCACGCCGAACATCGGCATCTCGACGTTGAGCCGCGTGACGTCCGCCGGAGGGGCCGCGAACACCGCGTACAGCGTGCTGGCCGCGCCCGACTCCAGGAACTGCCCCTGGGTCCTGGAGCAGACGCACGTCGCGTTCTCGCCGGTGCCGTTGCGGGCCGTGCGGTAGCGCTTGGCGTTGACCGGATCGATCAGGGAGACGGCCGAGACCGTGTAGTCCAGGGTGCCCCCGCTCAGGCCGTTGTGCAGGTTGACCTTGCCGTCGGTGGCGGTGACCGTCCAGTTGAGCGTCAGGGTGCGGCCCTGGCGCTTGAGCGAGGTGATCTCGATGCGTCCCTTGCCGGACATGCCGCCCGAACTCACCTCGGCCTCGTGGCTGGCGATCGGCGCGCCCTGCTGCTGCGGCGGCGCGCTCTGCTCCCCCTGCCCGGCGGAGGGCTCGGAGGCGGGCTCGGACGTGGGGGCGGACGCGGACTGGCCCTCCGCCGTGGCGGTCTGCGACTGCCTCTCCTCGCCGCCGCCACCCTGCTGGCCCGGGATCATGCCGCAACCTGCCAGCGCGACGGCCGCGACAGCCAGCGCGAGCGTCTTTCGCATTACGTGGTCACCTTCGTTTTGTCGGGGATGTGGGCCTCACCCTAGGGAGGCGACCTTCAGGATCCGCATAGTCCGCTATATCCGCTGGTCGCGCCGCTGCCTGAGCTCCCGCGCGAGTCTGTCGGCCTCGGCTCTGCCCTGTACGTCGCCGAGACCGTCAAACTCTGCCATACCTCGCATAAGCGCCTCAACAGCACCATCCAGGTCGTCGAGTTCCAGCGCGGCCCGCGCGAACGCCAGCCGGGCCCGTGCGGCGCTCCTGCGGTCCCCGTACGCGGTGAACGTCTCCAGCGCCGCCCGCGCCGCCTCCGCCGCGGCGGCCGGAGCCCCTTCCGCCCCCTCGATCTCGGCCAGGACGAGCAGCGCCACCGCCTCCGGCAGCCGGTCGCCGAGACGGCGGTTCATCCCCAGCCGCTGCCGCACGCGGTCCCGGGCCTCAGCGCGGCGACCCAGCGCGAGATACAACCTGGCCAGGTCGAGCAGCGCCTCCGCCTCCCCTCGCGGATCGCCCAGGTCCCGGTAGGCGGCCAGGCTCTCCTTCAGCGCGGCCTCGTCGCCGCGCAGGGAACCGAGCGCCCGCAACGCGTCGGCCCGCCC
>NZ_SSXE01000337.1 GCF_021699195.1 Nonomuraea sp. MG754425 | reverse complement strand
CGGACCCCCACTCCACACCTCCACCTCCCACTCCGCCGACCGCGTCACCGTCGCCCTCACCACCGACGGACCCATCGGAATCGACGTCGAAGCGGTGCCGGACGAACCCGTCGACGGCATGGCCCGGTGCGCGCTCACCGCCCGCGAGCGGGCGCTGCTGGAGAAGATCCCGCCCGAGGAGCGGTACGAGGCGTTCGCCAAGCTCTGGGTGCGCAAGGAGGCCGCGCTCAAGGCCACCGGACTGGGCCTGCGCATCTCGCCGCTCAAGGTCGAGGTCAGCGGCCCGGACGAGCCCCCCGCACTGCTGGGCTGGCCCCTCGACATCCCGCCCGAGAACGTACGCTTCCAGCCGCTGTCACCCGGCCCCGGCTACGTGGCGACGGTGGCGACGATCACCGACCGGCCGATCGAGGCCGTGGAGTTCCACGTCCCGGCCGTCGGGTCGCACTTCGCGGACGCGTCGCTCACGACCGCCGCGTGACACCACGCAGCGCCGTCCTCCCCGCGGGACGGCATGCGGGCTCAGGCCCGGTCGCCCACCGGCGGCCGGGCGCGCCGGAGCACGACGAGCAGGCGGCGCGCGTACACGATCCAGACGATGGCCAGCGCCAGCGCCAGCAGCGCGGCGTTGAAGATCCACTCGTTGGAGCCGCCGGGACCGTAGACGCGGCTCGGCGCGCCGACGTCCACGGCCGGGACCGGCTGCCCGGCGCGCTGGGAGCCGCGGTCGCTGCCGTACAGCTCGACGCCCGCCCGGACGGCACCGCCGCCGGCGGCGCGGAAGTCGCCCGTCCAGACGCACGACTCGTGCCCGGGGTGGGACACGCAGAACAGCTCACGCGGGACGAACTCGCCGGGCGCGCCGTCCGCGCGGGCGGCGCGGACGACCGTGCCGAGGTTCGGCACGGTCATCAGCACCAGGAGCACGGCGACGACGGTCAGGACCGCCGAGAAGGCGGGCGAGAACCCGCGGCGGGTCCTGCTCACGCGACCGCGCAGGCGCAGCGCATGCCGGCCCGCTCGACCGGCCGCGGACGGCGGTGCAGGAGCATCGCCACCACCATGGGGGCGAAGACGAGCGCGTTGTAGAACAGGTGCAGCTCCATGCGCGGTACGAGGAGCTGGATGACGCTCGTCGGCACCGGACGGCCGAGCAGGTTGGCGCCCGCCAGCGCCTGGCAGAGCAGCAGCAGGTGCTCCAGGTGGTGCCAGATCTGGATGCCGAGGGAGATGTTCCACCATGTGCGGCCCCGGCCGGTGAAGCCGGGCCGCAGCAGGAGCAGGCCGATGAGCATCAGCAGCGCATACCCGTAGTGCATCCACTCGGAGCTGACCAACCACGGGAAGGGCACGCCGAGCACGCCCCTGGCCTCCTTGAGCGGCCAGCCCAGCACGTAGACCTGGACGGCCTGGGCGATGTGCTCGGCCCAGTGGGCCACGACCACCGCGAGGTAGACGCCGAGCGCCGCCTTGTGGTGCCGGGTGTTGAGCGTGCTGATCAGGCCGTGCGACGTGGACACCGTCTGTGTTGCCATGCGGAACCTCGGCTTCCGGGGGGAACGTCGTCTGACGCGTCGTCCCAGGACGGCGAGGCCGTGGGTCGGAGTCGGGTCACCTCCAGGCACGCCGGCTCCGGGAGATCGCCCCCTCAGTGTCGCCTCCGCGATCGGGCGTGACAACTCATGAATTGCGCGGGGCGGGCAGTCCGGCGACGAGCTGTTTGGTCGTCAGGGTGACGCCGCAACTGCCGGCCACGTAGCCGAGTGTCAGGCGGTGGTCGGCGGCGGAGCGGTCGGCGACGGCGTCGGCCACGACGAAGGGCTGGAGGTCGCGGGTGAACGCGTCCACGGCCGTCGTCAGGACGCCGAGGTGCGCGTGGACGCCCGCGATGACGAGCTGGTCCCGGCCGGCCTCGCGCAGCCACCAGTGCAGGCTGGTCTCGTGGAAGGCGCTGTAACGCCGCTTGGTGAAGACCCAGTCGGCGGGTCCGGGCGCGATCTCGCCGGGGAACGCGCGGTCCGCGGGGCCGAGCAGTTCGGCGCGCGGCCGGAAGTCCGTCCCGAGCCCCTGTTGCGCCTCGGTCAGCAGGCCCGGCTGGGCGGCGTAGGCCACCGGGACGCCGATGGCCTCGCACGCCTCCCGCAGCGCCGCCACGTTCCGCACGAGGTCCGTCAAGGGGGCCTCACCGGACGGGAAGGCGCGCAGGCTGCCGTGCTGCAGGTCCAGCAGGACGAGCGCGGCCCGGTTCGGGTCGGGCGACCAGGAGGCGGTGTTGCGCGGCAGTTCCCCGGCGTCCGGCATCGGATACGGCTCGATTTCACAGAAATCCTGCACGACGGCCTCCGCGGTGCATCTCTTCGCAATTTACGGCTGTTTCCATGATGTGCCGCTCACGGGGGCCTGGAAATGCGGAACGGCGGCAGGAAGCTGACTTCCCGCCGCCGTTTCCTGTCACCTGTGGAAAGGCGTTTTCAGAGTTTGGCCGCCACCCGCAGGGAATCGGCGCGGCCGGTGGATTCCCACGGGAAGCCGGTCCGCCCGAAATGGCCGTAGGCGGCGGTGTCGGCGTAGATGGGGCGCAGCAGGTCCAGATCCCGGATGATCGCCGCCGGGCGCAGGTCGAAGACCTCCCGGACGGCGTCGTGCACGCGCCCGACCGGCACCCGCTCGGTGCCGAAGCACTCCACGAACAGGCCCACCGGGTGCGCCTTGCCGATCGCGTAGGCCACCTGTACCTCGCAGCGGTCGGCCAGCCCCGCGGCCACGACGTTCTTGGCCACCCACCGCATCGCGTAGGCGCCCGAGCGGTCCACCTTCGACGGGTCCTTGCCGGAGAACGCCCCGCCCCCGTGCCGGGCCATCCCGCCGTACGTGTCCACGATGATCTTCCGGCCGGTCAGCCCGGCGTCGCCCATCGGGCCGCCGACCTCGAAGCGTCCGGTCGGGTTGATGAGCAGCCGGTACCCCTCGGCGGCCAGCCCCGCCTCGGCGAGGACCGGCTCCACCACCTCCCGGCGCAGGTCGGGAGCGAGCATGTCCCGCAGGGAGACGCCCGAGGCGTGCTGGCTCGACACGACCACCGTGTCCAGCCGGACGGGGCGGTCGCCGTCGTACTCCACGGTGACCTGCGTCTTGCCGTCGGGCCGCAGGTAGGGGACCACGCCGGTGCGGCGCACCTCGGTCAGGCGGCGGGCGAGCCGGTGCGCCAGCGTGATCGGCAGCGGCATCAGCTCCGGCGTCTCGGTGCACGCGTAGCCGAACATCAGCCCCTGGTCGCCGGCCCCCTGACGGTCCAGTTCGTCGCCGACGCCCTCGACGCGGTGCTCGTAGGCGTCGTCCACGCCCTGGGCGATGTCCGGCGACTGCGTCCCGATCGACACCGACACCCCGCACGAGGCCCCGTCGAACCCCTTCTGCGAGGAGTCGTAGCCGATCTCCAGGATGCGCTCCCTGACCAGGCCCGGGATGTCGATGTAGGTCTTGGTCGTCACCTCTCCCGCCACGTGGACCATCCCCGTGGTGATCAACGTCTCCACGGCCACGCGGCTGCCCGGATCCTGCTTCAGCATGGCGTCCAGGACGCTGTCACTGATCTTGTCCGCGATCTTGTCGGGATGGCCTTCCGTGACCGACTCCGACGTGAACAAACGACGGGCCACTGGCCCACCTCCTCAGAACGGCGATCGGCTAGAACGGCAGCCGGCGACCCGACGGCGTACGCAGGTCCAGCTCCACTCTCGACGGCCGCGGCTTGGGCTTGGAAACACGAATTCGAGGCATGGCGAAAGACTCCCTGGAATCTCGGCGCAGCCACACCCGAAAAGCCGCGCGACCGCGGCGGACCTCCTGAATTCGCCTTTTCCGGCGACGGGCCGGACGTGGCTTTTCTCGAGAATAGGCAGGGGGTGCCGGAAAATGTTCTCGCGCTATGCGGTGTCAGCCGACGTTGCCGGACAGCGAGCTGGTGTAGGAGGCGGATCGTGACGTGGCGAGGAGTTCGAGGTGCGCGCGCAGCGTGCGCGCCGCCCGCTCGTCCACCTCGTCGGCGAGTTCCTGGACGCGGGCCAGCCCGCGCTTGGCCGCGTCCTCCTCGCCCAACGCGCGCTGGACCCCGGTCAGCATCATGAGCGCGTGGGCCTCGCGCAGCGGCACGCGCATCTGCTGGAACAGCACGACGGCCTGGTACAGCCGGCCGGCCGCGTCGTCGGGCCGGTTCATGGTGATGGCCAGTTCGCCCAGCCCGGCCACGGAGTGCGCCTCGGCCAGGCGGTTGCGGGCGCTCTGCGCCTTGGCGTAGGCCCGCTGGAGCAGCGGCTCGGCCTCGGCGATCTTGCCGCGGCGGAGCTGGGCGATGCCGAGCCCGTGCAGGGCGAAGGCTTCGCCGACGCTGTCGCCGGTGCCCTCGACGATGGTGAGCGCCTCCTCGAAGGCGCCCGCGGCGAGGGCGAACTCCTCGGCCTGGAGGTGCACGCGGCCCATCCGGTGCAGGATCTGGGAGACCGCCCGCCTGCTGCCGCCGCTCTTGCCGCGGACGAGGGCCTCGGCCAGCATGATCTTGGCGTCGTCGATGTCGCCGCACTCGGCGCGGATGGCGGCGAGGTTGTCGAGCGTGTGCGCGGCCAGGATCTGGTCGCCGAGTTCGACGAAGATGGCCAGCGCCTGTTCCAGGTGCATGGCGGCCTCGTCGAGCTGGCCGTTCATGCGTTCCAGGAAGGCCAGGTCCCGTCTGACCTTGGCCATCTGGAACACGTCCGCGGTCTTCTCGAACAGGGAGAGGGCGCCTTCGAAGTCGCGGCGCGCGTCGTCGAAGCGCTGTTCGGTCTGCGCGAGCGCGCCCCTGACGCACAACATCTCGGCCTGGCCGCGCTCGTCGCCCGCCTGGCGCGCGGCAGCCAGCGCGATCTCCTGGATCTCGCGCCACTCGTCGAGGTAGACGCGCAGCTCGAAGAAGGGTTCGGCGTTCATCGCGATGCGCCAGCACAGCTCGGCGCGCCCCGCCTGCACGGCCTGGCGGATGCCGGCCATGACGACCGGGCGTTCGCGATCGAACCACGCGATCGGGTCGGCGACGAGCCGGCCGACCAGGTCGGCGGGCAGTTCCGCGTCGATCCGGGGCAGGGTGGCGGGCCCGCCGGTGGGGCCGAACTCGCGCACGCGCGCGGCCTCGCTCAACGCGTGCAGGGCGTTGAGCAGCCGGGTCAGCGCAGCCATGCGATCGGCGTGCGTCTCCTCCTCCGACAACCGCTCACCCGCGAACACCCGAATCAAATCATGGAACCGATACTGCACATTCAACCCAACCCCC
>NZ_SSXE01000336.1 GCF_021699195.1 Nonomuraea sp. MG754425 | reverse complement strand
CCCGGCGGTGCGGTGGGGTCGTGCTCCCCGGCCTGCGGTTCCGGCGGGGCCGTGGGGTCGTGGTCCCGGGCCTGCGGCACCGGGGGCAGCTCGATCAGGGAGACGGGTGCGCCGGGCGCGGCCGTCATGCCGTCCAGGACCAGGACCAGCGCGTCGGCCAGCCACTCCATCAGCGCCGGGTCGAAGGCGTCCACGCGGTACTCCAGCGTCACCGCGATCCCCGCCGGCACGCCGCCGGGCAGGTGGTCGTCGGTCACGTCCACCAGCAGCTCGAACCTGGCCGCCCCGGTCCTGACCACCTCCACCAGCGACTCCACGCCGGGCAGCGCCAGTTCGGCGCGCAGGTTGTTCTGCAGCGCCAGCACCACGTCCACGAGCGGATGCCGCCCCGGACGCCGGACCGGGTTCAGCTCCTGCACGACCCGCTCGAACGGCGTCTCCTGGTGCGAGAACGCCGCCAGGTCGCCCGTCCGCACCCGCGCCACCAGCTCACCGGCCGTGGGATCGCCCGAGAGGTCGGTACGGAGCACGAGCAGGTTGACGAAGAACCCCACGAGATCGTCCACCGGGCCGCCGGACCGTCCCGCGACCGGCGCGCCGATGGGCAGGTCGGTCCCCGCGCCCGCCCGTCCGAGCACGACGGCCAGCCCCGCCTGCAACACCATGAACAGCGTGGCCCCGTGCCGCCTGCCCAGCTCCACCAGCCGCGCGTGCGATCCGGGCCCCACACGCCTGACCACGATCCCGGCGGCGGTCCCGGCCGGGGCGCGCGAGGTCCGGGGCAGCGCCGGCGACTCGGGCAGCCCCGCCAGGGCCGCGCGCCAGTACGCCAGGTCCGCGTCCGCGACGGCGTCCGCCCGCTCCCGGTGCCGCACGGCGTACTCGGCGTACCGGACGGGCAGGGGCGGCCAGGCGGGCGGTGTCGCGTCCAGCCGCGCCCGGTAGGCCAGGGACAGATCGCGCATGAACGGCGGCAGCGACCAGCCGTCCGTGGCGATGTGGTGCATGACCAGCAGCAGCGCGTGCTCGCCCGGCCCCGTCGCGAACAGCACGGAGTGGATGGGCAGCTCCGCCTCCAGGTCGAAGCGGTACCGGGCCGCCTCGGCGACCCGCTGCTCCAGTTCGGCGGCCGGCACTTCGACGACCGTGAACCCCGGCGTGGCCTCCCCGGCGGGCACCACCCGCTGGACGGGCTCGCCGTCGTGCCCGCCGAAGATCGTGCGCAGCGGCTCGTGCCGGGTCGCCACGTCCTCCAGCGCCCCGCGCAGCGCGGCCACGTCCAGGGGGCCGTGCAGGCGGACGAGCATGGGCATGTTGTAGGCCACGCCCGCGTCCACCTGGTCGAGGAACCACAACCTGCGCTGCGCCGCCGACAGCGGCACGGCGTCGCGCCCCGCGGGCCCGGCGGTCACCGCCGGCTCCTCAGCCCGCCCCGTCAGGGGGCCGACGTGGCGGGCGAGGGCGGCCACCGTGGGCGTCTCGAACAACGTCCTGACCCCCACCTCGGCACCCAGTTCGGCGTGGATCCTGCTGAGCAGCCGGGCCACCGTCAGCGAGTCGCCGCCCAGCGCGAAGAAGTCGTCGCGCACCCCCACCCGCGGCACCCGCAGCACCTCGGCGAACAGCCCGCACAGCGCCTCCTCCACCGCCGAGCGCGGTGCGCCCGCCCCGGCCGGCCCGTACGAGGGCGCGGGCAGCGCGGCCCGGTCCAGCTTCCCGCTGCCGGTCAGCGGCAGCGACTCCAGCGGCACGTACGCCGACGGCACCATGAAGTCCGGCAGCACGGCCGCCGCGTGCGCCCGCAACGCCTCGCCGTCGAGGGGCCGCCCGGGGGCGGCCCGGCCGTCGCGCGGCACCACGTAAGCGACCAGCCGCCGATCGCCCGGCACGTCCTCCCTGGCCACCACGCAGGCCCGGTCCACCGCCGGGTGCCCCGCCAGCACGGCCTCGACCTCGCCCGGCTCGATCCGGAACCCCCGCACCTTCACCTGCTCGTCGGCCCGCCCGACGAACTCCAGCCGCCCGCCGGGGCCGCGCCGCACCAGGTCGCCGGTGCGGTACATCCGCTCCCCGGGAGCCCCAAAAGGGTCGGCCACGAACCGCTCGGCGGTGAGCCCGGACCGCCCGGCGTAGCCGAGCGCCAGCCCGTCCCCGGCCGCGTACAGCTCGCCGACCTGCCCGGCGGCGACCGGCCGCAGCCGCGCGTCGAGGACGTGCACCCGCTTGCCCCGCAGCGGCCTGCCGATCGGCACGGGCGCGTCCGCCGGGTCCGCCGCGTCCACGGCGTGCGTGGTCATGAAGATCATGCCTTCGACCGGCCCGTACCCGTTGCGCAGGCGCAGCCCGCGATGCCGGTCGAGGGCGCGGCGGACGTGCGCGGGCGACAGGGCCTCGCCGCCGACGATCAGGTGGCGCAGCCCGGCCAGCGCGTCCGGGCACTCGTCCACGATCACGTTGAACAGGCTGCTCGACAGGTACATGGCGCGGACCACGTGCTCGGCGGCCAGCCGCGCCAGCACGACCGGGTCGGGCCGCGCGCCGGGGTACAGCACGCACGTCCCGCCCGACAGCAGCGGCCCCCACAGCTCCAGCGCGAACGCGTCCCACGACGCCGGCGAGCACTGCAGCCACACCGTGTCGAACGGCGCGTACTCCTGCCCGGTCACCGTGGCCGTGATCGCCAGGTGCGGCGCGGCGACCCCCTTCGGGCGGCCGGTGGAGCCGGAGGTGAACATCACGCAGGCCACGCCGTCGTGCCGGGCGGGGGCGGGCGAAGGCTCCAGGCCGTCCGGGGACAGCACCGCGGCGGCCCCGGCGTCGGCCGCCATGCCGCGCAGCCGTTCCTCGGGGAAGGACGGGTCGAGCACCATGTACGCGCCGCCGGCCTTCAGCACCGCCAGCAGCGCGACCACCAGTTCGACACCGCGTTCCAGGCGCACCCCGACCAGGCGGCCGGCCAGGTCGCCGCCCAGCCCGTCGCGGAGCCCGGCCGCCCGTGCGCCGGCGCGCGCGTCCAGCTCGGCGTAGGTGAGGCGCTCGGGGCCGCAGATCAGCGCCGTCCGGCCGGGTGTGCGCGCCGCCTGGGCCGCGAAGGCTTCGTGAACCCGCACCGTCACTCCCGGGTCAGGCTGGCCGGGCGCAGGTCCGTCCAGTGCGTCTCGATGTAGTCCAGGCACGCGGCGCGCGGGCTCGACGACAGCGCCACCCGCCAGCCCGCCGGCACGCCGATGTCGGCCGGCCAGAGCGAGTGCTGGTTCTCGTCGTTGACCAGGACCAGGTAGGCGCCGTTCTCGTCCTCGAAGGGGTTGGTCGTCATGTCAGCCTCCCGCGGGTTGCTTCTCGAGGTCGGGCGTCAGGACGTCGATGTGCCGCACGGCGCGGCGGGCCAGCCCCCACAGGGCGGCGCCGGCGCCCAGCAGGCCGGCGATCAGCAGCATGGCGGCCATGCCGCTGCCGGGGCCGGCGCCGACCAGGGGGCGCAGCAGCCCGGCCAGGCCGGTGCCGGCCGCCGCCTGCGGCTCGAAGACGTGGTCCGCGAGCGGCCCGGAGAAGGCCATCGCGACCGGGGAGGAGATCTGTGAGACGAACATGACGGCCCCGAACACCCGTCCCTGCCGGTCCTCGGGCACCTTCGTCTGGATGATCGACTGCATCGAGCCGTTCACGATCGGCATGATCAGCGCCCCGGCGAGGATGGCCGCGGTCCAGGCCACCACGCCGTCCACCATGGCCATGGCGATCTGCGCGCTCAGGCACATGCCGACGACGCCGAGCATCATGCCGCGCACCCGGTTCCGCGGGCCGCCCCAGGCGGCCAGCAGCAGCCCGCCCGCGATGCCGCCGACGCCGATCCCGGCGTTCACACTGGCCAGGACGGAGACGTCGCTGCCGGTCCTGGCCAGGATCATGGGCTGCACCACGGCGAAGCCGAACACCATCACCAGGTTCACCGTGAAGAACACGAGGATCAGCCCGCGCAGGCTCGGCCGGGCGAACAGGTAGCGCAGCCCCTCCAGCGAGTCGGCGCCGAGCCGCTTGGGCGTGCCCGCCGCGCCCGGCCGGTCGCGGTCCATCCGCACCAGCCGGACGGTCAGCAGCGCCACGGCGAAGCTGACCAGGTCGATCCAGAGCACCGCGCCGAGGCCGCCGGTGACCACCAGCAGCCCGGCCAGCGCGGGCCCGCCCACGTCGGCCACGCTCTTGGCGGTGGCCAGCAGCCCGTTGGCGCGCTGGAGTTGCTCCTTGCCGACCAGCAGCGGCACCGCCGACGACAGGGCGGGGAACTGAACGGCGGCGCAGGCCCCGAGCAGCGCGACCGTCAGGTAGACCTGCCACAGGTGCAGGTCGCCGAGGAAGTAGACGGCCGCCAGGCCCGCCACGGCCACGAGCCCGCCGAGGTCGGCGAGCTGCAGCGCGGTGCGCTTGCGGCAGCGGTCCACGATCGCGCCCGCCGTGGGGCTCAGCAGCATCTGGGGGAGCACCGCGCACAGGGAGAGCGCGACGACCTGCGTGGCCTGGTGGTCGGTGGTCCACGCCTGAATGACCAGGGAAAAGCGGAGCACGGAATTACCGACCAAGGTAACGACCTGGCCGCTCCAGACCATGCCGAATCTGCCCATTCCAGCAAATCGCTGGAAGAAGCGTTTCCGCTGGGACGAGGGAGGTTGACCCATATGCCCGAGGCCCTTCTGGTAAAAGGAACCTTAAAGACGTCCCGCTTCTCACGGCTGTCTCTTTCGGTACCTTCACACACAATTTCGAGCACGAGCAATAAGCTATTTGTGGTCTGGCAATTACCCCGCGTCAACGGGTGAGGTCAACCAGGCGCAGGGCCTCCGAAGCCACCGCCTGACGGAGCTCCTTGATCCCGTCCCGGCCCCGCACGGGGTGGACGGCGTTCGTCAGCAGCACCGCGGTCAGCCGCCGGGCGGGGTCGATCACCAGCGAGGTGCCGGTGAAACCCGAGTGCCCGTACGCGCCGTCGCCCAGCGGGCCGGCGAAGCCCGGGTCGCCGATCCGCACGCCCAGCCCGTGCCGGAAGGGCGCGCCCCCGGCGCCCTGGTCGCGGGTCATCTCGGCCACGCTCGCGGGGCGCAGCATCGGCCCGCCGCCGCGCCGCAGCGCCTCGCCGAAGGTCAGCAGGTCGTCCGCCGTGGCGAACACGCCGGCGTGCCCCGCCACGCCGCCCAGCGCGTACGCGGTCTCGTCGTGCACCTCGCCGCGCACACAGCCGGGTCCCGGCCGTCCGGCCTTCCACTCGGTCGCCGCGATCCGCTCCACGGCGACGAGCCGCTCCGCGGGCGCGGCAGCGAGCGGGTCTGGGGGTGGGGAGGTGAGC
>NZ_SSXE01000335.1 GCF_021699195.1 Nonomuraea sp. MG754425 | reverse complement strand
TGCGCGTTCTGGGGGCTGGGGGCGCTGATCGCCATGGCCGTGGGCGGCTACCTGCGTTTTCTCGACGTACGGCAGGAGCACGCGGTGGCCGACTCCCGTCTGGCCCTGCGGCTGCGACTCGCCGGGGACCTGCACGACTATCTGGCGCACGACATCAGCGAGATGGTGGCGCACGCCCAGGCGGGCCGCGTGGCGGGCGATCCCCTGCGGGCGCTCGAGCGCGTCGAGGCCGCGGGCCAGGGGGCCTTGTCCATGCTGGACCGGACGCTGGACATGCTGCACCACGACCGCCCCTTCGCCCCCGGCGGTGACCTGGACGGCATCCGGGAGGCGGCCGAACGGTTCGCCGCCGCCGGCCCGGCGCGGGTCGACCTGCGGATGGATCCGTCTCCGGCGGTCCCGCCGGAGACCGCGGCGCTGGCCTACCGGATCGTGATCGAAGGACTGACCAACATCCGGCGGCACGCCCCGCAGGCCGCACGCGTGGACCTGAGCCTCGGCGTCTCGTCCGGCGTCCTGGAGGTCACGATGACCAACGACGGCGTGGCCGGCGCCCCGCGCGCCCGGCGTGGCGGCACCGGCCTGCCCTCCCTGGGCTCGCTCGTCCAGATCCAGGGCGGTGAGCTGATCGCGGAAGCCGTACCCGGCGGGTGGTCGCTGACCGCCCGCCTGCCACTGGCACAATCACCGGAATGAGCGCCCGCATCCTCGTCGCCGACGACCAGGAAGGCATCCGCAGCGCCTTCCGCCTGATCCTCGACGCCCAGCCCGACATGACCGTGGTGGCCGAGGCCGCCGACGGGCGCACCGCGATCGACACCGCCAGGACGATCAGGCCGGACGTGGTGCTCGCCGACATCCGCATGCCCGGAGCCGACGGGATCGAGGTGACCCGTGCCCTGGCCGGCACCGGCATCCACGTCGTGGTCGTCACCACCTTCGGGCTGGACGAGTACGTCCACGCCGCGCTGCGGCACGGCGCCGCCGGGTTCATCCTCAAACGCTCCGGCCCCACGCTGCTCATCGAGGCCATCCGGGCCGCGCTGAACGGCGATGTGCTCATCAGCCCGCAGCTCACCGTCCGGCTGCTGCGCCGGCAGGGCCGCACGCACGAGACCTCCGAGGTGGTCCTCACCGGGCGGGAAGACGAGATCGTGGCCCTGGTCGCGCAGGGCCGGACGAATGCCGAGATCGCCGCCGAGCTCTTCCTGTCGCCGGGCACCGTGAAGAACCACATCGCCTCCGTCCAGCGCAAGACCGGCGCCAGGAACCGGGTCGCGATCGCCGCGTGGGCCTGGGCAACCGGCAGGGCCACGCCCTGATCGCACCGATCCTGCGCCGCCTGCGGGCCCCAGGTCACTCCGCGCCGGCCCGGTCCTCCGTCGCCTCCGTGACCAGCTCGGCGTGCCACAACCGGCGCATCTCCGGGCAGTGCGCCAGCAGGTCGGGCAGCCGTCCGCGCCCGGCGACGCGGCCCCCGTCCAGCACGATCACCTGGTCGGCGCGTTCGAGCGCGGCCTGCCGGTGGGAGACGACCAGGACCGTCGGGGGCCCGTCGCCGGCGATCCGCTCCCACAGCAGCCGCTCGGTCTCGACGTCCAGCGCGGACGACAGGTCGTCCACCAGCAGCAGGTCGGGGTCGCGGACGAGGGCGCGGGCGGCGGTGACGCGCTGCGCCTGCCCGCCGGACAGCCGCACCCCGCGCGGCCCGACGACCGTGCCGAGCCCGTCGGGCAGCTCGGCCAGGTCCCGTTCGAACGCCGCCAGCTCCAGCGCCCGCCGGACGTCGTCGTCGCTCTCGGGCCGGCCGAGCAGCAGGTTCTCCCGCAACGTCGCCGAGAACAGCCGGGGCACCTGCCCGGCGTACGCCGCGCGGCCGGGGACGAGGAACGTGCCCGGGTCCGCGACCGGCGTGCCGTTCCACACGATCGTGCCCGCGTCCAGGGGCAGCAGGCCGAGCAGGGCGCGGACCAGCGTGGTCTTGCCCGCCCCGACCGCTCCCGTGACGACGGTGAACGAGCCGCGTTCGAGCCGCACGTCCACGTCGTGCAGCAGGCCGTGCACGGTCAGCCCGCGCGCTTCGAGCACCCGCAGCGGCCCGGAGTGCCGGGGCGGCGGCGGGGCGGGCGGCGGGTCGCGGTGCAGCCAGACGCCGTCGCCCCGCGCCAGGGTGGCGGCGTCCTCGTGCGGGGCCATGAGCGCGCTCAGCCGCTCGGTGGCCACCGCCGCCTGCGGCAGGCGGTAGAGGATCGTGCCGATCGAGCGGGGCAGGGCGGTGAGCCAGCCGATGTAGCTGGTGAACAGCGCCAGGTCGCCCACGGTGAAGTCGCCGCCGCGCATGGCGGGCGCGGCCAGCAGCAGCACGAGCCCGATGCTGAGCTCGACGGTCGTGGTGGTCGTGGCGTCCAGCAGGTCGGTGGCCATCCGGTCGCGTACGGCCGCCGCGCGCCGCCGCCGGTTGTGCGCGCGCAGCCGCTCCAGCGCCGCGGCCTCGGCCCCGGCGGTCTTGATCGCGAGCACGCCGCCGAACACCTCCCCCACGTACGCCGTCACGGCCGCGCCCAGCCGCCTGGCCCGCCCGTGCAGCCGGGCGATGACCCGCCGCAGGCTCCGGCTCAGCACCCCGACGGCGATCATCGGCAGCACCAGCACCAGCGTGATCACGGGATCGACGGAGGCCATGATCGGCAGTGCCACCAGGGCGAACAGCGTGGTGCCCATGAGGCTGACGCTCTCGTCGGTGAAGTCGACCGTGTCGGCCACGTCGTCACGCAGCCGGGCGACGGCCTCGCCCGGGGAGTGCGGCAGCCGGGCCGCGGCCGGCCCGCGCGCGGTCAGCACGGAGCGCAGCACGTTGGAGCGCAGCAGGGTCGCCGCCGCGCACCACCAGTACACGCCGTACGTCCAGGCGACGACGATCACCACCCCGCGCACCAGCTCGACGCCCACGAACGCCGCGCACCACCACAGCGTGGCCCGCAGGGCGGCCGGCTCGTGCCCGCTGATCTGGTCGAACACCCGCTGCAGGACGAGCCCGCCGGCCAGCGGGAGCACGTGGACCGGCAGCCACAGCAGCGCCCCGACGAGGTACCGTCGCAGGTCGAACGCGGCCAGCCGGGTCGCCACCCGCATCACCGGCGTCATCGGCGCACCCCCGCGAGGTCCAGCAGCCGCCCGAAGCGGCTGTCCGGGTCGGCGGCGAGGTCGGCGCGGCGGCCGTACTCGACGATCTTGCCGTGGTCGAGCACCGCGATCTTGTCGACCCGCGACAGGGACGACAACCGGTGCGCGATGATCACTCCGGTCCGGTCGCGCAGCAGGCGGCTCATGCCGTCCTCGATGCGGCGCTCGGTGGCGGGGTCGAGCCGGCTGGACGCCTCGTCGAGGACGACGAGCCCCGGGTCGGACAGGAACGCCCGCGCGAACGCGAGCAACTGCGCCTGCCCCGCCGACAGGCCGCGCAACTCGGTGTCGAGCCCGTCGGGCAGCCCGGCCGCCCACTCGCCGAGACCGGCGTGCTCCAGCGCCTGCCACAACCGTTCGTCGCCCGGCGACGGCCGGAACAGCGTCAGGTTGTCGCGCACGCTGGCCGCGAAGAGCTGCACGTCCTGGGTGACCATGCCGATCCGGCCGCGCAACGAGCGCGGGTCGGCCTCCCGCAGGTCCACCCCGCCCACACGGACGCGACCCTCGACCGGATCGTGCAGCCGCAGCACGAGCCGGGCCAGGGTGGTCTTGCCGCTGCCGGTGCGTCCGACCAGGCCGAGCGTCTCGCCCGGCGCGAGCGTCACGTCGATGCCGGACAGCACCTGCTCGCCGTCGTCCGGGTAGGAGAACCCGACGCCCTCGACGCGCAGGCCGAGCGGCCCGGCGGCGGGCAGCGGGCTGGTGCCGGGGGTCAGCGCGGGCTTCTCGGCGAGCAGGGCCGCGATGCGGGCCAGGCCGGCCAGGGCCGACTGGTACCGCCTGATCTGGTCGATCAGCCGCTCGAACGGGGCCCGCACCATGAGCGTGTACTGGAACAGCAGCACGGCGGTGCCGACCGTGAGCGTCCCGGCCTCGACGGCCCACGCGGCCAGCCCCAGCATGACGGCGGTGCCCGCGGCGAAGGCCACGGAGGTGCCGGCCAGCAGCATGGTGCCGATGCGCGCGTCGCGGTTCTCGGCGCGGAAGAGTGCGGCGCTGACCTGGTGGAAGCGGCGCACGGTGTGCTCGCCGGCGCCGTTCGCCCTGATGTCCTCGACGCCCGCGAGGCGCTCTTCGAGCATGCCGACCAACGTGGCGCTCGCCGCGCGGGAACGCGCCGCCGACGGCACGGCCAGCCGCTGCGCGCGGGCCATGCCGTACCCGACGACGACGCAGTACGCCAGCAGCGCGCACCCGATGCGCCAGTCCACGGTGCAGACGACGACGAGCACGCCGGCCAGCAGCAGCACGCCGGCCACGACGTCCAGCACGAACGCCACGACGAAGTCGGCGACCGCCACGACGTCGCCGTCCACCCGCTCGATCAGCTCGCCGGGTGTGTGGCGGCCGTGGAAGGCCAGGTCGAGGCCGAGCGCGTGCTCGGTGAGGCGCTCGCGCAGGCGGTCGGTGCCGTCCCAGGCGAGCCTGCTCGCCAGCCACGCGGTCACCGTCCGGGCCGCCTGGCCGGCCACGGCGAGCGCGAGGTAGCCGAGCGCGATCAGCGTCAGGTGGCGCAGGCCCGCGCCGCCGCCGGCGTCATCGACGAACTGCCTGGTCACCTGGGGTGCGGCGAGCGGGAACGCGGTGGCGGCGGCGATAGCCGCGGCCAGCGCCGCCGTCTGGCGCGGTTTCGGGCGCAGCAGGCGCGCGACGGATCGGTCAGGTGATGATGAGGTCCCTGGATCGGACGATCTCAAGAAGCGTCATGCCCTTCACATCGGAGAAGTCATCGAGCTGAGAGGTCATGAACGCTTCAGCCATCGTGGCTCTCCTCCGGTCGGCGGGCGGCTTCCGCCGCGAAGTACATCAGGACGGTCCGCGGCCGGGCAACCGATTATCGGGGCGCCGGCCCGACCCGGCAGGCCAGGCGCAGCTCCGCGCACTGCTCCCGGCCGTCCACCCGCCACCAGAGCCGCCCCGGGGCGGGCAGCAGCTCCGTGACCAGCACCTCGGCCGGGTCGTGCCGGGCAAGGTCCTCCACCGCGAAGGGGTCGCAGAAGTCGACGTGGAAGGGGCCGGGGTCGGCCGGATGGTGGACGAAGACGTGGCGGGGCAGGGCCCGTTCGCGGCACAGGCGGTGGATGGCCAGCCAGCGGTCGAACGGGTCCGCGCCGCGCGCCGCGGGCAGGTGGACGCGCCAGCGGGCGCGCTGGTAGATCAGGTCGCCGATCATGACGCGCGGGGTGTAAGGGCCGAGGTCGATCTCCGGCGGCGGGCCGTGGCCGGGGCGCGACGGGGCGGGG
>NZ_SSXE01000334.1 GCF_021699195.1 Nonomuraea sp. MG754425 | reverse complement strand
GGCGGAAAGGGAGGCGGTGGGCGGTGGTGGTGTCGGCGCTGGGCGTCGGGCTGGCCGTGGCCGGCGGCGTCACCGCCTGGATGGGCCGCGGACGGGTCACCGACGACGGCCGCGCGTTCGGCCCCGGCGGGTCGAGCCGGTTCACCGTGCGGATCGACCCCGGCGGCGCGCCCGTACGGCTGGTCCGCCGCCTCGACGCCGGGATCGACCGGCAGCGCGCCGCCGTCAGCGTGAACGGCTCCCCGGCCGGGGAGTGGCAGCCGCTACGTGACGACGTCGACGGCTGGGCCGAGCAGCGCCTGGACCTGCCGCCCTCCGTGACCGTGGGCCAGAGCTCGCTGGCCGTGGTCAACACGTTCATCTCCTCGGCGTGGGACTTCAACGAGTTCGCCTACGTCGTCCAGCAGCAGATCGACGGTGTCTGGACCGTCGCCGACACCCTCGACGTCGGCCCCCTTCACCGGGCCGGCGAGGCCGCGCACGACTACCGCGTCACGGGCGAGACCTTCCACGGCAGCCGCACCCTCGACGCCGCGCCCGCGGCGGGGGACGCGGCCGACCGCCGGATCCGCTACGAGGCGGAGGCCGGGGTGGTCAGCAACGCGCGCGTCCGTCCCGGGGCCGCCGGCGCGTCGCAGGGCGCGGTCGTGGCCGGGCTGGACCACGCCGATAGCTGGGTCGATCTCCGCGTGTACGCGCCGCGCGCCGGCCGGTACACCGCGCTCGTGACCTACGCGGCCGGTTACGGCGACGCGCAGCACACCGTGACCGTGAACGGCTCGACCGTCTTCACCCTCGGCTACCCCCAGCACGGCTGGGACGTCTGGCGGCGGGTCACGGCCTCGCTGCCGCTGTCGAAGGGCTGGAACACGGTGCGCTTCCAGCATCACACCCGCTGGGCCGAGCTCGACCACGTCGAGATCGTCTGACTGCGGGCGGCCCGGCGTCCTTACCGTTAACCTTGCGTGGATGAAGACGCATGGTGAACTCAAAGGTTTCTGGGAGAAGCGCCTGCAGTCCGACTGGACCGAGAGCGGCGTCGGCTACGCGGCGCTCGGCCGGGCCTTCAACACGTGGATCTACCGCGTCCGCGCGGAGGTCTTCGACCGCGAGGTCGCGACCGTGC
This sequence comes from Nonomuraea sp. MG754425, assembly GCF_021699195.1. Lineage (GTDB taxonomy): Bacteria > Actinomycetota > Actinomycetes > Streptosporangiales > Streptosporangiaceae > Nonomuraea. The sequence continues at coordinate 4,329 of NZ_SSXE01000334.1, read as the reverse complement.
CGCTGCGCCTGCCGGAGTCCCGGGTCCTCGACGTCGGCTCGGGCACGGGCTTCTACGTGCGCCGCTGGCAGGGGCTGGGCGTGAAGTCGATCGTCGGCTGCGACCTCACCTCGGCGGCGGTGGAGCGGCTGCGCGGGCGCTTCCCGGAGGTCGAGTTCCACGAGCTGGACATCGCCGAGCCCGGTGACGTGCTCGAACCGGGCTCGTTCGACGCGGTCTCGGCCATGGACATGCTCTTCCACATCACCGACGACACCCGCTACCGGGCCGCGCTGCGCTCGGTGGGCGAGGCGCTGCGTCCCGGCGGGATCTTCGTGCTGTCGGAGAACTTCCTGCGCCGGCCCGAGCAGCGCGGCGACCACCAGGTCAACCACACGCTCCCGTGGATCACGAAGGCGCTCGACGACGCCGGGTTCGACGTGATGCGCCGGATGCCGATGCTCGTGCTCATGAACGCCCAGGTCGACGCGTCGCCCGTCTGGCGCAAGCTGTGGGGCGGGGTGCTGCGCGCGGTCACCCTGAACGAGCGGACCGGCGGCCTGGCCGGATCGCTGCTGCACCCGCTCGAGCGCCGCCTCGTCCGCCTGCTGCGGGAGAGCCCCACCACCGAGCTGATGATCTGCCGCCGCCGCTGAGGCCGCCGCCGGGCGTGGGCCGTCAGGAGTAGAAGTGCATGACGACGGCCAGTCCGACGACGTGCACGAGCACCACGATGGTGAGCAGCGACACGAACACGAACTTGGCCGGCCCGTGCTCGAAGTGCTTGCCCTCCTTCAGCGGGGGCAACTTGGCCTGGCGCTCGGCGATGCGCTCTTCCAGCGGCTTGCGGTGAAACACGGGGAAGTCCTCCATCGCCAGTCGTTTGCACGGCAACTGTTTGTAGGCTAATAGTTTGTACACCAAGTAAGCTACCAGAGGGTGATGGAGGTGCGCGTCGATGGAGCCTGTGACAGAGGCGACAGATCTCCTGGCGCTGGACCGCCAGGTGTGCTTCGCCCTCAGCGTCGCCTCGCGCAGCGTGATCGCGCTGTACCGGCCGCTGCTCCAGCCGATGGGGCTGACCCACCCGCAGTACCTCGTCATGCTCGCGCTCTGGCAGGACGAGCCGCTGTCGGTCAAGGAGCTGGGAGAGCTGCTCCAGCTCGACCCCGGCACGCTGTCCCCGCTGCTCAAGCGGCTGGAGGCGCTCGGCTACCTCCGCCGTGAGCGCAGCAGCAAGGACGAGCGCGCCCTCGCCGTCACCCTCACCCCCACCGGCCGCGCGCTGCGGGCGCAGGCGGAGAAGATCCCGCCCGCCATCGTGGCCCGGCTCGGCATGAGCCTGGACGAGCTGCAGGGCCTGCACGAGTCCCTGACACGGGTGATCGCCGCCGCCCGCCGGGCGGGCGTCCCCGAGGACTGAGCTCCCACCCGTCCCCATGGGGCGAAAGTCCGTCCGGTACGAGGACCAACGGCTCTACGGCGTGTGGACGCCGTCCCGGGATCATGAACACGGACACCCGCCGAGGCGCGGAAGATCCCATCCCCACGGCGGCTCCGGCCGGCGGCGGATCGGTGGCGGTGACCGGCAGTCACGATGTCACGAAGGCCAGATGGAGCGCCCGGTCGGCCGGGCCGGGCCCCTGGTCGCCTCGGCGGGTGTCCCGTCTGTCCCGAAGACTCCCCTCGCGCACGGACGTGCCCGAACTCGCCTCAGGGTCCTTCGTCCTCCCCGCGAACGACCTCCGGCCCTGGCATCGGCGGCGTGGACGAGGTGCGATGGGAAGGACGAAGGAGGACGACATGATCATCGTAGGAGCCGACGGTTCCGTGGCCTCGCACGCCGCCGTGGAGTGGGCGGCAGGTGACGCCTCCCGCAGGGACGAGCCGCTGCGGATCGTGCACGCCGTGGACGGCACGCCGTACCAGATGGTCGGATCCGCCGACCCGGAACTGCCGGACCCCCTGGTCCAGGCGGGGCGGAAGATCCTGCGCGAGGCCGAGGCGCTCGTGCACGAGCGCCGGCCCGGCGTCGTCGTCACCACCCAGGAGGCCGAGGGCGCGCCCGCCGCCGTCCTGCGCGACCAGGCCAAGGACGCCACGGAGCTGGTGGTGGGCAGCCGCGGGCTCGGCGGGTTCGCGGGCGCCCTGCTCGGCTCGGTCGGCATGCACGTGGCCGGGCACGTCCGCTGCCCCGTCGTGGTGGTGCGCGGGGAACAGGGGCCGGAACACGGCGAGATCGTGGCCGGGGTGGACGACTCGCCCGAGTGCGCCCCCGCGCTCGACCACGCCTTCCGGCAGGCGCGGCTGCGTGGCGGCACGCTGCGGGCCGTGCACTCCTGGCAGCTTCCCGTGCCCGCGTACGTGCCCGAGGCTTCGTACGACGTGGACGAGATCCGCGCGGCCGGACGCCGTCTGCTGGGCGAGCGGCTGGCTCCGCTGCGGGAGGAGTACCCGGAGGTGACGGTGGTCGAGGACCTCCGGGAGGCGCACCCCGTGGACGCCCTCACCGACGCCTCCCGCCGGGCCGACCTGCTCGTGGCGGGCTCACACGGCCGCGGCGCCATCGGCTCCATGCTGCTCGGCTCCGTCAGCCGCAGCGTCCTCCACCACGCCCACTGCCCCGTCGCGGTGGTCCGCACCTGACCTCGGCCATGGCGTGGGTTCTGGCAGGCTCGGCGAACGCCGGGCCTGCCGGCCGCGACCCAGCCGGTTGATCGCGTCGGTGCATCACCCCGTTCGTGGAGCACGTGACCCAGGATCGTCGGCAGCGGGCGGCCCACGGCCGCAGCGCGACGACCTCGCCGAGCGGCGCGGCGTCCCAGGGGCCCCACGGCGTTTCGATGCGCACCGTCCCGCCATCATGCCCCGGCGCCGGGGCATGCGGGCAGCGCCGCAGGGTAGCCGGGGGAGGGGAGGGGGCGAGCGATGACGAGGCTGGTGGAGGAGACGCCGTACCGGTGGCGGATCGACCCGGAAGGGCCGATGCGGGTGCCCGGCGTGGTGTTCGCCACCGCCGACCTGCTGCCCGACCTCGCCGCCGACCAGGCGCTGGGCCAGGTGGCGGCGGTGGCCGCGCTGCCGGGCATCGTCGAGGCGTCCTACGCGATGCCCGACATGCACTGGGGGTACGGGTTCCCGATCGGCGGCGTGGCGGCCACCGACGTCGAGCTCGACGGTGTCGTCTCGCCCGGCGGGGTGGGTTTCGACATCTCCTGCGGGGTCCGGCTGCTGCTGTCCGGCCTGCACCTCGACGAACTGCGCCCGCGCCTGGACGCCCTCATGGACGCCCTCGACGCCCTCGTCCCCCGGGGGATGAGCAAGGGCGCGGTGTGGCACCTGCGCGGCCGGTCCGAGCTGGAGGAGATCCTGGCCGGCGGCGCCCGGTACGCGGTCGAGCGCGGCCACGGCGAACCCGAGGACCTGGAGCGCTGCGAGGACCACGGCGCCGTCGCGGACGCCGATCCGTCGGCGATCGGCGTCCGGGCCAGGGAACGCGGGTTCGCGCAGGTCGGCAGCCTGGGCTCGGGCAACCACTTCCTGGAGGTGGAGGCGGTCTCCGAGGTGTTCGACGAGGACGTCGCGCGGGCGTACGGGCTGTGGCCGGGCCGCGTCTGCGTGCTCATCCACACCGGCTCCCGCGGCCTGGGCCACCAGGTGTGCACCGACTCGGTACGGGCCATGGAGGCGGCCATGACCAGGTACGGCATCAGCGTGCCCGACCGGCAGCTCGCCTGCGCGCCGGTCTCCTCGCCCGAGGGCCGGGCGTACCTGTCGGCGATGGCCGCCGCCGCCAACTACGGCCGGGCCAACCGGCAACTCCTCGGGCAGGCCGCCCGCCGCGCCTTCGAGCGCGCCACCGGGGACGGCGGCCTGCGCCTGCTGTACGACGTCTCGCACAACCTGGCCAAGCTGGAGACCCACCACGTCGAGGGACGTCCGCGCCGCCTGTGCGTGCACCGCAAGGGCGCCACCCTGGCGCTCCCGCCCGGCCATGAGGACCTGCCGCCCGACCTGCGCCCGGTCGGGCAGCCGGTGCTGGTGCCCGGCTCGATGGGGGCGGGCTCGTACGTGCTGGCCGGCGCGCCGGACGGGCCCGCGTTCGCGTCCGCCTGTCACGGGGCGGGGCGGCGGATGAGCCGCCATCAGGCGCTCAGGAGCACGACGGCGGCCAGGCTGCGGGCCGAGCTCGACGCGGCGGGCATCGCGGTGCGGGGCGCGTCGGCGCGGGGGCTGACGGAGGAGACGCCGCAGGCGTACAAGGACGTGGACGCGGTGGTGGGGGCGTGCGAGCTGGCGGGGCTGGCCAGGAAGGTCGCCAAACTGGCGCCTGTCGGTGTGGTCAAGGGG
>NZ_SSXE01000333.1 GCF_021699195.1 Nonomuraea sp. MG754425 | reverse complement strand
GGGTGAACGGGGTCAGAGCGCGGGCACGCGCAAGACGGCCCGCGCTCTGACCCCGTTCACCCGCTCCGGGTTCGAGCACCCGGCAAACTTCGGCAGGATAGGGGTGTGAGCCTACTCGTTGACCGCCTGCCGGAAGAGATCGACGCCGACCCCGACGCCATCTTCGACGCGTTCGTAGCCTGGAACGCCGAGCGAGGGCTCACCCTCTATCCCGCCCAGGAGGAGGCCCTCATCGAGGTGGTCTCCGGCAACAACCTGATCCTGGCCACGCCGACCGGCTCGGGCAAGTCGCTGGTGGCCGCCGGCGCCCACTTCACCGCGCTGACCCGCGACCTGCGCACGTTCTACACCGCGCCGATCAAGGCCCTGGTGTCGGAGAAGTTCTTCGACCTGTGCGCCGTGTTCGGCACCGAGAACGTCGGCATGATGACCGGCGACGCCAGCGTCAACCCGGGCGCGCCGATCATCTGCTGCACGGCCGAGATCCTGGCCAACGTGGCGCTGCGCGACGGCGCGGCGGCCGACATCGGCCAGGTCGTCATGGACGAGTTCCACTTCTACGCCGAGCCCGACCGCGGCTGGGCCTGGCAGGTGCCGCTGCTGGAACTGCCGAATGTGCAGTTCATCCTGATGTCGGCCACGCTCGGCGACATGTCGATGTTCGAGCGCGACCTGACCAGGCGCACCGGGCGGGAGACCGCGGTGGTCAAGCACGCCGAGCGGCCGGTGCCGCTGGTGTACTCGTACCGGATGACGCCGCTGCACGAGACGCTCGAGGAGATGCTCAGCACCGGCCAGGCGCCGGTCTACGTCGTGCACTTCACGCAGGCCGCGGCGATGGAGCGGGCCCAGGCGCTGATGTCGATCAACATGGCGACCAAGGCCGAGAAGGAGGCCATCGCCGCCATGATCGGCGGGTTCCGGTTCACCACCCGGTTCGGGCGGGCGCTGTCGCGGCTGGTCCGCCACGGCATCGGCGTGCACCACGCCGGCATGCTGCCGAAGTACCGCCGCCTGGTCGAGCGGCTGGCCCAGGCCGGGCTGCTGAAGGTCATCTGCGGCACCGACACGCTGGGCGTGGGCGTCAACGTGCCGATCCGCACGGTGCTGTTCACGGCCCTGTCGAAGTACGACGGCAACAAGGTGCGCCGGCTGCGGGCCCGCGAGTTCCACCAGATCGCCGGCCGGGCGGGCCGCGCGGGCTTCGACACCATCGGCTACGTCGCCTGCCAGGCCCCCGAGCACGACATCGAGAACGCCAAGGCCCTGGCCAAGATCGGCGACGACCCCAAGCGGCGGCGCGGCTACGCCCGCAAGAAGCCGCCGGAGGGCTTCGTCGGCTGGAGCGAGGACACCTTCACCAAGCTCCAGGAGGCCGAGCCCGAGCCGCTCAACTCCCGTTTCAAGGTCAGCAACGCCATGCTGCTCGCGGTCATCAACCGGCCCGGCGACTGCTTCCAAGCGATGAAGCACCTGCTGACCGACAACCACGAAGACCGCAAGTGGCAGCGGCGGCACATCAGCCAGGCCATCGCGATCTACCGGTCGCTGCTGGCCGGCGGCATCGTCGAGCAGTTCCGCGAGCCCGACGAGCAGGGCCGGCGGGCCCGGCTGACGATCGATCTGCAGGAGGACTTCGCGCTCAACCAGGCGCTGTCCACGTTCGCGCTGGCCGCCTTCGACCTGCTCGACCGCGAGTCGCCGTCGTACGCGCTCGACCTGGTCTCGATCGTGGAGGCCATCCTCGACGACCCCCGCCAGATCCTGTCGGCCCAGCTCAAGAAGGCCAGGGGCGAGGCCGTCGCGCAGATGAAGGCCGACGGCGTCGAGTACGAGGAGCGCATGGAGCAGCTCTCCGAGGTCATGTACCCGATGCCGCTCGACACCCTGCTGCTCGGGGCCTACGAGACCTACCGGCGCGGCCACCCGTGGGTGGGCGACTACACGGTGAGCCCGAAGTCCGTGGTGCGCGACATGTTCGAGCGGGCGATGACGTTCGGCGAGTACATCCAGTTCTACGAGCTGGCGCGCTCCGAGGGCACGGTGCTGCGCTACCTGGCCGACGCCTACCGCACGCTGTCGCGCACGGTGCCCGAGCACCTCAAGACCGACGACCTGGTCGATCTCATCGAGTGGCTGGGCGAGCTGGTCCGCCAGGTCGACTCCTCGCTGATCGACGAGTGGGAGAAGCTCACCAACCCGGCGGCGGCGCTGGAGGAGCAGCAGCAGCTCGAGGCCAAGGTGCGGCCGGTCACGGCCAACCCGCGGGCCTTCCGGGTGCTGGTGCGCAACGCGATGTTCCGGCTGGCCGAGCTGTGCGCGCTGGAGAAGGAGGACGAGCTGGAGGAGCTGGCCCCCGACGTCGACTGGGGTGCGGCGCTCGACGCGTACTACGCCGACCACGAGGAGATCTTCACCGACGCCGACGCGCGCGGGCCCGCGCTGCTGCGCATCGAGGAGGAGAGCGGGTTCTGGAAGGTGCGGCAGACGATCAAGGATCCGGCCGGCGACGGCGACTGGGGCATCGACGCCCAGGTGGATCTGGCCGGCTCCGACGAGGAGGGCCGCGCCGTGCTGCACGTGCAGGGGCTCAACCGGCTCTAGCGGCCGGGAGCCGCGTGGTCGCGACGAACCGTGTTGAGACAAGCCTTGTGCCGGAGCGGACTGGCAAGGGCGCCCCGGCACAGGCCTGTTGAATTCAGTTTCGTCCGGGAAACGTCGGGGTCGTGTCATGACAATGTCCCAAGATCGAGACATTCCCCGCTTCTAGCAGTCGGCGATGGTGCAGACTTTGGCGAGCATGCGCTTGGTGTCGCTGGTCTGACGCGTGAAGTCGGCCCTGGCGGGCTTGCCCCACTCGCCCGCTACCGTGTAGAGGATCAGGGCGTTCGCGCGGCGGGTCACGACGGCCCGCTCGCCGCCGACGGCCGCCTGCCCGCCCTGGTACGCCTGCCCGGTCACCGACAGCGCCCGGTCGCCCAGGGCGAGCGCGCGGGCGGAGAAGCGGTAACCGGAGCTGCCGCAGGCGCGTACGGCGGCCTGAAGGTCGCGCAGCGCCCGGTTCGCCGCCGCCGCGGACGAGTAGAGCACCACCTGCTCCGACTTGGAGTAGTCGGGCAAGGCCGTGTAGACGAGCGTCCTGGCCCGGACGCGCCCCGCCTGGCCGAGCCCGGCCCGCTGGCACGGGTTCACCACCAGCGGGGCGGTCCGCCTGCCGGTGGCCTGCCAGGTCGTCTCCGGGTTGTCGTCCTTCTTGGCGGCTTCCTTCTCGTACAGCAGGAAGTTGGTCGGGATGGCGATCGAGGTCGCCAGTAACAGTGCTGCGATCATGGGACAAAATGGTATGAGTGAACGACGAGGAGATCAGACGCGTCCTGGGCCTGCTCTACCAGGAGGAGACGTTGCAGACCTTCGCCTCCCTCGTGCTCGGGGCCCCCGGTGAGCTGTCCCCCAAGGCGTTGCGGAAGCTGGAGAACGGCGGCCTGGCGGCCCGCGACGAGTCCGGCGCGTGGCGGGCCACGCCGGAGCGCTTCCGCGACCTGCTGCGCGCGCACGCGGAGCCCGCGCGCGAGCTGAGCCCGGAGGAGCGGGTGCTGCGCACGTTCCTCGTGGACGGGCGGCTGACGACCACCACGATGCGGCGGGACAAGCGGCTCGTGGTGCTGCGCTACATCGCCACGGTCTTCGAGCCCGGCGTGCGCTACCCGGAGAAGGACGTCAACGTCGCGCTGCGGGCCTTCCACGACGACTACGCGGCCCTGCGCCGCTACCTGGTGGACGAGTGCCTGCTGTCGCGGGAGGGCAACGTGTACTGGCGCAGCGGCGGCCCCGTGGACGTCTGACGCCGCCCCCGGTCTCAGACGGGGTTCAGCGCGGGACGGCCCGCCTCGACGACGAAGGACGCGCAGGTCCGGGCGGGCGCGCCGGGCTCGGTGACGTGGGCCAGCGCGCGGAAGTCGGCCCGCAGCTCCCGGTCGGTGATCCGGGTCCGCACGTAGCCGCGGCGGCCGTTGAAGAACTTCACGTGCGGGTTCTCCGCCAGCAGGGTCCGCGTGTCGGGGTACTCGTCCCGGCCGTCGCCCGCGCTCGTGACGGAGGTCGTGACCAGCTCGACGGCGACCGTCGCGGACCCGGGGTCGCGGTGGTCGCGCTTGATCTCGCCGGCCCAGTGCGCGTGCACGTCGCCGGTGAGCACGACCGCGTTGCGCCCGTAGGCGTCGACGGCGGCGGTCAGGCGGTCGCGGGAGGCGACGTAACCGTCCCAGCCCTCGTTGGAGTAGCCCTCCTCCGCCCCCTTGATCCAGTCCATCTGCATGAAGAAGACCTGCTGGCCGAGCAGGTCCCAGGTGGCGCGCGAGCGCCTGAGCCGCTCGTCCAGCCACGCCTCCTGCTCCCGCCCGAGCATGGTCCGGCCCGGCGCGAGGCGGTCCGCGCAGCCGGGGCCGACCGTGCCGGCCCTGCCGGTGCAGGCGTACGGGTCGCGGTACTGGCGGGTGTCCAGCAGGTGCAGGTTGGCCAGCGCGCCCCAGCGGACACTGCGGTGCAGCCGCAGCGCCGCCCCGTCCGGCCGCTGGGCGCGGCGCAGCGGCATGTTCTCGTAGTACGCCCGGAACGCGGCGGCCCGCCGCCGGAGGAACGGCGGGCCGGGCTGCTCGGGCACGTCGCCGGCCCAGGCGTTCTCGATGTCGTGGTCGTCCCACACCACGACCCAGGGGGCGGCGGCGTGGGCGAGCATGGAGTCCGGGTCGGCCTTGTGCTGGGCGTGGCGCAGGCGGTATCCGGCCAGGTCCAGGCACTCGCCGCCGGCCTGGTCGCGTACCGGGTGGCGGTAGGCGCCGTACTCGTAGAGGTAGTCGCCGAGGAAGGCGATCAGGTCGGGCTGGTCCTCGGCCATCCTGCGGTAGGCGGTGAACCAGCCGGACTGGTAGTCGGCGCAGGAGGCGAACGACAGGTTCAGCGGCCTGCCCCGGACGCCGGGGGCGGGCGTGGTGAGGGTGCGGCCGACGGGGCTGATCTCGCCGCCGGCCCGGAACCGGTAGAAGTACTCGGCGCCGGGGTCGAGCCCGTCGAGCTCGACGTGCACGCTGTGGGCCGCCTCGCGGCGGGCCGTCTCGGCGCCCTGGCGGACGACGTGCCGGAAGTGCTCGTCCCTGGCCAGTTGCCACCGGACCGGCACCGGGCGGTCCGGCATGCCGCCGAGGCCGTCGGGCGCGATCGGGTCGGTGGCCAGGCGGGTCCAGAGCACCACGCCGTCGTGCGTGGGCTCGCCCGAGGCGACGCCCAGCCGGAAGGGGTCGGCCAGCGGGGCGCGCCGGGCGCTCGCGCGCACGGGGGCCTGCCCCAGTGCCGCGGACGCGCCCAGGCCGGCGCCTCCGGCGAGGAACGCACGCCGGGTGATCATGAGGGTCCTTTGCCTGACGGTGCCGCTGCTTTCGACGTACAGCCTGGTCAGGGGCGGGTTGCGGGAGGAGTGGGGC
>NZ_SSXE01000332.1 GCF_021699195.1 Nonomuraea sp. MG754425 | reverse complement strand
GAATGGGCCGGGGCGGGCAGGTCGGCCGCCCCGAAGGGGGCGGCGGGGTCGTGCCGGGCGACCAGCGGGGGGCCGTGGCTGATCCCGGCGAAGTCGGCGGGCGTGCTCATCACGTCGAGGTCGCCGGTGCGCATGAGCGCCCACAGGCCCATCGGGTCCACGCAGTCGAGCGTGAGCGAGTCGTGGCGGCCACGGTAGATCGGGTCGAGGAAGATGCGGTTGACGATCGCGTCCAGCCGGTCGGCGGCGGCGCGGTCCGCGGCCGAGTCGCTCGCCGCGACGATGTCGGTGACGGTGTTGGCGATCCCGACCTTGGCGGCCGGGTCCGCCCGGCGGATGCGCACGGTGGCCAGGCCGTGGGCCAGGGCCAGGTGGTGCGCCGCCGCGACGGCGGCCGTCAGGTCGGTGCGCCCGGGGGCGTGCGTGCCGTATCCGTAGCCGAGGAAGGCGGACGACCACGGCTCGTTGAGGGTGATCCAGTGGGTGACGAGGTCACCGAGGGCCGCCACCGTCCGCCCGGCGTACTCGGCGAAGCGCAGGGCGGTCTCCCGCTCAGTCCAGCCGCCCTCCGCCTCGAGCGCGGCCGGCAGGTCCCAGTGGTAGAGGGTGACGTACGGCTCGATGCCGCGGGCCCGCAGCCCGCTGAGCAGCGCCCGGTAGAAGCGCACTGCCTCCGGGTTCAGCTCGCCCCGGCCGTCCGGCTGCAGTCGTGGCCAGGACACCGACAGCCGGTAGCCGCCGACCTTGAGCGAGGCGAGCAGGTCGAGGTCGGACTCCCAGCGGCGGTGGTCGCCGGTGTGCTCGTCGCGGGCCGTGCCGTGTGCGCGGCGGAAGGCGTCCCAACTGCACGCGCCCCGGCCCGCGGAGCCCTCGCTCGGGTACGCCGCCGACGACAACCCCCAGGTGAAGGTGTCGGGGAAGGCGCGTACGCCGGGACGGTGCTGTGCTCCGGGCTTCGCGTCCATGACGGCGACCCCTCTGCCGCTTATTTGACAGGGCTTAGGCTAAGTCGTAGACAAAGTCGGCGCAAGCGTTCACCATCACGAGTGAGACCTGATCCAGGAGGGTGAACATGGATCGTCGCCGGCCCGCCGCAGCCCTGGCCGTCGTTGTCACCGCCGCGACCCTCGTGACGACCGCGCAGCCCGCGGCCGCCTTCGACGCCACCGACTTCCTCAAGGTCAGCGGCTCGGTGCTGAAGAACGACTCGGGCACGGGGGCGACCGTCGCGCTCCGGGGCACCAACCTCGGCGGCTGGCTCGCCCCCGAGGACTGGATGTCGCCCCTCGGGGAGTTCGCCCTCGACCGGACCGGCTGGAGCGCCACCGCCTCCGCCGGGAACGCCGCGCTCGCCCTCGACGGCGACGACGCCACCGGCTGGTCCACCGGCGCCCCGCAGACCGGCGCCGAATGGCTGCGGGTGGACCTCGGGGCCGTCTCCCGCTTCAACCGCGTCACCTTCAACCACACCGAACTCGCCGCCGGCGGCCACGCCCGCGCCTACACCGTCGAGGTCTCCTCGAACGGCACCTCCTGGACGGGCGTCGCGAGCGGCGCGGGCAGCGCCGCGAGCCCGGTCACCACGGCCTCCTTCACCCCCGTCACCGGCCGTCACGTCCGGGTCAGGCAGACCGGGAGCGCGGCGGGGGAGGCGTGGGCGGTCGGCGAGCTCAACGTGTTCAACGACGCGGCCTCCTTCGACCGGGGCCAGTGGACCGTCACCGCCTCGCAGGGCGTGGACGTCCCCCTGATGCTCGACGGCGACCCCGCCACCCGCTGGAAGAGCGGCGCCGACCAGGCCCCCGGCATGTGGGTCCAGCTCGACCTGGGCGCCCGGATGACGATCAACAACGTCACCCTCGACGGGCAGAAGAACGCCGCCTGGGAAGGCGACTTCCCGCGCGGCTACGCCGTCCGCCTCTCCGACGACGGCTCCATCTGGCGGCAGGTCGCCACCGGCACGGGCACCGTCAAGGCCACCAACATCAGCTTCCCCGCCGCCGGCGGGCGCTACGTCCGCGTCGTGCAGACCGGGAGCGGCGACAGGTGGTGGTCCGTCGGCGAGCTGTCGGTGGGGCTGCACAACGACGACCACGGCCTCCAGCTCACCCTCGACCAGCGCTTCGGCGCCGCCGGCGGCGAGGCCGTGCGCGACGCCCACCGCGACACCTGGATCACCGAGGCCGACCTCGACCGCATCGACGCCCTCGGGCTGAACCTCGTCCGCCTGCCCATCGGCTGGACGACCCTGCTCAACACCGACGGCACCTGGAAACCCGACCCCTGGGCCAGGATCGACTGGACGGTGGACCAGCTCGCCGAGCGCGGCATCTACACCCTGATCGACCTGCACACCGTGCCCGGCGGCGGCTGCCCGTGGGCGAGCTGCGGCCGCATCGGCCCCAACCCCAACGGCTTCTGGGGCACCCAGGCCCACCAGGACCGGGTGCGGGACGTCTGGGAGGCCATCGCCACCCGTTACCGGGGCAACCCGGCCGTCGCGGGCTACGACCTGATCAACGAGCCGCTCATCGACCAGGACGAGGACGCCGACGACGTCGCCGCCAAGAGCGCCTACTACGACCGGCTCTACGACGCCGTCCGCGCCGTCGACCCCGACCACGTCATCGTCATGGGCGCGTTCTTCGGCTACGACCGCATCGCCCCGCCCGCCACCCATGGCTGGACCAACGTGATGTACCAGCTCCACCCGTACGCCATGCAGCAGGGGCAGCCCGAGGACTGGAACGCGCAGGACTGGCTCGTCTCCAACGAACTCGGCCAGTTGCCCGGCCGGCTCGCCTCACCGGGCGTGCCCGTCCTGTTCGGGGAGTACTCCCTGTACTCCTACGACGACGTGTGGGCCCGCTGGATGGCCGGGATCAACGCCCAGCGGCAGTCCTGGACGAGCTGGACGTACAAGGTCAGGGGCGGTGACGCCGACGACCAGCGGTTCTGGGGCGTCTACTACGACAGGTCCGCGCCCGTCCCCGTGATCAACAGCGACGGTTCCGCCACGTTCGCCCGCAAGCTCCGGCGCTTCGACACCAGCACCTTCACCAGGAACGACCGGCTGGCCGCGCTTGTCACCAAGTACTCCGGCGGCCTGGGCACCTTCGACCCCGTGCCCGTCGGCAGGACCGGCTGGACCGCCACCGCCTCGGCGACCGGCCCCACCGGCACGCCGGCCGGTGGCATCGACGGCGATCCCGCCACCCGCTGGAACACCGGCGCGGACCAGACGCCCGGCCAGTGGTACCGCATCGATCTGGGCGCCCAGCGCACCGTCGCCCTGGTCACCGTGCAGACCCCCGGCGACCGCCGCTACGACGCCCCGCGCGGCTACCGGCTGGAGCTCTCCGCCGACGGCCTCACCTGGACGACCGCGGACTCCGGGCGCGGCTTCGGCTGGAAGCAGGCCATCAGCGTGCCCCCGCAGCAGGCCAGGTACGTGCGGATCACGCAGACCGGGACGGGCGACAGGTACTGGTCGATCGACGAAGTGATGATCTACTCCGCGTACTGAGCGGATGTCGTCGCCGTCGGCCGGTCCGCCGCCGCCGATTTTCCCGTGCTATCCGCTCGACCGTCCCTACTGGCCTCCGACGCGGGTCGCCGCCAGTTGCGCCGAATGCAACGAGGTGGGGCACCGGGGGCGGCCAACTCAACCGCGGCCGCCCCATCCGGCCGCTCGCCTGACCTCGTGAGACGCGCGCTCCTGGCCTGATGCAGGGCGACGGACGCCCGGTGTCAGGCCGCGAGTCACCGCAGCGCTTCCCTCAGGCGGGCGGCGAGCTGGCCCCGCGCGGTCACGCCGAGCTTGCGGAACATCCCCGACAGGTACGAGCCGACCGTGCGCGCCGACAGGTGGATCTGCGCGCCGATCTCCCGGTTCGACAGCCCCGCCGCGGCCAACTCCGCGATCCGCAGCTCACGCGGCGAGAGCACGTCCTCGGCCGGTGACCGGGCCGCGCCGCCCGGCCGGCCCCGTCCGGGGTCGGCCCACAGCGTGGCCCCGAGGCGGCGCGCCGTCTCCCGTGCCGCGTCCCGCGCCGTCCTGGACTCCGGCAGGCGGCCCCGGCGGCGCAGCCAGTCCGCATAAGCCAGTTCGGTGGCCGCCCGCACCAGCGGCCAGCGGGCCAGGTCCATGCCGAGTGCCACGCGGAACAGCTCTCCGGCAGCCTCGTCCGGGGCCAGCACCGCCCGCGCGTACGGGAGTTGCACGTGCAGCAGCGCCGCCGAGGCGATGCCGGCCACGTCCTCCAGCTTCGCCAGCACGTCCCTGGCCTCCTCCAGGCGGCCGGCCCGCACCGCCGCGGTCACGTACGGGATCACCGCGGAGAACGCCTCCCTGCCCAGCGCCGCGATCGGCTTGGCGAACAGCGGCCACAACTCCTCGTGCGCCCGGTCGTGACGGCCCGCGGCCAGCCAGCCGAGCCCCCTGGCCAGCCGGACGCCCGCCACCAGGTCGAAGCGGCGCGTCCCGTCGGCCCTGGCGGCCAGTTTCAGCGCCCGCTCGGTGTCGCCGCGCAGCCCGGCGGCGACCGCCTCGGCCGCCGTGAGGGCGTCGGCCCAGCCGGGCTGCCGCGTCCCGGCCAGCACCAGGCGCGCCTCCTCGGCCGCCCGCGCCGCCCGCTCGCCGTCGCCGAGCAGGCACAGGTTCGCCATCCGCAGGATGAGCACCTGCGCCAGCGGGCCGGCGCGACCCTGATCGCGCAACGTCGCCTCGGCCCGGCCCAGCAGCGCGACGGCCTTGACCGGCTCGCCGATCGCGTGCGCGGCGACGCCCAGCAGCCGCAGCCCCTCCGCGTCCGGCAGGCCCGACACGGCGGCGGTGGCGGGCAGCCGCTCGCCCACCGCCTGGTTCCTGAGCACCGGTTCGGCCAGCGCCAGCGCCGCGATGTGCCGGGGGTCGGCCGCGCTCGCGGGCACGACGGCGGCCAGCACGTCGGCCGTCGCGGCCACGACGGCCTGCGCCGCCGGGCCCGGCGCCGTGCGCTGGATCCGCAGCGCGGCCCCCAGCAGCAGGTCCAGCGCGGCCTCGGTGTCGCCGGTCGCGGCCGAGCGTCTCGCGATCGTGCACAGCCGCGTGACCCGCGCCTGGTCGGGTGCGGTGTCCTCGTCGCAGACGTCGCGCAGCCACTCCAGCCTGGTGTGGTCCGCGACCGTGAGGCCCGCGCGCTCGGCCGCGTCCAGCAGGTCGTGGACGACGTGCGGGCGGCCCAGCCCGTGCGCGAACCGGGCGGCGGCCAGCAGCCTGCGTGCCCGGAGGACGCCGTCCGGGGTGAGCCGGGCGGACAACTCGAGCGCCCACACCACGGGCGCGACACCCCGGCGGTTGGGCGTGCGCGGCCGCACGTCGGCCAGCGCATCGGCCAGCGCGTGAGCCGGCTCATCGCCCCTTGCTCCGGTGAGCCGCCCGGCCTGACCGCCGACCGGCTCACCGACCGGTTGGTCGGCGGGCGGGCCGTCCGGCCCGGGGG
>NZ_SSXE01000331.1 GCF_021699195.1 Nonomuraea sp. MG754425 | reverse complement strand
GAAGGCCAGGAACGCCGGCACCACCATGATCACGGGCGCGAGCAGGTAGAGCACCTTGTCCACGGTCCGCGGGAAGATGTCCTCCTTCAGCCCCATCTTGATCGCGTCGGCGACCGACTGCAGCAGGCCGAACTTGCCGGCCCGGTTGGGGCCGTAGCGGTGCTGCATCCGCGAGATCAGCTTGCGCTCGAACCAGACCCCGAAGACCACCCCGAGCGACAGGAAGAGGAACAGCAGCACGGCCTTGATGACGGTGATCCACAGCGGGTCCGCGCCGAAGTCGGCGAGGGTGGGATCGGCCGCGAGCACGCCTGTCATCGAGCACTGCCTTCCTGAGAGCGGAAGATCACGCTATTCGGCGAGCCGATCGACGTCTTGAACGAATGCGCACAGCCGCTTCGGGGTCATCCCCGTCATCGCCCCGATCTCGCGGCTGAGATGCGGCTGGTCGGCGTAACCGCAGGCCACCGCCGCGCCGAGGGTGGCCACGGGACGTCTGAGCGTGTCCACGGCCCGCTGGAAGCGGGCGATCCTGGCGACCGTCTTGGGTGTCAGGCCCACCACCCGGCCGAACCCCAGCTCCAGGTAGCGGCGGCTCACCCCCAGCTCGTCGGCCAGGGACGCGATCGTCAGCCGCCCGTCCGGCGGCTGCTGCAGCCGCCGCCAGGCGTGCAGGATCAGGCCGTCGGAGGTGCAGGACGCGGGCCGCAGCCGGGCCGTCAGCCACTGCTCCAGCAGGCCGAGCCGGGCCGCCCGGCCCGGCGCCGCGGCCAGCCGCCCGGCCAGCTCCGCGGCCCCGTCGCCCACGAGGCACTCCAGCGGCACGGTCGCGCCGGCCACCTCGCGCATGGGCGTGCCCGTCAGCGCCGCCATCCCGGCGGGGGTGAGCCCGGCCGCCACCCCGTTCAGCCAGGGCGTGCGGGACGGCGGCGTCGCCTCGGCGCGCGGGCCGGTGACGATCGCGGTCATCGCGGTGAGATCGACGATCAGCGTGGCCGCGTTGAGCGGCAGCATCCGGCTGGGCGGCGCGGCTCCGGCCCGCGCCCGGAAACCGGCCCAGCCCAGCACGTACGGCCGCAGCCGCGGCGGCGACGGGCGCACCACGACCTCGTACGGCCCCGGCCCCGGCCCCGAGGGCAGCGAATGGATCGCCATCACGCGAGCACGCCGGCGACCGGCCGGTCCCGCTCGGCGTACGGGGCGCGGAACCACACGGGGGCAGTCATGGGCCAAGTCTGCCTGGCCCCGCGGGTACCGGGCAGGTTCGGGCACCGGCTGGCTCGGGCATACCCGGGCAGGCTCGTCACACCGCTTGCTCACCAGGGGGAGAAGATGCGATTCCACACGCTCGGGCGGCAGGGCCCGGTGGTCTCCGCGATGGGGTTCGGCGCGATGACGCTCGCGCCCAGGATCTACGCCGACGTCAGCGAGCCCGAGGCGATCGAGGCGCTGCTCGCGGCGCTGGACGCGGGCGTCACGTTCATCGACACCGCCGACGTCTACGGCGCCGGGCACAGCGAGAACCTGATCGGGCGGGTGCTGCGCGGGCGGCGGGAGGAGGTGGTGCTGGCCACCAAGTTCGGCGGCGACTCCGACGAGCAGGGCAGGCTGCTGCCCGGGCTCGGGCGGCGCGCGTACGTGCGCTCCGCGCTGGAGGCCAGCCTCGACCGGCTGCGCACCGACCACGTCGACCTGTACTACCTGCACCGGCTCGACCCCACCACGCCGATCGAGGAGACCATGGCCGCCCTGGCCGAGCTGGTCGAGGAGGGCAAGGTGCGCCACGTCGGCCTGTCGGAGGTGTCGCCCGAGACACTCAGGCGGGCCTGTTCGGTGCACCCGGTCGCGGCCCTGCAGACGGAGTACTCGCTGCTCAACCGGGCCCCGGAGAAGGACGTACGGCCCGCGTGCGACGAGCTGGGGGTCGGGTTCGTCGCCTACAGCCCGCTGGGGCGCGGCCTGCTCGGCGGGGCCGTCCGCGCCCGCTCCGAGCTGGACGAGAGCGACTGGCGGCGCGGCAACCCGCGCTTCCAGGACGGCAACCTCGACCGCAACCTCGCGCTGGCCGACTCGGTGGCGGCGCTGGCGGCCGAGAGCGGGCTGTCGGTCGCGCAGCTCGCCCTGGCCTGGCTCATCCACCGGGGCGCGGTGCCGATCCCGGGCACGCGCCGGGCCGCCAACGTGCGCGCCAACGCGGCGGCGGCCGACGTGCCGCTCGACGAGGCCACCGTGCGCCGGCTGGAGGCGCTCGTCCCGCCGGGCGCCGCGGCGGGGGAGCAGGGGAACGCGGCGTACCTGGGCAACATCGACCGGTCCACCCCCTGACCGGGCCCGGTCATGAGCCCCGTGGCGGCGCCCGGCCGGGCGGCCGGGCGCCGCGCCGGTCATCTGTCGAAGGTCGAGAACCGGGACAACAGCCGGTCGCGCTCGTTGACCCAGTTCATCGCGCTCTCGCCCAGCGCGGCGAGCGTCTCGGCGACCAGGGCCTGGGCGAGCACGAGGCTTGAGGTGATCGAGTTGTAGATCCACGGGCTCGACACGGAGAACGTCAGGGTGAGGTTCTGCGCCGCGACGGCCACCGGGGACTCGGCGCGGTCGGTCAGCGCGACCACGTCCATGCCCAGCTCGGCCGCGTAGCGCGCGGTCTTCACGGTGATCGGGGTGTAGGGGTAGTAGGAGATCACGATGAGCAGGTCGCTCGGGTCGAAGTCGCTGAGGCGGTCGACCAGCGTGCCGTGGGCGTCGTCGAGCAGGATCACGTCCGGGCGGACGAACTCGAGCTGGTAGGCCAGGTAGACGCTGACGCAGCTCGCCCCCCGCATCCCCATGACGTAGACCCGCCGGGCCGCCTCCACCTGTCTGGCGGCGGTGCGGATGGCCGCGCGGTTGCCCGGCGTGTTCGTCCGGCCGATGTTGGCCATGTCGTGGTCGGCGATGCTCTGCAGCAGCGTCCGGCCCGCCGCCCGGTCCTGCGGCTCGGCCTGGGCGATGCCGAAGTAGTCGCGGGTGCCCGTCACCCATTCCTGGAAGTCGCCCTTGAACACCTCGTAGGACCGGTAGCCGAGGGTGTACAGGAGCTTGGCCACGATTCCGGTGCTCACCCGGGCCGCCAGCGCGGTCTTGCGCAGCGAGCCGAAGGCGACCTGTTCGGGATGGGCGAGAAAGTATTCGGCCGCCTGTCGTTTCTTGCCCGTCAGCGCCGGTAACGCGTCCTCCAGGGCGCGTACCGCCGGCGGGAGAGGCAGGCGCTCGGAGCGGACGCTCCCGTCGTGTGGTTCAGCGGATCTCATGTGGCCCACGACCTCCTCGGTCTGTTCGAACCCGGGGCCCCGGCGGCACGGGCGCGACGCGGGCCCGGCGTCCGGGCCGGACCCGCGATCGCGGCCCCCGCGATGCCGTGCTCATGGGTCGGGCCCGGCAGCGGGGAACCGCCTCTGGGACGAACATTGTTCGCGAACATTGTTCGACGCGAACGTTGTTCGTGTCAATTGATAGGGTGGCGCCGTGCCTGAATCGGTAACCCGGTGACCCGGCGGCGACGACCGGCGAAAGCGCCGCTGTCCAGGGCGGCGATCATCGAGGCGACGCTCACGCTCATCTCCGCGCAAGGCACGAGGGCGGTCACCCTGCGCGCGGTCGCCGCCGCGCTCGAGACCGGCCCCGCGTCGCTGTACGCCTACTTCGCCAACCGCGACGACCTGCTCTACGCCGCACTCGACGCGGTCTACGAACGCTGCCCGCTGCCGCCCGCCGGCCTCGGCGGCGACTGGCGCGTGGCACTGGCCGCCTCCCTCAGCGGCACCATCGACGCGCTGGCCTCCTACCCGGGCCTCGGGTCGGTGGCGCTCGGCACCGTCCAGCTCGGCCCGGGGGCGATGCGGATCAGCGAGCACCTGCTCATGCTGATGCAGCTCGGCGGCGTGCCCGACGAGACGGCCGTGCTGGCGCTCGACCTGTTCGCCCTGTTCGTCGCCGCCTCCGCCGTGGAGCACTCGGCCCCCATGCGGGCGGTGGGGGCCGGCGCGCGCCGGCGGCAGGACCTCGCCCAGCAGGTCAGCCAGGCATACGCCGAGGCCGCGCCCGAGCGCTACCCCCGCCTGCACGCGCTCAGCGGCAAACTGCCCGACGCCGACGAACCGGCCCGCAGCCGGTTCGCCATCAACACGCTGATCAACGGCATCACGCTGGCGTGAGAGCCCCTCAGCCGCGGGGCACCTGATAGAGGGCCCCATCCCCCCAGGTGGCGGTGTGCAGGACGTCGTCGGGATCGACGGCGAGCGCCACCGGGGAGCCGAGCCCGGACATCACCGCCACGGCCCGGCCGTCCGCCTCGATCCGCTTGACCTGGCCACCCGCCAGGTCCACGGCGAACAGGCGGTCGTCGCGGTCCACGGTCAGGCCCACGCCCAGGCCCTCGAAATCAGCGGAGAACGGCTCGGCCCCGCCGTCACGGGTGAGGCGGGAGACCACGCCGCCGACGTAGTTGGACACGTAGATCGTTCCCGTGGAGTCCTCGACGACTCCGACGGGGGTACGCAGCCCGCCCGCCACGCGGCTGACCACGCCTTCCGGCGTGACGCGCACGATCTCGTCGCTGGCCCTGTTGCAGACCAGCAGGCCGCCCCGGGAGTCGAAGCTGATCCCCGCCGGGGTGTGGAAGCCGGTGGCGAAGGTCTGCCGCGCTCCGGAGGGGGTGACCCGGTAGATGACGTCGTCGGAGTAGCCGGCGACGTACAGATCGCCCTTTCCGTCGATGGCCAGACCCGCGGGCGAGGGGACCTCGGCGAAGGTGGAGCGCCGGCCGTCGGACGTGATGCGCTCGACCGTGCCCGCGGACCAGTTGGACACGTACAGGGTGCCGTCGGGGGCGTAGGCGATGCCGGTCGGGGCGGAGAAGCCGGTGTGCAGCGCGGCGCCGGGGGTGGCCGGGGACCCCGGGGCGGAGGAGGGCCCGACGGTGGCCGGGCCGGTCGCCGAGGTACCGGCTCCGGCCTGCGGCGTTCCGCCGTCGGCCGCGCATGCCGACAGGGCGGTGACCAGCAGGGCGCTCGCGAGCAGCAGGCGCGGCCGATTCGGGCCGGGGGCGGAGGGGAGGCGCATGATCAACCCTTTCCGGAACGTTGCGCGCCGACGGGCGGCGTCACATCCTCGCGGAGGGTGGAAGCCGGCGGTGATGCCAAGGTCATGGCGGTAACGCTAGGGATTGGAGCGCGCTCTAACGCAAGCCCGGGATCACCGCGCCGTTCCTCCTGCGGGGGAGGTCTGCTCCGAGCCCGCGAAAGCCACGACGAGCTCCAGCCCGCCGCCCGGGTTGGGGCTCGCCCGTACGTCGGCTCCGTGAGCCTTCGCGATCGCCGCGACGATCGACAGGCCGAGCCCGGCGCCCTGCCCGGGGGTCGTGTGCAGCCGCCGGAAGGGCTCGAAGAGGTCGCCGAGACGTTCCCGGGGCACGTGCGGGCCGGTGTTGCGGACCGTCAGCGTGCCGCGGGAGAGCGTCACCTCGACGGTCCCGCCGGGACGGTTGTAGCGGACCGCGTTGTCGAGGAGGTTGGTGACGAGCCGGCTCAGCAGGACGGGGTCCCCGTCGACGACGAACGGCTCCGCCCGCTCCGTCACGGTGACGTGCTCCGCGGCTCGTTCCGCCAGGGCACGCCGGACCACCTGGTCCACGGCCACCGGGCTCCTGCCGGTCAGGCCGTGTTCCGCCTGGGCCAGGACCAGCAGGGCGTCGATGAGGCGCTCCGCGCGGTGGTTGTGGCGCAGCAGCGTGCCGCGGATCTCGTGGGCGTCCTCGGGCAGCCCGATCTCGATCGCCGCCCGCTGGACGGCCAGCGGGGTGCGTAACTCGTGGGAGGCGTTGGCGATGAACCGCCGTTGCCCCTCGACGGAGCGTTCGAGCCGGTCGAGCATGGCGTCGAAGGTGTCGGCCAGTTCCTTCAGCTCGTCGGTCGGCCCGGCGAGCGCGATCCGCTCGTGCAGTGTCGACAGGGACAGCCGCTGCGCGGTGGCGGTGATGCGGTGGATGGGCCGCAGGATCCGCCCGGCGACCAGCCATCCGACGGCCAGCGAGACCAGCGTCAGGATCCCCACCGTGAAGGTGGTCATCTCCCACTGGTAGACGATCACGCCCTGCACCAGTTCGGGCAGCGGCCCCGGCCGAGCGGTCCCCGGCGCCGCCGGGGCCGCCGGCGCTCCCGCGCCCCCGGGCAGCCGGGCGAGCCGCGCGTCCAGTGCCTGGCTCAGCAGGATGTTGACCGTGACCAGCAGCACGACCGAGGTGAGCAGGAACAGCCCGGAGTAGATCAGCGTGAGCCGGACCCGGATCGTCGTCACAGCAGGTATCCCGCGCCGGGGACGGTCTGAATGCACGGCGGGTTCCCCAGCTTGGCCCGCAGGCGGCTGACCAGGACCCGCACCACCGTGGTGAACGGATCGGCGTTCTCGTCCCACGCCTCTTCGAGCAGCCGTTCGGCGCTCACGACCGCGCCGTCCGCCCTCATCAGCACCTCCAGGACGGCGAACTCCTTGAGCGAAAGGTGCAGGTGCCGCCCGTCGCGCGAGGCTTGCAGCCGGTGCCGGTCGAGCACGATCCCGTGCCGCGTCAGCACCGGTGGCACCCGCGACTGGCTGCGCCGGCCCAGCGCCTGCACGCGTGCGACCAGTTCGGTGTAGTCGAACGGTTTGGGCAGGTAGTCGTCGGCTCCCATCCCGAGACCCGCGACCCGCTCCGGCACCGACGCCGCCGCCGTCAGCATCAGGATCCGGGTACGGCTGCCCCGCGCCACCAGCTCGCCGCACACGAGGTCGCCGTGCATCTCGGGCAGGTCCCGATCCAGCACGAGAACGTCGTAGTCGTGCACCGCCAGCCGCTCCACCGCGGCCGCGCCGTCGTACACCACGTCGACGGCCATGGCATGGCGGCGTAACCCCACCGCCACGAGATCGGCCAGGTCGCGTTCGTCCTCCGCCACCAGAATCCGCATGCCGACGTTCATACCCGAACCGGGGTTGCACCGGTGTTAACGGATCCGTTCACGACCGTGCAACCCGCTTCGGGCCACGCTGGCGGCCATGATCAGAGCACTCTGCGCCGCCGTCCTGGTGACGGCCTGCTCCGCGGTCGCACCCGCGCTCGCATCGTCCGCACCGGCCGGCACCTCAGGTGGGGACTGCGCCGCCATGACGGCTCCACCGCCGCAATCGGCACCGCCGACCTCGGCGAACACGCTCCGGCAGGCGTACTTCTGCGTCCTGGACAACTACTACAGCGGCCCGGTCATGGATCCGAAGACGCTGCTGCAGAGCGCCTTCGCCGCCTACACCCAGGACCTGATGCGGCGCGGCGCCGACCGGGCCGACCTCAGGCTGCCTGCCCTGAGCGGGAACCGCGACACCGACTGGGCGGCCGTCGCGAGGGTCCTCGGCGGGGGCGACTCCGCCGCGCTGCGCGCCGCGATCACCGGCATGGTCGCCGGGCTGCACGACAACCACGCCCGCTGGGTTCAGCCGGACCCGTCGCAGGGCGAGCCGACCGGCACGGGCATCGCGGGCGTGTCGGCCGAGTACGGCCCGCAGCTCGACCCCGCGGCCCGGCCGCCGCTGTTCATCACCCGGGTCCTGCCCGGCAGCCCCGCCGCCCAGGCCGGCATCAGGCCAGGGGACATCGTGGTCAAGGCCAACGGCGTGCCGGCGTTCATCGGCGACACCGTGAACCAGAGCCTCGTCCAGGCCATCACCGCCCCCGGCACCCTACGGCTCACGCTCAAGCGCCCCACCACAGGACGGACCCGCACCGTCGAGCTCACAGAGGGCCCCGTCACGCGGCAGCCTCCGGCGGTGACGTCGAAGAAACTCGCCGACGGCGTCACCTACGTCCGACTGCCCGGATTCTCCGAAGGCGCCGCCGATCAGGTCATCGCCAAGCTGCGGGACGAACCGGAGGCGGTGGTCCTCGACCTGCGCGGCAACGGCGGCGGGTCGCCTCGCGAGGTGACGCGGCTGCTCGGCGCGTTCGCGCACGGCAAGGTCACCAGCTACTTCTGCCCGCTCAAGGGCGACTGCGTGCCCAACCGGACCGACGACAGCGTCCCGCTGCTCGGCTCGCGGCTGATCGTCCTCACCGACCGCGGATGCGCCTCGGCCTGCGAGGACTTCAGCGCCGCGGTCAAGGACAACGACCTGGGCACCCTCGTCGGGACCCGCACCGCCGGGGCCGTCTCCGGCCCCGGCGAGGCGTACCTCCTCGACGACGGCAGCGTCCTGCTCCTGCCCAGGGTCCGGCACCTCGGGCCCGCCCGCGAGATCATCGACACGATCGGCGTGCCGGTCGACCACCACGCCCCCATGACCGCCCTCGACCTGGCCACCGGGCACGACCCAGGCGTGGCCAAGGCGCTCGAACTGCTCTGACACCCTCGCCACAGCGCGCTCGCCGCAGCGGCCGGCCCGGTCCCGCCCGGCTCAGGCGCGGGCGCGCTGCCGGGAGTGGCGGCCCGCCGGGATCCCGGCCTCGCGGACGAACAACAGCGCCACGGCCCCCGCGACGGGACCGGCGGCCAGGGCGACGAACGCGGCCGTGAAGGAGCCGGTGACCTGGTAGATCGCCCCCACCACCACCGGCACGGTGACGCTGCCGAGCTGCGCCAGCGCGTTCATCCCGCCGGCCGCCGAGCCCGCCAGCGCCATCCCCGACAGCCCCGGCACCATGGCGATCAGCAGCGGCGAGTACAGGTAGGCCCCCAGCCCGGCGAACCCCGCCACCATCAGGAACGCCGTCTCCGAGTCCATGCCGCCGAACACCAGCAGGCTGCCCGCGAACGCCAGCAGCACCACGATCGCCGGCCGTTTGCGCCCCCGTCCGGCCAGGTCCGTGGCCAGCCCGATGACCGGCTTGCCGGCCGCGCCCGCCGCCGCGAACACCACCACCACCGTCCCCGCCGCC
>NZ_SSXE01000034.1 GCF_021699195.1 Nonomuraea sp. MG754425 | reverse complement strand
CGCCTGGGCACGCCCTCGGCCTCGCCCGAGGACGTCCGCCGGGCCGCCGCGGCGGCCCGGCGGACGTCCTCGGGCGAGGCCGAGGGCGTGCCCAGGCGGATGTTGTCGGCCACCGACGTGGCGAACAGGTGCGGGCGCTGCGCCACGAAGGCCAGCCGGGCCCGCCAGGCCGCCGGGTCGAGCTCGCGCAGGTCGGCGCCGTCCACGAGGACCCGGCCCGCGGACGGCTGGACGAAGCCGAGGATGAGGTGCAGCAGCGTGCTCTTGCCGCCGCCGCTCTCGCCGACCAGGGCGACCCGTTCGCGAGGGGAGATGGTGAGCGAGACGTCCTCCAGGGCGGCCGCGTCGCGGCCCGGGTAGCGCACGGTGACGTTCTCCAGCCGGATCTGCGGCGCCCCCGGCCCGGCCGCCCCGCTCACGCGCGGGCCGCCCTCCGGCCGTGGGGCGTCCGCCGACCGGTCCAGGACGGCGAAGGCCGCGTCCGCGGCGGCCACGCCCTCCATGGAGGCGTGGAAGCGGGTCCCCATCGCCCGCAGCGGCAGGTACGCCTCCGGCGCGAGCAGCAGCACCAGCAGCGCCGTCGTCAGGTCCAGCGAGCCGCCGAGCAGCCGCAGCCCGATCGGCACCGCCACCAGCGCCAGCGACAGCGACGCGCACAACTCCAGCACCAGGGACGACAGGAACGCCACCCGCAACGTCCGCATGGTCGCGCCACGATGGGCGTCGGCCACCTCGCGGATGACGGTGGCCTGGTAGCGGGCCCGGCCGAAGGCGCGCAGCGTGGGCAGCCCGCGCACCACGTCGAGGAAGTGCCCGCCGAGCCGCGCCAGCGCCGCGTACTGGCGCTCGGTGACCGCCTTGGTGGTCATCCCGACCAGCGCGCCGAAGACGGGGATGAGCGGCAGCGTGACCAGCACGATCACCGCGCTGCCCAGGTCGGCGGCGAACAGCCGGACGAGGACGGCCAGGGGCACCACGGCGGCCACCGCGATCGCGGGCAGGTAGCCGGTGAGGTAGTCGTCGAGCCGGTCGAGGCCGCGCCCGGCCAGCGTGACGAGTTCGCCGGAGCGGTGGGCGGCCAGCCCGCCGGGGCCGAGGTCGCGCAGCCGCTCCAGGAGCCGGCGGCGCAGGGCGGACTTCACGCCCGTCGCGCCGCGCCCGGCGAAGACGCCCTGGGCCCAGGCCAGCAGCGCCCGCACGCCGACCACGGCCGCCAGCGCGCCCAGCGCCGTGGCGGCGAACCGGCCGGACAGCACCCCGGCGAGCAGTTCGGCCTGCACCAGCACGAGCAGCCCGGCCAGCACGGCGGCGGCCATGGTGACGCCGAGGTGGCGGCGGACCGAGCGCTCGGCCCGCGCGAGGGCGAGGAGATCCTTGTGCACGTTCCCTCAGAAGAACGATGGGAGGCGGACGGCGTCCTTTCCTGGCCGGAAAGTGCGCCATACCCATACTTGCGCCCCCACCATGATGGGTGCGACGGGCAGGACCATGACACTGAGCACATTCAGCGTGGCCGGGGGAGCGCTGTGCCCCAGCAGGAACGGCATCGCGCCCGCCAGCAGCCCGAGCGCGGGCAGCGCGGCGAGCAGGCCCGTGGCCGCGAGCGCCCGTCCCGATCGGGTGACGCCGAACACACCCGGCGTCCGCCAGCCCAGGAACGTCCACCCGTGCAGGGCGAACAGCAGCGTCACCACCACGCCCAGCATGAGTCCGGCCGGGTGCACGGGCGGCGCCTCGAAGCCGGTGGCGGCGGCGTACAGGGTCATGCCCCAGCCGACGGACAGCCCGAGGGAGCCGAACGCGATCGCCGCGTCCCACAGGCCCCGCCAGGCGCGGCCGTCCAGGCGGCGGCGGAACCACAGCCCGGCGTCCCGCAGCACCCAGCACAGCAGCATCGCCACGACCAGCGGGTAGAGCCCGGCCAGTACCTCGCCTTCGAGCAGCGGGTAGACGCCGAACATGGTGCCGGCCACCGCGACCAGCCACACCTCGTTGGCCAGCACGTACGGGGCGACGGCGGCCACCATGCGGTCCCGGGCCTCGCGCGTCCGGCCCAGCACCGGCAGCAGCAGCCCGACCCCGAGGTCGAACCCTTCGAGCGCGAAGTAGCCGGCCAGCAGCACCGCGAAGACGGCGAACCAGATCAGTTCCATGTCCCGGACCCTCCTCAGTAGCTCAGCGCGGGGGCGCGCGTCTCGTCGCCGGAGCCGGCGCCGAGGTCGAGGGCGTGCGGTCCGCGCCTGATCATCCGGGCGATGAGGACGTAGTCGACGATCGCCAGCAGCCCCAGCACGCCGGCGAACCCGATGAGCGAGGCCGTCACCATCCCCGCGGTCAGGCCGGGGGACAGGGCGTCGGCCACGGTGAGCCGCTCCCAGATCATCCAGGGCTGGCGGCCGATCTCCCGCGCCATCCAGCCCAGGATCGCCAGGACGAACGGCAGCGGCGTCATGGCGATCAGGATCGGATGCGTCCACCGCGCCCGGGGCAGGATCCCGATCATCGGCAGCATGACGAGGAGCACGACGAGGGCCAGGAGCTGGCCGAACTCGATCATGAAGCCGAGCGGGACGGCCGCCGCCGGGTTGTGGGCGCCGAACTTGCCCTCCTGGACGCCGGCGAACTGCGCGTACCCGAAGCCCATGGTCAGGAAGATGCCGACGGCCGCCGTGGCCACGCCCGTGCGCAGCGACCGGGCGAAGAAGTCCGTCTCCTCGGCCCGGCGCCACAGCCGGTACGCGCTCGCGCCCACCAGCACCATGCCCCCGGTGAACAGCCCGGCCCCGATCACGTGCGGGAAGGCGAAGACGAGGGACTTGTTCGTGAGCAGCGCCCCGAAGTCGGTGAGCCGCATCCGCCCGTCGCTGACGACGGCCCCCGCCGGGTTCTGCAGGAACGAGTTGGCCACCATGACGAAGAACGCGCTCGCGTACGCCGTCAGCGTCACGAGCCAGATGCAGGCCAGGTGCGCCCATTTGGGCAGCCGGCCCCAGCCGAAGATCCACAGGCCGAGGAAGGTGGACTCCAGGAAGAAGGCCACCAGCGTCTCCATGGCCAGGGGAGCGCCGAACACGTCGCCCGCGTAGTGCGACAGCCCGCTCCACGCCAGGCCGAACTGGAACTCCATCACCAGCCCGGTCACGATGCCGACCGCGTAGTTGGTGACGTAGATCTGCCCCCAGAACCGGGTCATGCTCTCGTGCGGGGGCTTGCCGGAGAGCGCCCATCTGGTGTGCATGATCGCCACCAGCGGCGCCAGCCCCAGCGTGAGCACCACGAACAGGAAGTGCAGGCTGCCGGTCACCGCGAACTGCGTGCGTGCCAGGTCTAATACGTCCATCACCGCTCCGATGTCATGTCTCTCTACATGTAGGCAGCCTACATGTAGATTGGCTACATGACGCATGGGTGTTTAGGATCGGGGACATGAATCCGGACGCGCTGCGCGGGCACATGGACGCGCTGCTGCTCTCAGTGCTGGAGCGGGAGCCGCTGCACGGCTACGCCATCATCGAGGCGTTGCAGCGGCGCAGCGGCGGCGCGCTCAACGTGCCCACCGGCACCGTCTACCCGGCGCTGCGCAGGCTGGAGCGGGTCGGCTACCTGTCCAGCGAGTGGGCGACCGTGGGCGGGCGCAAGCGCCGTACGTACCGGCTGACGGGCGCGGGCCGCAGGCAGCTCGAGGGCGAGCGGACGGCCTGGCAGGAGTTCGCCGGCGTGATCGGCAGCGTGCTGAAGGCCGAGTCCGCCGCCCTGGGCTGAGCGCGGGCGCGCGGCCGTCCGGTCAGTGGCGGGCCGATGAGGCCCGCGTCATGCGGACGCACCGGGTGGCGGAGTAGACCTGGAGGCCCCACATGGCCGAGGTCACGAGGTTGGCCAGCAGGGCGGGCAGGGCCTGCAGCGAGTTGGGGGCCTGCGTGCCCAGCGACAGCAACATCCCGAGCCCGCTCGTGATCGGCAGCGTGGCCCAGACCAGCACCCCCAGCGACCGGGTGGCCAGCCGTGGCCGGCGGAACCAGCGGGCGCCCCGGCTCAGTGCGAGGACCACGAGCCCGCCGTACAGGCCGGTGCCGAGCTGGACGAGGTCGAGCAGCCGCGAGACCGGGACGTACCACCACGGGCTGTTCAGCCAGGCGTCGTCGGTGGCCGGGTACATCCGCCACAACATCGACCACATCGCCACGGTGATCGGCACGCTGACGAACAGCAGCGCCCCCAGCCGCCGCCCCGACACGGCGGTCAGCTCGGCCTGGTAACCGGGGGCGATCTCGGAGACCTCCCCGAACTCCGTGACCGCCAGCCGCTCCGCCTCCTCCCGCTCCAGCCCCTCCGCCTCGTACGCGTCGGCGGTGTCGACGAGGCTGTCGCGGGCTTCGACGACCAGGTCGCGCTTGGTCCCGCGCGGGCCGGTCAGGGCACCGTCGAGCTCGGCCACGTAGGCGTCGATGAGCATGACGCAAAGTCTACGGGGGGCGATCTCGGGGTTCCATCAGGGAACTTCCCGATATTTGCGGAGTTGTCACGTAGGAAAATTCCTACGTATAGTGTCCGACATGCCGATCTCTTCCATCATCACGGTCACCGTGCCCGTCGCCGACCAGGAGCGGGCGCTCACCTTCTACACCGGCGTGCTCGGCTTCGAGGTGGTCACCGACAACCCGTTCCCCCTGGGCCGCTGGCTCACCGTCGCGCCCAAGGGCGCGGGCACCACGCTGCTGCTGGCCTCCTGGTTCCCGGACATGGCGCCGATCGGCGGCCTCGTCGTCGGCGCGCCCGACCTCGACGCGCTGGCCGCCCGGCTCCAGGAGCACGAGATCGCCTTCGACGGGCCGAGCGAGCAGGCGTGGGGCCGTCAGCTCCTGTTCCACGACCCGTTCGGCAACGGTTTCGTGGTCAGCCAGGCATGACGGCCGACCACGTCTTCGCCGCGCTGGCCAGTCCGGCCCGGCGCGAACTGCTGCGCCTGCTGCTCGACGAGGGCGCCCAGCCCGCCGGCCGGCTGGCCGAGCGGTTCGACATGAGCAGGCCCAGCGTGTCGGAGCACCTCAAGGTGCTCAGGGACGCGGGGCTGGTGGCCGAGACCCGCAAGGGCAGGGAGCGGCACTACCGGCTGGAGGCGGGGCCGCTCCTGGAGATCCGCGACTGGCTCACCCCGTACGAGCGGTTCTGGCGCGAGCGCCTCACCGCCCTCACGTCCCTCCTCGACGAAATGGATGGCAATGCCGCAGAACAAGGACGACAGGACGGCTGACACCCTGCGGGCGATCAGACTGGACCAGTTCGTCGCGCATCCGCCCGCGAAGGTGTGGCGGGCGCTCACCGAGCCGGAACTGCTGGCCCGCTGGCTCATGCCCAACGACTTCAGGCTGGAGCTGGGTCACCGGTTCACGTTCACCACCCAGCCGCGCAGACAGGCCGGGTTCGACGGGATCGTCCACTGCGAGGTGCTGCGGATCGAGCCGGAGAAGCTGCTGAAGATCAGTTGGAGGGGCGGCGTGCGATCCGACTGGACGGTCACCTGGCGGCTGGAGCCCGAGGGGAAGGGGACCCGGCTCTTCCTCGACCACGAGGGCTTCGACCCGGACGACGAGTGGCAGCAGATCGCCCGGCGCACCATGGGCGGCGGCTGGCCCCGCCTCTTCGGCGCCATCGAGAAGATCGCCGCGGAGTTCTGACCCCGCCCGGCCCGCAGCCCCCGGGGATCAGCGGTTCAGCGCCGGGCGGACGGTGTCGGGACGGTCGCCGGCGTGGGAGGCGGAGCTCCAGGCGACGGCCGCGGTCGTGATCGCCGTCACCAGGACGAACCAGGCCGCGGCCCGGCCCATGCGCATGCCGTACCCGCACAGCAGCCACGACACCGACAGCCACCATCCGTGGCCGGCCTGGCGGCGCATCTCCATGGCGGCGAAGGCGAAGTCGGCCGAGGTGGCGCTGTCGGAGGGCCGCAGGCCGGCGTAGAGCGCCGCGAGCCGGTCGGGTGACGCGCCGGGATCGTCGGGGTCGGCGTGGCCGCCCAGGGTGCGCTCGTCGGCCAGCGCCCGGCGGCGCGAGAACCACCGCAACATCGGCCAGCGCAGGCTCACCCGCACCCCCCGGGGCGTGAGCGCGAACGTGCAGTCCTTGACCCGCACCCCCGCGGGATGGGTCAGCCCGGCGAAACGGCACATCGACAGGTCGAGCCCGAACAACCCCAGGTCGCCGGCCTCGACCTGGCGCAGCGAGGTCAGCACGGAGCGGCCCCGCCCGGTGACGGTGGCCGGGCCGCGCAGCACCGCGCCCTCCAGGTCGGCCTGCGCGTCCGTCAGTCGCACGGTCATGGCGCCCGCCACCTCCACGTGCCGCAGGTCCACGCCGCAGCGCGCGACCGTGACGTCCAGCAGCCCGTCGGCGCGGGCCCTGGCCGCCGAGAGCCGGCCGGTGGCCGACAGGTAGGCGTCGGCGGCGAAGTGCGCGGCCTCGAACCCGGCCGGCCCGCTGACCTTGCGGAACGACAGCGTGCGGCCGAAGCGGGCCCCGCGGAAGGCGGCCCCGTCGCCGAGCCGGGCGTCGTCGAACGTGGCGTAGCCGTCGAACCTGGCCCGCTCGCACGACAGCCCGTGGCCGAACACGGTCTGGCTGAACAGCGCGTCACGCGACATGACGGCCCGGTCGAGCGAGGCGTGCCCGCGCACGGTGACCCCGTGGAAGGAAAGCTCACGGGCGAAGCGCACGCCCGCCAGCGACACGTTCCCCTCGAAGCGCGCGCCGAAGAAGGAGGCCAGCCGGTCGAACCGGGCGCCGTCGAGCGACACGTCACCCGCGAACGTGACCCCGGACAATCGCACGTCGCCGGTGAACCTGGCCCGGTCGAGCCGGGTGCGGCCCGGTCGGCGATCGGTCGCGTCGAGCACCCTGGACAGCAGGTCGCTGCTGACGGTGGTGCCGCGCAGGTCGAGCAGGCGGCCCGCGGCCAGGCCGCCGAGCGCCGTGCCGAGTTGGTCGTTGTCGAGGTGAGCCAGGCAGAAGCCGGACGGCCGGCTAGCGACTCCGGTGCAAGCAGCCGAATACCCGCAGGTGACCCAGTCCATGCATGGGTGATACCCCCAGGGGCCCAGCTCAAGGTTCGACGATTTAATGGTCTTTCCACATTTATGCCGAAATATGCGGTCTAAATTGGCGGCAATACGTCGGACATGTGTGCTCCATCCTCCACGCCCCGTCTGCCCGGTTGTGCGCGGGGGCTCCGCCCGGCGGCCGAGCATGGAATGCTGGGGCCGGGTACGTGGTTGACACCCAAGCACTGCCAGCGACGACGAGCGAGGAGCCACTTGTGGCGACCATCGAAGTAACAGAGAAGAACTTCAACGACATCGCCGACAAGGGGATCGTGCTGCTCGACTTCTGGGCGGAGTGGTGCCCGCCGTGCAAGAAGTTCGGACCGATCTTCGAGCAGGCGTCGGACAAGCACGAGGACGTCACCTTCGGCAAGATCGACACTGACGCGGAGCAGGGGCTGGCCCAGGGCTTCGACATCACCTCGATCCCCACGCTCATGGCCATCCGACGTCGGCGTCCCGGCGTGGTCAGAGCTTGCGGCCGACGCCGACGTAGCCGAAGTTGATGCCGTTCCCCGGTGCCGACGGGTCGTCGGGCCGCCAGCCGTTCGGGTAGGTCAGGCCCGGCTCGGCCAGCTCGTACCCCTCGAAGAAGCGCAGGATCTCGTCGCGGGTCCTGAGGTTCAGCGAAGCCGTGGCCTTGCGGTAGATCTCCAGGGCCTGCGGCGTGGTGTCGGGCGTGCTGTCCACGGCGTGGCTGATCACCAGGTGGCTGCCGGGCCCGCTCGCCTTGCGCAGCCTCGAGACCACGTCGTAGGCGACGTCGTCGGGCAGGAAGTGCAGGATCGTCAGCGCGAGGAAGGCCACCGGCTGCTCGAAGTCCACCAGGCCGCCCAGCTTGCCGAGCAGCGCGTCCGGCTCGCGTACGTCGGCCTGGAGGAAGTCGACGTTGTCGCGCCTGGCCAGCAGCGCCCTGCCGTGCACGCACACCACGGAGTCGTAGTCGACGTAGACGACCCGCGCCTCAGGGGCGATCTCGTGCGTGTTGCCCTGGGTGGGCAGCCCGGCGCCGAGATCCACGATCTGGCGTACGCCCTGGTCCACCACGTAGCGCACGGCGCGGCGCAGGAAGGCGCGGTTGGCGCGGGCGCCTTCCTTGGTACCCGGGAAGGTCTTGAGGATCTGCTCCGCCGCTGCCCGGTCGGCCGCGAAGTTGTCCTTGCCGTCGAGGTAGTAGTCGTACATGCGCGCGACGTTGGGGACGTTGGGGTCGACCCCCTCCGGAGCATTGTCCACGTTGCATCTCCCGAAAAATGGTCTCTTTCGGGGCGATCATAGCCGCGGAGTCCCCACATAGACCGGCGAATCGGAATCGCCGCTGAATGAGACGTAAATCACTCGAACGGTACGTGACGGTGCGGATGCGGGCCGGAGTGGTCTCCGGCCCGCCCGTGATCAGCCGCGGTAGAGCTCGGCCACCCGGAAGGCGAGATCGAGCGACTGGCCGCGGTTGAGCCGCGGGTCGCACGCCGTCTCGTAACGCGTGGCGAGGTCGGTCTCGCCGATCTCGAACCCGCCGCCCACGCACTCGGTCACGTCGTCGCCGGTGAACTCGATGTGGATGCCGCCGGGGTGCGTGCCCAGCGACCGGTGCACCTCGAAGAAGCCGGCCACCTCGTCGAGCACGTCGTCGAGCCGCCGCGTCTTGTGCCCGCTCGGCGCCTCGAAGGTGTTGCCGTGCATCGGGTCGCAGATCCAGGCCACCTTGGCCCCGGTGGCGGTGACCTCCTTGACCAGCGGCGGCAGCAGCTCGCGGATCTTGGAGGCGCCCATCCGCGTGATGAACGTGAGCCGCCCCGCCTCGTTGGCCGGGTTGAGCTTCTCGATCAGCGCCAGCGCCTCGTCGGCCGAGGTGGTGGGGCCCAGCTTGACGCCGATCGGGTTGCGGATCCGCGCGAAGAAGTCGACGTGCGCCCCGTCGAGCTGACGGGTGCGCTCGCCGATCCAGACCATGTGCGCCGACACGTCGTACGGCAGCCCCGTACGCGAGTCGATGCGGGTGAGCGCCCGGTCGTAGTCGAGGATCAGCGCCTCGTGCGAGGAGTAGAACTCGACCGTGTGGAACTCCTCGGGATCGGCCCCGCACGCCCGCATGAACGCCAGGGCCTGGTCGATCTCCCTGGCGAGCTGCTCGTAGCGGCGCCCGGCCGGCGACTCGGCCACGAAGTCCTGGTTCCACGCGTGCACCTGCCGCAGGTCGGCGTAGCCGCCCTTGGTGAACGCGCGCGCCAGGTTGAGCGTCACGGCCGAGGAGTGGTAGGCCTTGAGCAGCC
The DNA here is from genome assembly GCF_021699195.1 of Nonomuraea sp. MG754425. GTDB lineage: Bacteria > Actinomycetota > Actinomycetes > Streptosporangiales > Streptosporangiaceae > Nonomuraea. The sequence goes on along the minus strand of NZ_SSXE01000034.1, from coordinate 56,969 downwards.
GCCACGGGTCGGGCGTGCGCGCCTCGGTGGTGAAGTCGAAGCCGTTGACCATGTCACCCCGGTAGGCGGGCAACTCGACGTCGCCGCGCACCTCGGTGCCCTTGGACCGGGGCTTGGCGAACTGCCCGGCCACCCGGCCGATCTTCACCACCGGCACCCGGCCCGCATACGTCAGCACGATGGCCATCTGGAGCAACGTCTTCAACTTTTGGCGCACGTTGTCGGCCGTCGCGCCCGCGAAGGTCTCGGCGCAGTCACCGCCCTGAAGGACGAACGCCTCGCCGCGGGCTACCGCGGCCATCTGCTCCTTGAGCTGGTCGCACTCGCCGGCGAAGACCAGCGGGGGCAGGCCGCCGAGCTCGGCGACAACCTTGTCGAGCTCGCCGCGGTCCGGCCAGTCGGGCTGCTGCGCCGCGGGGAGTGCTCGCCAGGAATCGAGATCCACTAGATTGCTGCTCACGAGATACGAGGGTATTCCACTGGCTCGGCCCAACCGACCCCCATGTCCACGTTGTGAGAAGGCGGTTACCGGTGCGGAGGCCGGAAGACGGTCAAACTTCCCTGACGGCGACGTGCTCGGGCCGTACGCCGTGGCCGATGAAACCCGCCGTCAGCCGGTTGAGCAGCGGGATCTTCGTCAGGTCGGGCGGCAGCCTCGACGGGTCCAGCGAGCGCGTCAGCGCGGGGCTGATCACCCGATCCTGCACCAGCCGCTGGGCCGCCTGCGTGAGCCTGGTCGGCGGCATGCGCCGCCGCTGCAGCCGGTGCAGCGCCGACTCCGGGATCGGCGCGCCCGACCTGAGCGGGCCCGCCAGCAGGTTGGCGGTGGCCACGGCGTCCTGGACGGCCAGGTTGATGCCCACCCCGAACACCGGTGACATCGCGTGCGCGGCGTCCCCGATGCACAGGAAGCCGGGACGGTGCCAGCGGCGCAGCCGGTCGAGCGCGACGGTGAGCACGCTGACGTCGTCGTACGACTCGATCCCCGCGACCCGGTCGGCCATCCACGGCATCAGCTCGGAGACCGGCCGGCGCAGCGCGTCGATGCCGCGCGCGGTCATCTCGTCGTAGCCGCCCTTGAGGATGACGAAGGCGAGCTGCCAGTAGCTCTCCCGGTTGATCGCGACCATGATGCGGCCCGGCGCGATCCGCAGGAACGTGTCGTCGCGGTCGCCGGACTCCCGTGGGAGCCGGAACCACACCACGTCCATGGGCGCGCCCAGGTTCTCCGGCCTGAGGCCGGCCCGCTCGCGCAGCACCGAGTGCCGGCCGTCGGCGGCTACCGTCAGGTCCGCCCTGATCTCGTGCTCGCCGGAGGCGTCCCGGTAGCGCAGGCCGCGTACGGCCCCGTCCTCGCGGATCAGGTCGTACGCCTCGGCGTTCAGCACCATCCGGAAGCCCGGGTAGCGCCCGGCGGCCGAGGTGAGGAGGTTGAGGAAGTCCCACTGCGGCACGAACGCGATGTAGTTGTAGGCGCCCCGCAGCCGGCGCAGGCTCGCGAGCCGGACCTCGCCGCGGTCGGTGACCAGGCTGAGCTGGTACGCCTTGCGGTGCGGCAGTCGCAGGAACTCCTGCGCCAGGCCGAGTTCGTCGAGCACCTGGATCGTCGAGGGGTGGATCGTGTCACCCCGGAAGTCGCGCAGGAAGTCGCCGTGCTTCTCCAGGAGCGTCACCTCGACGCCGGACCTGGCCAGCAGCAGGGCGAGCATCACTCCGGCGGGCCCACCGCCCGCTATCACGCATCCCATAATTCATCACCCAATGAGATTGTCTCCGCCTCATGCGAAAAGAGCAAGTCCCTGCGGCCATCCGGCGTGCCCGAGCCGCCGAAGTACATGCGTGAGCCGCCTCTCACACAGGGAGTGGACATGAACGACGAGCTCCACACCCTCTCTGGCGCCTACGCCGTGCACGCACTGCCGTACGCCGAGTGGGCGCAGTTCGAGCAGCACCTGAACGCGTGCGGCGCCTGCGCGGCCGAGGTGCGACGCCTGCGGGAAACGGCCGCGAGGCTGGCCGAGGCGGTGGCCGAACGGCCGCCGGCCGGGCTGCGCGGGCGTCTCCTCGACGCCGCGCGGCGCTCACGGCACTCCTGGGACCGGTCCGAGCCGACTCGCGACGGTTCCACCGCCTGGCCGCCCTCCGACGCCCCGACGGTGCGCATCACCCCCGCTCCCGCCACACTCCACCTGCCCCCGGACCCCACTCCGGCCCCTTCACCGCGAACCCCCGCACCTCCTGTCACGTCGGCATCTCCTGGCACGCAGGCACCGCAGGCACCCCCTGGCACGGAGGCACCTCGTGTCCCGCAAGCACCCCCTGGCACGCGCGTGACGCCTGGCACGGGCATGGTGTTCGGGGCGTCCGTGCCGGGTGGTGCGGAGGTCGTGCCGCTGCGGCGGCGGGCGCGGGTGCCGACGGTGCTGGCCGCGCTCGCCACCGCGGCGGCCGTCGCGCTCGGCGTCGTCGCCCTCGACGCCCGCCGCGACCTGGGCGACCTCAGCGCCAGGAACGGGGAGCTGGCCGCGGTGCTGGCCGCGCCCGACGCCACCACGGTGCGCCGGCCCGTCGCCACCGGCGGCACCGGCACGCTCGTCATCTCGCGCCGCGTGGGCCGCATGGTGTTCACCACGTCCGGCCTGCCCGAACTGCCCGGTGCGAAGGGGTACGCGCTGTGGCTGATGGGCCCGGACGGCCCGCGTCCCGCCGGCCTGCTCGACCGGCGGCCGGACGGCCTGACCAGCCCCCTGGTCGTGGCCCCGCTCGGCCGTGACGCGCGTGTGGCGCTCACGATCGAGGCCGCGACCGGCTCGCGCACGCCCACGACACGCCCCATCATGCTGGCCGACCTGCCAGGGACGTGAAACGACCCGGGATGGACGGGCGGCCCCCGGCGGCCCGATAGTGCGATCATGCGTATCCTCGCGGCACTCTCACTGGCCGCAGCCCTGTTATGCCTCTCCCCGGCAACTCCCGCCACCGCCGAACCAGCAGGCACCGAACCAGCAGCCGCCGAACCAGCAGGCACCGAACCAGCAGCCGCCGAACCAGCAGGCACCGAACCAGCAGGCACCGCGCCCACTGCCACTGGGCCAGGCTCCGCGACAGTCGTGCCCGTGCAGGTCACCGGCGTCCCGGCCAAGAGGTTCAACCTGATCATCCTCGGTGACGGCTACACCGAGGCCGAGCAGTCGAAGTTCCGGTCCGACGCCGACCGGCACCTCAACGTGATGTGGTCGATCGAGCCGTTCAAGTCCTACCGCAACTACATCAACGTCTACAGAGTGGACATCGTCTCGGGGGAGTCGGGCATCAGTTGCGATCCCGGCCTGGACGCGCCGCGCCGTACGACGCCGCTCAGCATGGGCTTCTGGGGCCGCTGCAACCCCGCCAGCGTGCAGCGCCTGATCACCATGGACAACGCCGCCGCCACCCGCTACGCCGACCTGGTCACCGGCACCGCCTCGGGCAACCGGCAGATCCTGGCGCTGGCCAACAGCGGCACCTACGGCGGCGCGGGCGGCTCGTACGCCACCGCCTCCGGCAGCAACAGCATGTCCGCCCTGATCAGCCCGCACGAGCTGGGCCACTCCCTGGGCGGTCTCCAGGACGAGTACGACTACTACCAGCGCGGCGTCCCCGGCGGCGGCTACACCGGCGGCGAGCCGTCCAGCGCCCACCACACGCTGCTGACCGAGCGGGAGCTGAGCGACCAGCGGCGCAAGTGGTGGCGCTGGCTGGGTGAGCCCAGCGAGTCGGGCGGCCCGATCGCCCGCTACGAGGGCGGCCTCTACTACACGACCGGCGTGTGGCGGCCCAGCGCCCACTCCATGATGAAGACCCTCGGCTACTACTTCGACCAGGTCGGCCGCGAGGTCATGACGCAGCGCATCACCGCCAAGACCCCGGTCATCCAGGACGCCACCCCCACCGGCGCGCCGGTCGGGGCCGACCGCGTGTTGTGGGTCGAGCCCATGCGCCCCGTCAGCCACTCCCTGGTGACCGCCTGGACCGTGGACGGCAAGGCCCTGCCGGGCGACCGCGACGCCCTCGACCTGCGCACGCTCGGCCTGACCCCCGGCACCCACACGGTCACCGCGACCGTCTCGGACCCGACCGGGTTCGTCCGGGACCCGGCCGTCAAGGAGGCCATGACCAGGACCCGCACCTGGACCGTGGACACCGCGCTCAGCACCCCGCCGGACGGCGTCGAGCCCGCGTTCGTCTCCTCCACCCCGGCCGACCGGCCGCTCGGCCGCGCGGACGTCGTGTACGTCGAGACCACCCACCCGGCCGCCGCCGTCCCCGAGGTCACCTGGACGGTGAACGGCCGCCGCCACACCGGCGGCGACCTGGACCTCGGCGCGCTCGACCTGCCCAAGGGCAGCCACACCCTCACCGCGGCCCTCGGCGGGCGCACCCTGACCTGGACCGTCGACGCCACCGGGCCCGCCACCGCGTACGAGCTGTCGCGGCCGCTGGCCTCGGCCGGCGACACCTACGTCTACAACGGCCCCTTCACCATGCGCCTCACCGGCACCGACGACCGCGAGGGGTACGTCGTCTCGGAGTCGCGGGTGGACGGCGACGGCTGGTTCAACTACTTCGGCTGGCCGACCTCCTCGGAGCTGCCGTGGACGTTCTCCGAGCAGGGCACGGTGATCGACTCCCTCGTGTACGGCAAGCTGCCGCGCGGCCGGCACACCATCGAGTACCGCTCGATCGACGCCGCCGGCAACCCCGGCAGGGCGAAGGAGTTCACGGTCACGACCATCGCCCCGCCGCCCGCCTGCACCCGTACCGTCACCGGCGTCCACCGTGGTGCGCTCACCGTCGCCGGCGGCGTCACCTGCCTCGACGGCGCGCAGGTGGCGGGCGCGGTCACGGTCCGGCAGGGCGCCTCGCTGGTGGTCACCGGCGGCTCCGTCACCGGCGCGCTCACCGCCGTCGAGCCCGCCGAGGTGCACCTGCTCGGCGCGCGCGTCGGCGGCGCGCTCGTCGTGAACGGCGCGGCGAACCTGACCGTCGTGGGGGCCGACCTGCGCGGCGCCGCGCTGTTCAGCGGCAACGCGGCGGCCGTCGTGTCGGGCACCACGGTCAAGGGCACGCTGGCCTGCCCCGGCGACACGCCCGCCGACCTCGGCGTGCCGAACACCGTCAAGGGCGGCAACCGGTGCGGCGAGCTACCCGACGGGACCGGCGGACGGGCCTACGAGGCGGTCCAGCACCTCCGTCAGTGACGCCGTCGCGGCATCGCGGACCCTGGCGTACGCGTCCGGCGGGTACTGCCGGGGTCCGTTCTCGATGAGCAGGATCAGATGCAGGTAGGCACGGTAGAGGTCGAGCCGGGTGCGCGCCGCCGGGGTCAGCTCCAGCGGCGTCACCTCGCGGTAGCCCGCCAGCAGCGGGTCGTCCTCGGCCAGGTCGCCGAAGAGCGTCGGCGTGACGAACTCGGCGAGCGGGTCGCCCCAGAAGGCCCGCTCGTGGTCGATGATCGCCTGGATCCGCGGCGTCCCGCTCAGGTCGAGGAAGACGTTGCCCGCCCACACGTCGAAGTGCACCAGCCGCGGCGTCGTCACCTCGTCCAGCGCCGGCGCCGCGGCCTCGAACACCGCCATGATCTCCCCGGCGGGACGCGGCAGCGGCGTCGGGTAGCGCCGGGTGTCGTCCAGCAGCGCCGCCACCATCGCCAGGAACGCCTCCCGCCACGTGGCGCCCGTGATGCCCGCGTGCGGGTAGCCGAACACCTCGCCCGTCACCGCGTTGAACCTGGCCAGGTGGCCGCCCAGCTCCCTGCGCAGCGCCCGCTGGTCGTCGGGCTTGACGGCGTTCCACGACACGCCGTCGAGCGCGGCCAGCAGCAGGTAGTCGCCGCCCAGCACCGGATCGTCGTAACCGGCCCGCAGCAGCTCCGCCACGGGCACACCCGCCGCGGAGGCCAGCCCGATCGCGGCGGCCTCCATGCGCAGCAGGTTGCGCTCGTAGCTGAGCTGATCGAGGTCGGGCGGGGGAGACAGCTTGAGCACCGCCTCCCGCCCGTCGTCCAGCCGCAGCCGCCAGACGGCGTTGGCGAAGCCGTCGGTCAGCTCGGTGGCGTCGGTGACGCCCGTGCCCACCGCGCGGCGTACCAGCGCGTCGAGCTCGGCCCGCGACAGGCGGCGCTTCGTCCTGCTGTCCAAGAGACCTCTTTCGCTCAGGCGGACTCGCGGCGCACCAGGTGCGTGTCGAGGATGACGACGGGCTGGCGCAGCTCCTCGCCGTTGATGCGGGCCACCAGCAACTGCGCCATCTGCCGGCCCATGGACTCGGTCGGCTGGTGCACGGTGGTCAGCGGCGGGTCGGCGTGCAGCGCCGCCTTGGAGTCGTCGAACCCGATCACGGCCACGTCGCCGGGGATCGACCGGCCCTCGGCCTTGAGCACGCGCATCGCGCCCAGCGCCATCGGGTCGGACGCGGCGAACACCGCGTCGAGATCGGGATGCTCCAGCAGCAGCTCGTGCATCGCCGCGGCGCCGCTGTGCTCGGAGAAGTCACCGTAGGCCACCAGCTCCCGCAGGCCCGACGGCAGCAGCGCGTCGCGGTAACCCGACAGGCGGTCGACGCCCACGCCCATGTCCTGGGAACCGGCGATCGTGGCGATCGCCCTGCGGCCGAGACCCAGCAGGTGTTTGACCGCCTGCCGGGCCCCTGCCCGGTTGTCCATGTCCACGTAGCTGTAGGGGTCGAGGCCGACGGGCCGGCCGCCCAGCACGGTCGGCACGCCCATCGCCTCCAGCCTGCCGGGCAGCGGGTCGGCGCCGTGCAGCGACAGCAGCAGCACACCGTCGACGTGCTGACCCGTCAGGTAGTGCTCCAGCCGCGCGTGCTCCTCAGGGGTGCGCGCCATCGCCAGGATGAGCTGCAGGCCGGTCTCGGCCAGCGCCGAGCCGATGCCGCGGATGGTGCCCGCGAAGTACGGCTCGTCGAAGACCCGGAACTGGGACTCGGACACCACCAGCGCGACGGTGTCCGTGCGGCGCGTGACCAGCGCCCGCGCCGCCCGGTTGGGTACGTAGCCCAGCTCGCGGATGGCCAGCTCGACGGCCTCGCGGGCCTTGGCGCTGACGTTCGGCGAGCCGTTGATGACTCTCGACACCGTGCCCCGGCCCACCCCGGCCCGAGCAGCAACTGCCTCAAGAGTCGGTCGGTTCATGGCGCCTATTCTGCCGGATGATCTCCGCATACCAGAGCGCGCTGTCCTTCAGCACCCGCTCCTGTGTCTCGAAGTCGACGCGAACCAGGCCGAAGCGCTTGCCGTACCCCCACGCCCACTCGAAGTTGTCCATCAGCGACCAGGCGAAATAGCCCTCCAGGGGCACGCCCGCGTCGATGGCCTCCTTGCAGGCGCCCAGGTGCGCCTCCACGTACGCCAGCCGCTCCCTGTCGTGGACGCGGCCGTTGTCGAGCACGTCCTCGAAGGCCGCGCCGTTCTCCGAGACCACCATCGGGATCGGCGGGTACTCCCGCGCCACCCTGGTGAGGATCTCCACGAGGCCGCCCTCGTCGATCTCCCAGCCCATCGCGGTGACCGGCCGGCCGCCGTTGACGAACGACACGTGCTCGCTGCCCACCCACGGAGAACCCGTGTCCGTGGGGGCAGCCGCCGCCGACTGCTTGCCGCCCGGTGCTCCCGAGACCGTGAAGCGGCTGTAGTAGTTGACGAGCAGCACGTCGATGGGCGCGTTGATGGTCTTCATGTCGCCGGGCTCGATGAAGCCCTGGTCGAAGCGCAGGTCGGCGAGCACGTCCTCCGGGTAGCGGCCCAGCAGCAGGGCATCCAGGAAGAAGCGGTTCTGCAGGCCGTCGATGCGGCGGGCCGCGTCCAGGTCGCGCTCGCTGTCGGTCTCGGGCGTGATCGCGTACAGGTTGACGCAGCCGCCGACCCTGCGCGCGTTCATCGCCTGGACGGCCAGCCCGTGCGCCAGGTTCAGGTGGTGCGCGCCCCTGATCGCGTTCTCGGGCTCGCGCCTGCCGGGGGCGTGCTCGCCCGAGGCGTAGCCGAGGAACGCCGAGCACCACGGTTCGTTGACCGTGCTGAAGGTGTGGACGTGGTCCTTGAGCGCGTCGTGCACCGCCGCCGCGTACTCCGCGAAGCGGTAGGCCGTGTCGCGGTTGGGCCAGCCGCCCTTGTCCTCCAGCTCCTGGGGCAGGTCCCAGTGGTAGAGGGTCAGCCAGGGGTCGATGCCGTGCCGGCGCAGTTCGTCGGTCAGCCGCTTGTAGAAGTCGAGGCCCTTGTGGTTGATCGCGCCCGAGCCGGCGGGCTGGATGCGCGGCCAGGACACGGAGAACCGGTAGGCCGACAGGCCCAGGTCCGCCATGACGGCGACGTCGTCGCGGTAGCGGTGGTAGTGGTCGATGGCCACGTCCGCGTTGTGGCCGTTGAGCACCCGGCCGGGAACCTTGGTGAAGGTGTCCCAGATCGAGGCGCCGCGGCCGTCCTCGGCGACCGCCCCTTCGATCTGGTACGCCGAGGTGGCGGCCCCCCACGTGAAGCTCGCGGGGAAGCGCAGCCCGGCACGCGTCTGTTCTTCTTGAGTCGTCACGCCTTGACCGCACCTTCCATGAGTCCGCCGACGATCTGACGGCCGAAGAGGACGAAAACCAGTACGAGCGGGATGATGGACAGCGCCGTGCCCGCGAAGATCAGCGAGTACTCCGTGGAGAACCTCGCGTTGAGCGAGTTGATCGCGATCTGCACGGTCGGGTTGTCCTGGTTGAGCACGATCAGCGGCCACATGTAGTCGTTCCACATGAGCATGAACGTGTTGATGCCGAGCACGGCCATGCCGGGCCGCACGGCGGGCAGCACGACGTTCCACCAGATGCGCAGCGTGGCGGCGCCGTCCACCCGGGCGGCCTCGACCAGCTCCATCGGCACCGACTGCCGGGTGTACTGCGTCATCAGGAACACGCCGAACCCGTTGAGCAGGTACGGCAGGATGACCGCCTTGAGCGTGCCCGTCCACTCCAGGCTCACCATGAGCCGGTAGAGCGGCACCACGCCCATCTGCTGCAGCGGCACCGCCATCGTCAGCAGCACGAGCAGCAGCAGCGCGTTGCGGCCCTTGAAGCTGAGGTTGGCGAAGGCGAAGCCGGCCAGCGTCGAGATGATGATGACGGAGAAGGTGACGACGCTCGCCACGATGAACGAGTTCGCCAGGCCCTGCAGGAACTGGGCCTCCGGGTGGGTGAGCACCGCGACGATGTTGTGGCCCAGGTTGCCGCCCGGCAGGAAGCGCGGCGGCGAGGCCACCGCGTCGGAGTTCGTCCGCGAGGCGATGACCAGCATCCAGTACAGCGGGAACGCCGACAGGAAGATGGCCAGCCCCAGCAGGACCCGCGTCAGGACGGTCGGTTTCCAGACGGTCATTTCGTGCCCCCGATCCTGCGCACGAACAGGAAGTTGATCGCCGCTCCGATGAGGATCAGCAGGAACAGCAGCCAGGCCGCGGCCGACGCGTAGCCGTAGTCGAACTCGCGGAAGGCCTCCTTGTAGACGAACATGGCGACCGTCTGGAACTGGCCCTGCGAGCCGCCGTCGGGGTTGCCGTTGTAGAACGTCATCGGCTCCGAGAACAGCGTCAGACCGCCGATCGTGGAGTTCAGCACCACGAAGATCATGGTGGGGCGCAGCATCGGCAGCGTGATCTGCCAGAACTGCCTGCGCCGCGAGGCGCCGTCGATGGAGGCCGCCTCGTACAGGTCGCGCGGGATCGTCTGCATGCCGGCCAGGAAGATGATCGCGTTGTAGCCGGTCCAGCGCCAGTCGACCATGGTGGCGATCGCGATCCACGACGGGATGCGCTCGGCCCGCCAGTTCGTCGGATCGACCCCGGCCAGGCCCAGGAGGTAGTTGACCAGGCCCCAGTCGCGGGCGAAGAGCTGCGTGAACACCACCGCGACCGCGACGACCGACGTGACCAGCGGCAGCAGCACGCTCATCCGGATCGCCAGCCGGAACCGCAGCCGCTTGTTCAGCGCGTTGGCCAGGAACAGGGCCAGCAGCATCTGCGGGATGGTGGCCAGCAGGAACATGGACACCGTGTTGAGCGTGGCGCGCCAGAAGGCGGAGTCCGCCAGCAGCGCCGCGTAGTTGTCCAGCCCGGCCCACTCGGTGGTGCCGGTCAGGTCGTAGTCGTAGAGCGAGTAGTAGAGCGTGAAGGCCAGCGGGAAGAGCCCGAAGGCGGCGAACAGGATGAAGTACGGAGACACCAGGGCATACGGCATCGCCTTGACGTCCAGACGCGAACGCCAGCGGCGGCCGGGCGGACGGGCGCGGCGGTGGTTGTTCCGCATCGCCCGTGGAAGGGTGTCGAGGCTCATGTCAGACCTTTCGGCGGCAACAAGCCCGGCCCGCTGTCGGCGGGCCGGGCGGGAGGTTCAGCCCGCGGCCTTGACCGCGTCGTCGACCAACTGCTGCCAGGCCTTGTCGTACGGGACGGAGCCGTCGTCCATGCCCTGGACGACCGACTCGATGGCGTTCTTCACCTGGGCGTGCTTCACGCCGAGGAAGACCGGCTGGAGGCTGGCGGCGGACTTGGCGAAGATCTCACCGATGGGCGCGTCGTTGAAGAACTCGTTCTTCGCGCCCTGCACCGCCGGGTCCTGCTGGGCCTTGGTGTTGCTCGGCATGTTGCCGAAGTCGGTGAAGACGCTCGCCTCGGTCTGCGCCTGCGTCAGGTAGTCGGCGACCTGGGCGGCTTCCTTCGGGTGCTTGGACTGCTTCGGCACGGCCAGCCACGAGCCGCCCCAGTTGCCGCCGCCGCCCGGGACCGAGGCGACGTCCCACTTGCCCTTGCCGTCGTCGCCGGCGTTGCCGCTGACCACGCCGAGCATCCAGGACGGGCAGCCGACCGTGGCGAACGAGCCCTTCTGGGTGCCCGTCGCCCACTCGTCGGTGAAGTTGCGCAGCTTGGCGGTCAGCCCCTGCTGGCTCATCTTCTGGGCGAAGTCGAAGGCCGTCTTGACGGCCGGGTTCTTGTCGACGACGAGGTTGTTGGTCGTGTCGAAGTAGGAGATGTTGCCGTTCTTGGCCGCCTCCTGGTAGAGCACCACCTGGTAGAGGGTGTTGGTGCCGTCGGCGAACTTGGTGTCCTTCACCTTGTCCTGGAACTTCTTGGCGACGTTCATGTACTCGTCCCACGTCGGCCACAGGGCGCCGACCGCCTCGCGGTCCGCGGGCAGGCCGGCCTTCTCGAACAGGTCCTTGCGGTAGCAGATGCTCATTCCGCCGATGTCGGTGCCCAGGGCGAACAGCTTGCCGTCGCCGGCGACGCCGTTCTCCCACTTCCACGCCGGGAAATCGGCCTTGCGGGACTCCAGGCCGTACTCCTTCAGGTCGGCCCACCACTCGGTGCGGGCCTTGGCCAGGCCCATACCGCCCTCATCGATGCCGACCACGTCGCCCGCGCCGGTGCCCGAGGTCAGCCACTGGATCATCTGGGGCCAGTACTGCTGCTCGAACTGGTCGGTGAGGTTCTCGTACTTGATCTGGATGTCCTTGTGCTCGGCGTTCCACTTGTCGACGGCGTTCTTGTAGCCGAAGTTGCTGCCGCCGCCGAAGGTCTGCACCCGGATGGTGACCGGCTCAGCGGCGGCCGAGGAGGCCGGGGCGCTGGACTCGGGGGTGCTGCCGGAGCTACAGGACGAGACGGCGAGCGCCGCCGCGGCCAGGGCCGAGGCCGCGGCAAGACCGCCGCGACGCTTGCTGATCAACATGGTGGACCCCTTCTCGGGTGAATGTTGGGGGGAAGCACCGCGGCACGCGCTCCGCCGCGGTGGAAGTCTTTGGGAGCGCTCCCACAAAGGGTGCACTTGTGGGGTCTGAACGTCAATCCCGCGAAACGTAACCGTTACCAATGGTGCAGTTTGGACGAATGAAACCACCTTTGTTGGGATATATGCCCCAAAGGGCTGCTTGGGAGCGCTCCCACCTCAAGAGGCATGTTTCGTGTCACATCAAGGGCATGTCGCCCGCACCAGCGGCCCTTTCCCCCGGTCAGCCGCCCTGTGGGAGCCGGGGCCGCCCGCCCGGCGCCGGATCCCGGCCACCGTCACGCGACGCCGGCCGCGGGGCGCGGTGGTGGACCTCCGGGATGCCGTGCCCGGCCCGCCGTCGCGCGACGCCGGGCCTCCGGGCCCGGGACTCGTCACGGGGATGGCGGGCCTCCGGGCCCGGGACTCGTCACGGGATGGCGGGTCGCCAGGGTCCGGAGGTCGTCACGGGGATGGCGGGTCGCCAGGGCGCCGGGCCGGGCGTCGGGATGCCGCGCCGGGCCGCCGTCACGCCGTGCCGGATCGCCGGGAAGGCCGTTCGTGCCTCAGGCGGCCGGGTCCGCGGTGGGACGGCAGGCGGCGGCGCGTTCCTCCAGGAGGGTGCGCTCGCGGGCGTTGCGGGTCATCCCCGCCGCCCGCTCGAACTCCGCCCGCGCCTCCGCCCGCCGCCCCAGCTTGGCCAGCAGGTCGCCGCGCACGCTGGGCAGCAGGTGGTAGTCCTTGAGCGACGGCTCGGCCACGATCTGGTCGAGCAGGTCGAGCCCGGCCGCCGGGCCGTAGGCCATCGACAGGGCCACCGCCCGGTTCAGCTCCACGACGGGGGAGCGGGACATCCTGGCCAGCGCCTCGTACAACTCGGCGATCCGCACCCAGTCGGTGTCCTCCGCGACGACCGCGCGGGCGTGACAGGCGGCGATGGCCGCCTGCAGCGTGTACGGCCCGTACCCGCCCGACGACTCCTGCGCGCGCTCCAGCGCGGCCAGCCCGCGCCCGATGAGGAGACGGTCCCAGCGGGCCCGGTCCTGCTCCAGCAGCAGGATCGGCTCGCCCGACGGGCCCACCCGCGCCGCCGAGCGGGACGCCTGGATCTCCATGAGCGCCACCAGGCCGTGCACCTCGGGCTCCTTGGGCATGAGCCCGGCCAGCACCCGGCCCAGCCGCAGCGCGTCCGCGCACAACGCCGGGCGCATCCAGTCGTCGCCCGCCGTGGCGGAGTAGCCCTCGTTGAAGACCAGGTAGATGACCTCCAGCACGGACGACAGCCGCCCGGCCAGTTCGTCCCCCTGCGGCACTTCGAACGGGACGCGCCGGTCGGCGAGGGTGCGCTTGGCCCGCACGATGCGCTGCGCCACCGTGGCCTCCGGCACCAGGAACGCCCGTGCGATCTCCTCGGTGGTCAGGCCGCCGAGCACGCGCAGCGTCAGCGCCACCCGCGCCTCCATCGACAGCGCGGGGTGGCAGGCCGTGAACACCAGCCGCAGCAGGTCGTCCTCGATCTCGTCGATCTCCGGCGGGTCCGCCTCCAGGTCGAGGCGGTGGCCCAACTCGGCGAGGTGGTGCCGCAGGCGTTCGTTCCTGCGGATCAGGTCGATGGCGCGGCGCTTGGAGACCGTCATCAGCCACGCGCCCGGGTTGCGCGGAACGCCCGACTCCGGCCACTGCTCCAGGGCGGCGACCAGCGCGTCCTGCGCCAGTTCCTCGGCCAGCCCGACGTCGCGCACCAGCCCGGCCAGCCCGGCGATCAGCCGGGCCGCCTCGATGCGCCACACCGCCTCGATGGCGCGGTGCGTGTCGGAAGTGGTCACGGGGCCCATCAGACCAGCGGCGGGGGCACGATCGCAACCGGGCCGGCGTCCCCGCCGCCCGCCTCACCCGCGACGGCCGGTCAGCTCTCGGGGCCGTCCACGCCCAGCCGCTCGCGCAGCGCCTCCTCACGCGCGCGCTCCTCGGCGGGCATCGAGCCGTCCGGGACGTCGGCGGCGTCGAAGACCTGCCACACGTGCACCCCGATCCCGTCGTGCCCCGGCGGCACCGGCAGCCGCAGGGCCCACTCCATCGCCTCCTCGCGCGACTTGACCTGGATCAGCCAGAACCCGGCGATGAGCTCCTTGGCCTCGGTGAACGGCCCGTCGATCACGCTCGCCCTGCCGCCGCTGTAGGCGATCCGCGCGCCGCGCTCGCTGGGATAGAGGCCCTCGGCCGCCAGCAGCACGCCCGCCCTGGCCAGCGAGTCGTTGTAGGCGTGCATGGCGTCCACCAGCTCCTGGCTGGGCAGCACCCCGGCCTCGGTCTCGGCGTTGCCCTTGCCCACGATCATGAACTTCATCGGTCGTCAGGTCTCCTTCGGTCCGTACCGGCTGTTCGTCGACGCGTCGAACGGCGGTGGCGCGGATCGACACGGCCCGGGGAACCGGTTTCGCGCGCCGTCCCAGAAGGTACCGGAGGCCGTCCTGTCCGGTGTTTGACCAGGAAGGTTTCCGAACATCATGGTGGCGTGGCCACGCGAACGACGGCAGAGGTCGACGGGCGGCGCGTCAGTTACCTGACGGCCGGCACCCGGGGGCCGGTGGTGGTGCTGCTGCACGGCACGTACTGGAGCAGGGTGTGGGAGCCGGTGCTCGACCGGCTCGCGGCGGCCGGGTTGCGGCCGGTCGCGGTGGACCTGCCGGGGCTGGGCCGCTCCGAGGGCGAGCTGACGCCGGAGACGGCCGCCGTCCCGGCGCTGGCGCGGTGGGCGGGCCGGTTCGCGGCGGCGATCGGGGCCACGCAGCCGGTGTCCGTGGCCGGGCACGACATCGGCGGCGCGGTGGCCCAGTGGCTGCTGGCCGGTGAGGTGCTGAAGGTGCGCAGGCTGGCGCTGGTGAACTCGGTCCTGTACGACTCGTGGCCGGTGCCGGCGGTGGCCCGTTACCGGGACCCCGCCGTGGTGGCCGCCACGACGGTTGAGCAACTGCTGGAGGCGCGCCGTGCGGCCGTCACCGCGGCGCTGGACCGTCCGGCCACCGAGGCGGAGCTGACCGACTACCTCAGCCCCTGGACCGACCCGCGCGTCTGCCGCTCCTGGATGGCCCTCGCCGGCGCGGCCGACAGCCGCCACACCCTGGCGGCGGTGCCCGCGCTGCGGGCCGACGAGACGCCGAAACTGCTGGTGTGGGGGGAGGACGACGCCTTCCAGGAGGTACGGCACGCGGAGCGGTTCGCCGCCGAGATGCCGAACACCCGGCTCGTCCGGATCGCGGGGGCGGGTCACATCCCCATGGAGAACGACCCCGAGGGGGTGGCCAGGGCGCTGGCCCGCTTCTTCCTGGAGTAGCGCTTTCGCGATGTGACCCCATCGGTTTGACCTGGTCGGCGCGGGCGGGTTAGCGTCACGTGCATGGCAAACCAATGTGATCGCATTGGGTTGACCGGAGTGAAGGCCGTCCGAGGCGTCGCCGGACGGCGGTTCCCGGCCCTGGAGCGGACGCTCACGCTCGCCGGGCTGCTGCGGTCGGCCGGAGCGCGGCGGTTGCTGCCGTTCGCGGTCTTCAGTGCCGGGGCGGCGACGCTGGGGCCGCTCAGTACGGTGCCGCTCGGCCTCCTGGTCTCCGGGGGCGGGCTCGCCGCGCTGGTCACGTTGCTGCTGGTGCTGCTCGCTCAGGAGCTCTGCACGGCCCTGCGCGACCCGTCCGGCGCCGCCGTGGCCCGCCACGTGGACGGCGCACTCCGCCGGCGGGTACGCGCCGCCACGGCCCGCATGTCGCTCACCCGCCTGGAGGACCCGCAGGTGCAGGCCGACGTGCGCCTCGCGCTCGACGGGCACCGGGGCAGGACCGCGGGCACGGCGGCGGTGGCCGTGGCGGGCGAGGCGGGCCGGCTGGCGTCGGCGCTGCTGGGCGCGGTCGTCCTGACCGGCCACGTGTGGTGGCTGGGAGGCGTCGCGTTCGCGCTCGCCCTGGCGCAGAACCGGCGCATCGCGGGCATGCTGGTCGGCCCCGGGGGAGTGGAGTCGCCGGCCGGCGACCCCGAGCAGGCGCGCCGCCTGCGCCGGGCCGGCTACCTGGCGGAGGTGGCCGGCGGGCCGGGCGGCGAGGCCAAGGAGATCCGCGTCTTCGGGCTGCAGGCGTTCTTCGTCGGCCGGTACGTGGCGGCGATGCGCGCATACCTTGGCCCGCTCTCACGTGGCCGCCGGGCCGTGGTCCGGGGATACGGGTGGGTGCTGGCGGCGCAGGCGCTCGCCGCGTGCGGCACGTTCGCCGTGCTCGTCTGGCAGGCCGGGACGGGGCGCATGGAGGCCGGCGCGCTGGCGCAGTGCGTGCTGGCCGCGCTGCTGGTGTTCGCGTACGGGGCGGGCAGCTACCAGATGTTCGAGATCGCCTACGGGTCCGAGCCGCACCACGCTGTCACCCGCCTCCTGAGCGCCCCTGCCGATCCCGTGCCCGCTGAGGCGGGTGCGGGCGGTGGCGTCGCGCTCGCCGGGGTCGCCTTCGCCTATCCCCACACCGCCGCCCCCGTGCTGGACGGCCTCGACCTGCGCGTCCGCCCGGGGGAGCGGCTGGCGATCGTCGGACGCAACGGCGCCGGCAAGACCACCCTGGTCAAGCTGCTCGCCGGCCTCTACGCTCCGCGGCGCGGCACCGCCGCCACCCGTCCGGCCGTCGTGGTGTTCCAGGACTTCGTCCGCTATCCGCTCCCGCTGCGCGACAACATCCGCCTCGGCGCCCCCGCGTTCGACGGCACGGACGCCGACGTCCTGGCGGCCCTGGAGGCGGTGGACGCGCTGGAGCTGCTCCGCGGCCTCCCCGACGGCCTCGACACCCCGCTCTCGCGCGCCTTCACCGGCGGGCGCGACCTGTCCGGCGGCCAGTGGCAAGAAGGTGGCCCTGGCCCGCGCCGTCTACGCGCTCGACGCGGACCGCCGCCGCGTCCTGATCGTGGACGAGCCCACCGCCCACCTCGACGCCCGCGCCGAGCGCGAGGTCTTCGACCGGCTCCTCGACCACACGCGGGGCCGCACGCTGGTGCTCATCTCGCACCGCTTCGCCACGGTACGGCGCGCCGACCGGATCGCCGTCCTCGACGGCGGCGTCATCATCGAGCAGGGCAGCCACGCCGAGCTCATGTCCGCCGGCGGCCCGTACGCGCACTGGTACCGCCTCCAGGCCGACCTGATCACCAGGGGCGATCGATGAGCCCCCGGCCCGGACCGCCGGCGGCCACCACCACGCGGGGCACCCTGCGCGCCCTGCTGCTCCTGGCCTGGCGCACCGACCGGCGGGCCGGGCTCGCGCTGGCCGCGTTCCTGCTGTCGGGTGCGGTGAGCCAGGGCTTGGTGGGCGTGTTCCTGCGCGGGCTCACCGACGCCGCGACCTCCGGCCGTCCGCTCCAGGCCGTGTTGTGGGCCGGGGCGGCGGGGACGGCGCTGGCGGCGGGCGTCGCGCTGGGGCGCGCCGAACTGGCCCTGATGCAGGAGCTGGCCGAGCGCATGGGCCTGGCCGTACAGGAGGAGATCCTCACCCTCACCGCCGGCGTCCCCACGATCGAGCACCTGGAACGGCCCGCCTACCTCGACCGGCTGCAGGCGCTGCGGGAGGAGAGCGGGCAGCTCTACTTCGCGGTGTGGGCGCTGGCCCTCGTGGCGGAGCACGCGGCGCAGATCGGGCTCGGCGTGGTGCTGCTGGCCGCCGTGCACCCGCTGCTGCCGCTCCTGCTGGGCGGCGCGGTCCTGCCGTCGCTGCTGGTGCGGGGCCGCTCGGCCCGGCACGTCGATGTCGCCGCCGAACGCAGTGCCGAGGCCGCCCGCCTGGAGCGGCGTCTGTCGGAGACGGTCACGGCCGCCGACCCGGCCAAGGAGGCCCGCCTCAGCGGCGCCGCACCCGTCCTGGACGCCCTGGCCGGGCGGCACTGGGACGAGGTGACGGCCGTCCGGTCACGGGCCGGGATCCGCGCGGGGCTGCTCACGTTCGCCGGATCGGCCACCTTCCTGGCCGGGTACGTGTCCGCGCTCGGTCACACCGCCTGGCTCGCGGGCCAGGGGGCGGCCGGGGCCGGGGACGTCGTGCTGGTGGCCACGGTCGGGGTGCAGTTCGCCACCCAGGCGTCCCGGCTGGCCTTCCACTTCGGCTCGGCCGCCGCGGGCCTGCGCGCCGCCGCCCGCCTGACCTGGCTACGCACCTACGCCCGCCACCCCACCCCGCATAACCCACCGGGCCAGCCGGACCGGCCGGAGTGGCGGGGCCCGGCGCACAAGCCGGGCCAGTCGGGCCAGTCGGGCCAGTCGGGCCGGACGGGTCTGCCGGAGCGGCTCGTCGGGGGGATCACGTTGCGTCAGGTGTCCTTCAGCTACCCCGGCACCAGCCGTCAGGTCCTGCACGACCTCGACCTGCACCTGCCCGCCGGAGCCACCGTCGCCCTGGTCGGAGCGCACGGTTCGGGCAAGACCACCCTGGCCAAGCTGCTGTGCGCCCTCTACCACCCGGACCGGGGCGAGATCAGGGCGGACGGCCTGCCGATCCACCACCTCGCCCCCGAGGAGTGGCGAAGCCGGGTCAGCGCGGTCTTCCAGGACCTGGCCCGCTTCGAGCTGACCGCCGCCGAGACGGTCGGCGTGGGCGACCTGCCCCGCCTGGACGACCACGAGGCCGTCCGGGCGGCCCTGGCCCGCGCGGGCGCCACCGCCCTGATCGACCGCCTCCCCGGCGGCCTGTCCACCGAGCTGGGCGACACCTTCGCACGCGGCCACCGCCTGTCGGGCGGCCAGTGGCAGCAACTCGCCCTGGCCCGCGCCTCGATGCGCCCCGACCCGCTCCTCCTCGTGCTGGACGAGCCGACCGCCTCCCTCGACGCCCCCGCCGAGAGCGCGGTCTTCGCCCGCTACGCCGCGGCCGCCCGCCGTCACCCCGGCGCGGTCACCCTGCTGATCACCCACCGCTTCCCGACGGTCAGGACGGCCGACCTGATCGTCGTCCTCGACGGCGGCCGGATCGTGCAGCGGGGCACGCATGACGACCTCGTCACCCGCCCTGGGCCGTACGCCGAGTTGTACGCCATCCAGCGGGACGCCTACACCGCCTGACCCGCAGGCCGGCGTGCGGGCAAAGCGAAACGCGCGTCCCCTTGGCAGGGACGCGCGTTTCCTCGCGTCATGGAGGGCGAGGAGCGGGCTCCACGCCGTTCCCGAGAGCGGGTCAGGCGGCGTACGAGGGGTAGCCGTAGCCGACGACCTGCGACTTCGGACGGACGCGCTCCTCGACCTTGCCGTTGCCGGTGTTGCCCTCGACGGTCGAGATGGTGCCGTCCTGGTTGTCCTTCACGACGAACCCGACGTGCTGGATGTCGTTCAGCTTCTTGCCGCCGTCCCAGGCGAAGAACACCACGGAGCCGGGCTTGGCGACGGTGCCCCAGCGGCCGTTGGCGGCGAACCACTTGGCGTGGGTGACGGTGTAGGCGTCCCAGCCGATCTGCGGGCGGGCGCCGCTGTGCTCACCGACCCAGGAGACGAACATCGAGCACCAGGCGGCGTTCAGGTACGCGGCGCGGTTGCCGCCGTCCCGGGCGACGGTCTCACTGGCGCGCGGGGAGTCGGCGTACCACTGCTGGAACTTGGTGCCGCCGCCGGCGGCGTTCTCGGAGATGCCGACCTGGGCCTTGGCCAGGGTCAGGACCTGGTCAGCGGTGACGTTGACGGTGGTCTCGGCCCGCTCGTCCATCGCTCCGGCCTTGTGGGCGGCGATGGCGGTGTTCGGGTGCTTCGCGGCGGTGGCCGCGGCGACGCCGGTGGCGGTGTCCGCGTTGGCGGTCACGGCGCCGGTGCCGAGTGCGGTGGCGATGACGGTCGCGCCCAGAACGGCGCGGGTGATGCTGGACTTCGCGACATCGGTAATACGGTGCTTGGCCATCGTGGGAGGTACTCCTTGCTTCCATGCCGCTTACCGGGTTAGCTGACGGGTTCGGGCGTGGAAGCTGCCCTACGGCACCGGAGTGCCGATTCACCCCAAGGACCTGGGTCCCCGGTTCCGCCCGGAGGCGGATTCAGCGGTCGCAGGACTATCCTGCGATCTTGTCGTGCGATGGTCTGACATAGCCGGACAAACCGGACTTATGCCTCAAGATGCCCCATAAGGTAATACATGAGGCAAGAGGATTACAAATCCATAAAAGCCCATCTAGGCAAGTTGCCGGCGGGCATCGGCCAGAAGCCCCATCATGGCAAGGGATTCGTCAAGGGGCATGATCGAGGATTCGGTCCTGCCCTCGGCCGTGGCGGCGCGGACTTCGCGGAGCTCTCCGGCATATCCGTTGTCGGCCGGATCGAGCACATGTTCTTCCGGCTCCATCGAAGGCCCGGTGAGAACGATCCGCTGCGGAGCCCAGAACGGCGCCTGGATGTCCGCCCGCATCTGAGTACCTACAACACTGGCCAGGTTGGGGTAATTCCCCAGCAATGAGGTGGCCACGAGAGCGTGCCGTCCGCCGGGGTAGAGCAAGACGCCGGCCGCCTCGGCGTCCACCCCGTTCGGGGCCAGGGAGCCGGTGATGCGCAGGTCAGAGGGCATGCCGAGGAGGAGCTGAGCCAGCCCGAACGGGTAGATCCCCAGGTCGAGCAGGGCCCCGCCGCCCAGTTCCGGGGCCCACAGCCGGTGCGCGGGGTCGTAGGGCAGGGAGAAGCCGAAACTGGCCTGCACCGAGCGGATCTCGCCGAAGCGCGGATCGGCCGCCACCCGCCGGATGAGCGGGTTGAAGCGCATCCACATGGCTTCCATCAGGAACACGCCCGCCTCGCGTGCCAGGCGTACCATCTTCTCCGCGTCGTCCACGGTGGCCGCCAGGGGTTTCTCGCAGAGCACGGCTTTACCTGCGGCGATGGCCGCCTCGGCGACCTGGAGGTGCTGCGCGTGCGGGGTGGCCACGTAGACCGCGTCCACCGCCGGATCGGCGCACAGGGCCTCGTAGGAGCCGTACGCCGACTCCGCGCCCAGTTCCGCGGCGAGGGCCCGCGCCTTGGCCTCATTCCGTGAGCCGACCGCGGCCACCCGCATTCCGGGCTCCGCCACGATGGCGGCCCCGACCGTACGGGCGATGCCGCCGGTTGCCGCAATTCCCCAAGTGAAATCTCGCACGCGGGAGATCGTATATCAGGGTAAAGAATTGGTTATGGCGGCATATGTCGTTTTTGGGGATGTGGAACAAATGCCACATCCGTCACTCAGGTCAGATTGAACGTGTCCGGATCCGGTCCGAGACGCTGGCCCTTGTTCAGCGCGCCGATGGCCGACATGTCCTCGGCGTCGAGAATGAAGTCGAACACGTCGAGGTTCTCCGCGATCCGGGCCGGCGTGACGGACTTCGGGATCACCACGTTCCCGAGCTGCAACTGCCAGCGCAGCGCGATCTGCGCCGGGGTCTTGCCGTACTTGCCCGACAACACCGCCAGCGCCGGGTCCGACAGCAGCCCCTTGCCCTGCCCCAGCGGGCCCCACGCCTCGGTGAGGATGCCGTTGGCCTCGTGGAAGGCCCGCATCTCGCGCTGCTGCAGGTACGGGTGGAGCTCGATCTGGTTGAGCGCGGGCGTGATGCCGGTCTCCTCCATGAGCCGGGTGAGCGTGTTCACGGTGAAGTTGGAGACCCCGATGGCCCTGGCCCGGCCGTCACGGTAGATCTTCTCCATCGCCTTCCACGCCTGCACGTACCTGTCCTGCTCCGGCACCGGCCAGTGGATCAGGTAAAGATCTACGTGGTCGAGGCCCAGCCGGGCCAGGCTGTCGTCGAAGGCCGCCTCCGCCCGGCCGTGGTCGCCGTTCCACAACTTCGTGGTCACGAACACCTTCTCGCGGGGCAGCCCGCTCCCGCGCACAGCCCGGCCCACGCCCTCCTCGTTGCCGTAGGCGGCGGCGGTGTCGACGTGCCGGTAACCGGCCTTGAGAGCGGCGGCGACCGCCTGCTCGGCCTCCTCGGCCGGGACCTGGAAGACGCCGTAGCCGAGCTGCGGGATCTGCACGCCGTCGGTGTTGAGCATGAGCGAGTTCATACTCTCCATTGTTCACGCCGCGTTTCTGGGGGCTTAAGCCGGTGGGGCTAGCTTGAAGCGGTCGTTAACGCGTCATCACCCCGCTGGGAGGGCAACGAGTGGTCGAACAGGCGTCGGCCTGGGTGGAGTCCCCCCTCCAGATGCTGTGCGCCGTCGAGGCCCACCACGCCGGGCTGCTCGGCCCCGAGACGGTCGTCGTGCCGCGCGCGGGCCTGCGTCCGCTGAAGGCCACCCGGCGCGAGCTGCGCTCGCTGGGCCTGCCCGACGGGCTGGTGCTGGCCGAGCCGCGCGATCGGATGCCCAGGCGGGTACAGGCCGTCGGGGACGCCTTCTCCGGCAAGGTGCAGCTCCGCTGGCTCACCTCCAGGCCCGGCCACATCGTCATCGTGGACGACGGGCTGGCCACGCTGCGGCTGCTCGAACTGCTCGCCGCCGGACCGTTCCGGCCGCTGCTGCGCGCCCGCGCCCGGCCCACCGGGCCGCGCTCCGCCCTGGGCCTGGCGGCGGCGCTGCGGCTGCGCCTGAGCAAAGTCTCCGTCTTCACCGCCCTGACCGTGGACGAACAGCTCGCGGCGGACGTCCGCCGGGCCGGAGTCGATCTCGTCCACCACGAGTTCGCCTGGCTGCGCGCCCAGCCGCCCAGCAGCCAGGGCCCGGCCGAGCGCACGGTCGTGCTCGGCACCTCCCTCGTGCGCAACGGCCTCGTGCACCGCGAGCGCTACCTGCGCTGGCTGACCGACCTGGCCGCGCGCGAGCCCCTCGCCTACTATCCGCACCGCCGCGAGGACCCCGTGGACGTCGCCCTGATCCGGGAGCGCCCCGGCATCACCGTGCACGACGCGGGCGTGCCCGCCGAGCTGACGCTGCGCGGCCTCGACGCCGGCCAGCGCGTGCTCAGCCTCCCCTCGACCGCGATCACCTCGCTGCGGGTGCTGCTCAGCCCGCGCGGTGTCGCCGTCGAGCCCGTGGACGTTCCCGATGACTGGTGGACCAGCAGGGCGGCCCCCGCCCTGCGATCGCATTTGACTGGAGTGTCCGGGTGAGAGTGTTGGCGGTCGCCGACTCCGACTCATATCTGAAGTGGGCGGCCTGCCTGCTCGGTGACCTGCCCGCGGGCTGCGTGACCGAGCTGGTCGTGGTGCGCACGCCGATCGCCCCCTCGCAGGAGCAGATCGCCGCCGCCGTGGGCGGCGCGCAGCCTCCGCCGGTGCTGAGCGCCCGCTCGGTGCGGCGGCTGGCCGAGCGCACCCGTCCTGACGTGATCCTCGTGGCCTGCACCGGCCCCGTGGTGGACGTCCTGGTGGCCGAGGTGCTGACCGGGCTGCGCCCGCGGCCGGTGTTCGTCAGCGGGCTGCCGGGCATCTCGGTGCCGGCGACGGAGAAGGCGTGGGTGTTCCGCAGCGGCTGCGACCTGTTCGTGCTGCACAGCGAGCGGGAGGTGGCGGAGTTCTCCGAGATCGCCGCCAGGCTCGGCGGGGGCGGGGCGGTGGGCCTGGCCCGGCTGCCGTTCCTGCGGCCCGACCTGACCGCCCAGGGCGGCGACCGGGTCGTGTTCGCCACCCAGGCCAAGGTGCCGAAGGGCCGGGAGGAGCGCGAGCGCATCCTGCGCGCGCTGGCCGAACTGGCCGGACGCCGTCCCGACCTCGACGTCGTGGTCAAGCTGCGCGCGCTGGAGGACGAGCGGCAGACGCACAACGAGCGCTTCCACTACCAGCGGCTGTGGCGGGAGATGGGGGAGCCGGGCCGGCTGACGTTCGCGGCCGGGTCGATGCAGGACCAGCTCCGGCAGGCGGCCGGGTTCGTGACCGTGAGCTCGACGGCCGCGCTGGAGGCCGTCGCGATGGGCGTGCCGTCGCTCGTGCTGCGCGACTTCGGCGTCAGCGCCGAGATGATCAACCTGGTGTTCGAGGGCAGCGACCTGCTGGGCACCATGGAGGAGCTGGCCGACGGCGACTTCCGCGCCGCCTCCGCGCACTGGTGCGCGGCCAACTACTTCCAGCCGGCCGAGCGCAACGACTGGACGGGGCTGCTGGCCGGGCTGGTGATCGCCCGGCCGCGGACGCCCGCCAGGTCGCTGCTCGACGGGCCGGAGTTCGCGTCCGCGCGGCGCCGGGCCCGCCTCCGGGTGGAGGTGCCGCCCAAGATGTTGCGGGTGGGCTACCGGGCCAAGCGCCGCATGCGCCGCTACCTCAGATCGCTGACCTGATCTTCCTGCGGATCCTGGCCAGGGCGCCGGGCTTGTCGGCCTCCGTGACGAAGCCCAGCGTCTCCAGGCGCTTGCGCTTGAAGTAGCGCGGGTCGTGCTCGATGTGCTCCGGCCGCAGGTCGGGGTAGGCGTCGGCCTGCATGCAGTAGCCGACCGCGCGCACCAGCGCCTGCAGGTCGGTGACCGGCGGGCGCTCGATGTGCCCCTCGGGGGACAGCTTGGGCAACATCGCGTCCACGACGGTGACGGGGATCCGGTTGCTGTTCTCGTACGGGGCCAGCCGCTCCAGCACCACGTCCGTGCCGTACGAGGCCACCTGGAGCCCGAAGTAGCGCCGCGCGGTGACCAGCCCCGTGGAGAAGCAGCCCACCACCAGCTCGGGACGCAGCGCCGCGAAGCACACCTCGGCCGGCACGCTCTCCCCGGCCACCGACAGCCGCACGCCCAGGTCACCGGCGGCGGCGCGCAGGAGCTGGGCGTGCCGGCGGCCGGCGGCCGGATGCGGCTTGAAGACGACGTCGGTGCAGCCGCGCGCCGCCAGCGCCCTGAGCATGCTCTCGTGCAGCCCGGCCTCCTCCTCGGGCGTGAGCAGCTCCAGCGCCGACAGGTACTGGCCGAGGATCATCGCCTGCCCGGCCATCATGTCGGGGGCGGTGGCGGTGACCTCGTGCACGACCGACAGGAACCGCTCGTCCGGCAGGATCTCGGGGGCGACGCCGTACTCGCTGAGCAGCAGCGGCTTCAGGCCCGGCACGAGGTCCAGGTGGAGCAGCCGGTCGATGCGACGGAAGATCTCGGCCGGCAGCGGGTCGCGGGTCGGGCCGTAGCTCATCAGCCCGTCGGAGTAGACGGAGATCGGGCAGTCGCGCACCAGGCCCGCGATCGTGCGCGCGGGCGGCACCGCGATCGACTCCAGCACCAGCTCCTCGACCTCGTCCAGCCCCCAGTGGGAGCGGATGAGGCGCTCGGTCATCGGCACCTCGATGACGCGGGCCCGCCAGTCGGAGGGGTGCAGCGGCGCGATCAGCTCGTTCCACGAGCGCACCTCGTCGAAGCGCGAGCGCAGCACGGTGAAGCCGGGCGTCCGGTCCAGCGGCACCGCCACCTCGGGGATGGCCGCGTTGTTGGAGACGATCAGGACGCGGCGGCCGTCGCCGAACCGCCCGTCGTCGATGGCGGCGGCCAGTGACATCGCCCCGAACAACGTCGAGGCGTAGAAGACCTTCACCTTCAGGACTCCTCCCGGTCGCGGCGGACCCGGACGTGCGGGCTGGGGGGCAGGTCGGGCACCAGGGCCCGCAGGACGGCCGCGCGTTCGACGGACATCCGCGACACCGAGTCGGTCACCAGCTCCGGCGGCAGCGCCCGCACCATCTGCGCGCCGCGCTCCCCGAAGCGGGCCCGCAACTCCGGCGTGAGCCGGTCGCCGATCTCCAGATGGTGGGCGAGCAGTGCGCAGAAGTTCCGCGTGGCCTTCGGCAGGAACTCCGGTTCCAGGTCCTTGAAGACCAGCTCGAACGCGTCGAAGAAGTGCAGTTGGCGCTCGTCGCCCACCTGCGTGAGCGACCCCGGCACCATGCGCCGGTAGAACACCCCCGCCAGCGACGCCACCGCGAACGTGGCGGCCTCCCGGTGCAGCCGCCAGATCCACGGCCGGTCCTCGGCCGTGTGCAGGGAGCCGGGGAAGTGCAGCAGGTCGCCCAGGGAACGCCGGTAGACGCCGGCCCAGGCGTACGGGTAGTCCACCATGGTGCGCACCCCGGCCGGCAGGATGGCCTCACGAGGGTCGAGCACCACGCCCCGCCGCGCCTGCGGAGCGCGGTGCACGACCCGCTTGCGGCCCTCGGCCTGCACGTGGTCCACGCGCACGAAGTCGCAGCCGAGCCCGTCGATCACCTCGACGAGCCGGGCCAGGTAGCCGGGGGCGAGCCAGTCGTCGCCGTCCATGTACGTGACGTACCGGCCGGTCGCGATTGACAGGCCCGTGTTGCGCGCGTCCGCCAGCCCCAGCGGGGCGGGGTTGCGCACCACGACCAGGCCGGGCAGCTCACCGATGAAGTCATCGATGATCGCGCCCGTGGCGTCCACGGACCCGTCGTTCACGACGATGAACTCGAAGTCGTCGCGCCGGTTGCGCGCCAGGGAGGTGAGCGCGTCGGCGATGAACCGCTCGCCGTCCCGGATGGGCACCACGACCGAGAGTGTGATCAATGTGTTGGTTCTTCCTGATGGGAACGGTCAGACGGTCACCCGGCGCAGGCGGGCCTTCGGAGCCTCCTCACCGGGGAAGACCCGCTTGACGCCGTCACCCAGCGCCTGCTCGATGATGCGGATGTCGCGGACGAGGTGCTCCAGCCCGGACGGCTCCAGCGAGGCGGCGTGGTCGGAGCCCCACATGGTGCGGTCGAGGGTGATGTGCCGCTCCACGCAGACCGCGCCGAGCGTGACCGCGGCCAGCGAGATCTGCAGCCCGCGCTCGTGGCCCGAGTAGCCGACGGGGACGCCGTAGCGCTCCTTGAGCGCGGTGATCGTCCGCAGGTTCGCCTCCTCGGGCGGCAGCGGGTACGTGGACGTGGCGTGCATCATGATCAGCTTCTCGGTGCCGAGGATCTCGACGGCCGCGTCGATCTCCGGCAGCGTGGACATGCCGGTCGAGAGGATCAGCGGCTTGCCGGTGGCGGCCAGGGCACGCAGCAGTTCGTGGTCGGCCACGCTGGCCGAGGCCACCTTGTGCACCAGGACGTCCATCTCCTCCAGGAACTCCACCGACGGCACGTCCCACGGGGAGGCGAACCAGTGCAGCCCGCGCTCGTCGCAGTACTTCGCGATCTGCGTGTACTCGTCGCGGCCGAACTCGGTGCGCTCCTTGTACTCCAGGTACGTCATCTCGCCCCACGGCGTCTGGCGGATCTGGCCCTTCTGCTCCTCCGGCACGCAGATCGCGGGCGTGCGCTTCTGGAACTTCACCGCCTGGCAGCCGGCCTCGGCCGCCACGTCGATGAGCTGCCTGGCCAGGTCGATGTCGCCGTTGTGGTTGATGCCGATCTCGCCGATGACGTACACCGGCTCGCCGTCGCCGACCGGCACGTCACCGATCGCCACCGGCCCGAACCGCGGTCTCGCGCGCACCTCCACGGGGGCCGGCTCGGGACGGGCGGCCACCACGCGCTCGCACAGCTCGCGCACCGCCCCGCTGCCGCCGGCGCTGGTCAGCACCACGCGGGCGGCGGCCCGCACCCGCGGGTGGGCGTCGGGGGTGGCGACGGGCCAGCCGACCTCGCCCATCGGGCCCAGGTCGTTGACGTCGTTGCCGACGTAGGCCACGCGGGCCGGGTCGAGGCCCTCGATGCGCAGCCAGTCGCGCAGCACGGTGCGCTTGTCGGCCAGCCCCTGCAGCACGGGCACGCCGAGCTTGCGGGCGCGGGCGGCCACCACCGGGTTCTGCTCGGTGGACATGATCAGCACTTTGACGCCGGAGCGCCGCAGCAGCGAGACGCCCATCCCGTCGGAGCGGCTGACCAGCACCATCTCGCGGCCCTCGGAGTCGACGTAGGCGCGGTCGTCGGTGTGCACGCCGTCGAAGTCGGTGATGACCGCGTCCACGTCGATCGGCTCAGGCAGGTCGATGAACGGGGCGAGGGCGCGCACGAGCTCGAGGTCCTCCGGGTTGTCGATCTCGATGGCGTGCTTGACGGGCACCGGCTGGACGGCGATCTCGCCGAAGAAGCGGTGGCCGTGCGCGCGCAGGCCCGCGGTGCGCATGACGTAGAACGCGCCGTTCTCGCGGAACTCCGGCGCGCGGTCCTGGCGGCGCTGCCTGACGGCCGGGTCGTGGTTGACGCCGGAGCCGCCGGCCGTCCAGAGGAACTCGTGCGTGGGCAGGCCCGACACCACGGCGTCGGCCTCGCCGTCGAGCACCTTGCGCACCGCCGCCGACAGGTCATCGGGGTCGATGAACGCGCTGGTCGCCTGGACCAGCACGACGATCTCGGGGTCCGCGCCCAGGGCGTCGAGCGCGTGCAGCACCGCGGACTCGCTGGAGGCGGTGGCGCCGCTCAGCTCCTCCGGGCGCTCGACCACGATCGCGCCCGCCTGCCTGGCGGTCTCGGCGATCCCGTCGTGGTCGGTGCTGACCACGACCTGGTCCACCAGCTCGGCACGCAGGCAGGCCCGCACCGCCCGGGTGACCAACGGAACGCCCCCGACCAGGGCGAGGTTCTTCAGGGGTACGCCCGCTGAACCTCCGCGGGCGGGAACAACGGCCAGGACTCGCAACTGTGTCTCCTCAGTGCATCGGATTGCACCCAGAAGCTAGAGGGCCGGATTGAACGGCCAGCGTCACCGCCATTAACTTTCCATGGGGATCCGGTAGAGCAACTCTGGCCGGCCCACTCCGCCGTAGCGCGGCAGGCGGACCGCGACCCCCAGCTCCACCAGGTACTCCAGGTATCTGCGCGCGGTCACACGGGACACCCCCATCGCGTCCGCCACCCCCTGCGCGGCCATTCCCTCCGGGCGCTCGCGCAACCGCGCGGCCACCGTGTCCAGGGTGTCGCGGGCCATGCCTTTCGGCAGCTCCGAGGGGCCGCGCAGGGCGCCGAGCACCCGATCCACGTCACCCTGCCCGACCGCCAGGCCCGCCTCCTCCTTGAACCGGGCGTAACGCGTCAGCTTCTCGGCCAGTGTCGCGAAGGTGAACGGCTTGAGCAGGTACTGGGAGACCCCCAGCGACACCGCCGACCGGACCATGGCCAGATCGCGGGCCGAGGTCACCGCGATCACGTCGCACATCAGGCCGCCCGCCCGCACCGCCCGGCACACGTCCAGGCCGTGCATGTCGGGCAGGTACAGGTCGAGCAGGACGAGGTCCACCGGCCGCCCGCGCAGGAAGCGCAGCGCCTGCGCGCCGGACCTGGCCACCCCGGCCACCTCGAAGCCCGGCACCCGCCCGACGTAGATGCGGTTCGCCTCGGCGGTGATCTCCTCGTCCTCCACCACCAGCACCGAGAACGTCATCGGACGTGCTCCGGAACCGGCAGCCGCACGGTGAACACCGATCCTGACGATGGCCCTTTCTCCGGGCCATTCTCCGGGCCCGTCATCTCGATCGTGCCGCCGAGCCGCCGCACCGCCTGCCCCACCAGCGCCAGCCCGAGCCCGTGACCGTCGCCCTTGGTGGTCCAGCCCTTCTCGAACGCGCCCCGGTCGGCCAGCCCCGGGCCGTCGTCGGCCACCCTGAGCAGCACGCCCCGCTCGTCCGCGCTCAGGTGCACCTCCACCCGCGAGGCCGCGTCGATCGCGTTGTCGATCAGGTTCCCCAGGATCGTGACCAGCTCGCGGGCGTCCAGGCCCAGATCGTCCAGCTCGCTGTCGTCGCTGATCACCAGCTCCGCGCCGCGCTCGGCCGCCTCGGCGCTCTTGCCCAGCAGCAGCGCCGCCAGCACCGGCTCGCGCACCGCGCCCACCACCCGGTCGGTCAGCTCCTGCGCGGCCCGCAACTCGGCCGTGCCCAGCGCCACCGCCTGCTCGGTGCGGCCCAGCTCCACCAGCGTGATCACCGTGTGCAGCCGGTTGGCCGCCTCGTGCGCCGCCGAGCGCAGCGTCTCGGCGAAGCCGCGCTCCGCGTCGAGCTGGCCGCTCAGCGCCTGCAACTCGGTGTGGTCGCGGACGGTGACGACCGTGCCGAGCCTGCTGACGGCGCTGTTGACGGCCAGCACCCGGTCGCCCACCAGGTGGATGCGCTCCTCGTCGTCGGCCAGCACCTCGGCCAGGCCCAGCTCCCGCACGTGCCGCCCCTCGGCGTCGGCGGGCAGGTCCAGCAGCAGCCGGGCCGCGTCGTTGCACAGCGTCAGCGTGCCCTCCCGGCCGACCAGCAGCAGGCCCTCCCTGACGGCGTGCAGGACCGCGTCGTGGTGCTCGTGGATGCGGCCCAGCTCGACCGGGCCCAGGCCGTGCGTCTGGCGGCGCAGCCGTACGGTGACCAGCCAGGTGCCGGCCGCGCCCAGGCCGAGCGCCAGCGCCACGATGAGGCCGCCCCAGGCGAGCTGGTCGCGCAGCCTGGCGCTGATCCGGTCGATCGTGATCCCGGCGCTGACCAGCGCCCGCACCCGCCCGCCGGCCATGACCGGCGTCACCGCCCGCTTCGACGCGCCGAGCGTGCCGGTGTAGGTCTCCGTGAACGTCTCGCCGCGCAGCGCCCGCTCGATGTGGCCGAGGAAGCGCCGGCCGATCTCGGACTCGTTCGGATGGGTGTAGCGGGTGCCGTCCGGCTTCATGATGGTGATGAAGTCGACCCCCGTCGCCACGCGCACCCGCTGCGCGTACGGCTGCAGCCGCGCGGTCGGGTCCGGCTCGCCGAGCGCCTCCAGCACGTCCGGCGAGGCGGCCACCGCCACGGCCGCGGCGGTGGCCGTGGCCCCCGCCTCCTCTGTGAGCAGCTCGTGCGCCTGCACCAGGGCGAGCGTCGCGCCGCCCGTCGCGGTGACGGCGACCACGAGCAACTGCAGCACCAGCATCTGGCCCGCCAGGCTCCAGCCCCGCATCCGGGTTCCTTTCATGTACGAAACTTACGCAATGGTGACCTGCATCACTCTGACCCGCATAGTCGCACAACGAGAAGGTCACTCAAACCGCCGGAGAACCCCCCTATGCGTGATCGCACCCGCTACCTCTATCTGGCCGTCATCGTGGCGGTCCTGTTCGGGATCCTGGTCGGCTTCATCTGGCCCGACCTGGGCAGAGAGCTCAAACCCCTCGGCACCGGCTTCGTCGCGCTGATCCAGATGGTGATCGGCCCGATCATCTTCTGCACGATCGTGCTCGGCATCGGCTCCGTACGCCAGGCCGCCCAGGTCGGCAAGGTCGGCGGGCTCGCCCTCGGCTACTTCATCGCCATGTCCACGGTCGCCCTGATCATCGGCCTGGCCGTGGGCAACGTCATCGACCCGGGCTCGGGCCTGCAACTCACCGAGACCGCCAAGGAGGCCGCCGAGGCCGAGGCGGCCAAGGTCGCGGAGGCCAGCACGGTCGACTTCCTGCTCGGCATCATCCCCAAGACGGTGGTCTCGGCGCTCACCGACGGCTCGGTGCTCCAGGCGCTGCTGGTCGCGCTGCTCGCCGGCTTCGCGCTGCAGGCCATGGGGGCCAAGGGCGCGCCGATCCTGCGGGGCGTGGAGCACTTCCAGCGGCTCGTGTTCCGCATCCTCGCCATGATCATGTGGGCGGCGCCGGTGGGCGCGTTCGGCGCGATCGCCGCCGTCGTGGGCGCCACCGGCATCGAGGCGCTCAAGAGCCTGGCCATCATCATGATCGCCTTCTACGTGACGTGCCTGCTGTTCGTCGGCGTGGTGCTCGGCACGATCCTGTGGCTGGTGGCCCGGATCAACCTGTGGTCGCTGCTGCGCTACCTCGGCAGGGAGTTCCTGCTCATCCTGTCCACGTCGTCGTCGGAGACGGCCCTGCCCCGGCTCATCGCGAAGATGGAGCACCTGGGCGTGAGCAAGACCGTGGCCGGCATCACCGTGCCGACCGGCTACTCCTTCAACCTCGACGGCACCGCCATCTACCTGACCATGGCCACGCTGTTCATCGCCACGGCCACCGGGTCGCCGCTGGAGTTCGGCGAGCAGGTCGCGCTGCTGCTGTTCATGATGGTCGCCTCGAAGGGCGCCGCCGGCGTCACCGGGGCGGGCCTGGCCACGCTCGCCGGCGGCCTGCAGGCGCACCGGCCCGAGCTGGTGGACGGGGTCGGCCTCATCGTGGGCATCGACCGGTTCATGTCGGAGGCGCGGGCGCTGACCAACTTCGCCGGCAACGCCGTCGCCACCGTGCTCGTGGGCACCTGGACCGGGGAGTTCGACCGGGACCGGGCCGAGCGGGTGCTGGCCGGGCAGGCGCCGTTCGACGAGGCCAGGCTGCTCGACGAGGACGACGACACGGACGGGGAGGACGGGCCGCGCGAGCAGGCCAAGGAGATGTCACCCGCCTGACCGCCCCGCTCCCGCCGCCCCCGTGCCACCGGTGCGCGGGGGCGGTCAGGGGGTCACGGCTTGCGGCCGATGCCCGCGTACGCCATGCGGGCCAGGTCCTCGTCCACGAAGACGGGGTTGGCCGGGTCGGTGAACGGCCAGATCTGGTGCGGCGGCAGCCCCGAGGCCAGGCCGGGCGGGATGAGCTCGAAGTCGCCGAAGAAGGCGGCGATCTCCTTGCCCGGCCGCGGCGTGAAGTCCGCGTTGGCCTTGCGGTAGAACTCCGTGACCTGCGCCGCGCGCTCGGTCGCCACGTCGTTGGTGACGTGCGAGATGGCCAGGTAGCTGCCCGGCGCCAGCGCGTCCCGGTAGGCGGCCACGAACCGCTGCGGGTCGTCCTGCTCGCCGATGAGGTGCAGGACGAACATCATGAGCACCGCCACCGGCCGGTCGAAGTCGATCAGCCCGCGCACTTCCGGGTCGGCGAGGATCTCCTCCGGCCTGCGGCAGTCGCCCAGCACCATCGCCACCCGGTTCGGGTCGGCCAGCAGCGCCCGGCCGTGCGTGGCCACCACCGGGTCGCTGTCCACGTACACCACGCGGGCCTCGGGGGCGTGGCGCAGCGCGACCTCGTGCACGTTCTCCTGCGCGGGCAGGCCCGAGCCCAGATCGAGGAACTGGGTGATGCCCTGGTCGCACAGGTAGCGCACCACCCGGCCGATCAGCCCCCGGTTCTCCCTGGTGCCCTCGCGCACCTCCGGCATCACGCTCAGCACCATGTCGCCCAGGTCCCGGTCGGACTTGAAGTTGTCCTTGCCGCCGAGAAAGTAGTCATACATCCGCGCCGCGTTGGGGATGTGGGGGTTCACGCCCTGCGGCGCCTGCTCCGTCATGCGCTCCATGATCCAGGACCGAGGCGGGGGAAATCTAGCGAAACGTCGCGATCGTCCCGCAGCGAACGGTCACACGGCGGGCAGGCGCAGGACGAAACGGGCACCGCCCGGGTAGTCCTCGACGCAGATCCGGCCACGGTGCGCCATCGCCACGTCGCGGGCGATGGCCAGGCCGAGCCCGGTCCCGCCCGCGTCGCGGCTGCGGGCGGCGTCCAGGCGGGTGAAGCGCTCGAAGATGCGCTCGCGGTCGGCCTCGGCGATCTCCATCCCGTCGTTCTCGACCGCCAGCACCGCCGTGCCCGGGTCGCCCTCGGCGCGCGCGACCGTGACCCGGACGGTGTGCTCGGCGTGCCGCTGGGCGTTGTCCAGCAGGTTCGTCAGGACCCGCGTCAGTTGCAGCCGCACCCCCTCGACCACCACCCCGTCCTCCAGCTCCACCTGCACGGGCAGCTTGTCGCTGCGCACGGCGAGTTCCTCGCGGACCAGGTCGGCCAGATCGACGCGCTCCTTGGCCACGTCCACCCGGGAGCCGATCCGGGCCAGCAGCAGCAGGTCCGTGATGATCGCCTCCAGCCGGTCGGTGTCGCGCAGCGCGCTCTCCACCAGCGCCTCCAGGTCGGTGTCCTGCGGGTAGAGCTGGGCGCTCTCCAACTGGGCGCGCAGCCCGGCGATCGGGGTGCGCAGCTCGTGGGAGGCGTCGGAGGCGAACTGGCGCTGCTGCTCGGCCGAGCGCTCCAGCCGGGCCAGGGTGCCGTTGACGGAATGGGCGAGCTGGGCCACCTCGTCGTCGCCGGCGGGCTCGGTGACGCGGTGGCTGAGGTCGGCCGCGTGCACGGCGTCGAGCTCGGCCCGCATGGTGGCCACCGGCCGCAGCGCCCGCCCGGTGACCAGCCAGGTGGCCCACGCCGTCAGCCCGATGAGCAGGGCGATCTCCGCGAACACGATGAGGTCGAGGGTGCGGGAGGTGAGCAGTTCGGGGGTGCTGCGGCCGGCGTAGACGATGGGGGAGTCGGCGAAGATGCTCACCCGCACCGCCGACAGGTACACGCACTCGGTCGGCAGGCAGCTCGTGGTGTTGATCACCCGGTTCTCGGCGGTCGGGCGCACGTCGCTGAGCGGCGGCAGGTTCCTGGCCGCGTCGCTCGTGGACAGCAGCCGCCCGTCGGGGCCGACCACCTGGATCAGGTCCACCGACGGGTTCGGCACCGGGATGGCCGCGCCCAGGGGCAGCGCGCCGCCGCGCATCTCGTACGCGATCCGCTCGGCCGTGTCCCTGGTCTCGTCGAACACGTTGGAGGCGATCACGGACCGGGTCACGACCACGCCGCCGACGCCCACGGGGACGAGCACGAGGGCGGCTACGGCCGTCGCGATGAGGGTGACGCGCCCCCGCAGGGACCTGGCCCACCAGGGTGCCATCCCACGAGGCTACCGAGAGTGATCGCCGACAATTGCCGCGTAAGGGGAAAGCTTTCCCCAACCCCGCTCAGCGCTGCAGCCAGAGCGTGGCGTCCGGAGGGAGCACGCCAGGCTCCGGCAGCGGGCCGCTGGACAGCAGCACCTCGCCCGGCACGTCCAGGCGCACCGGCTCCTCGCCCGTGTTGAGCGCCACGACCAGGCCCGGCTCGCGCTCGATGAGCAGCACGTCCTTGGGGGAGTCGAGCCACGCGAGCGGGCCGCCGCCGAGCGCGGGGTGCCGCCTGCGCAGGGCGAGCGCGGCCCGGTAGAGGTTCAGCGTGGAGGCGGGGTCGTCCTCCTGGGCCTCGGCCGACAGCTCCGCCCAGCCGGCGGGGATCGGCAGCCACGGGTCGCGCCAGCCGAGGTCGCCGCCGGCGGTCCAGGGCAGCGGCACCCGGCAGCCGTCGCGGCTCTCGCCCCGGTGCCGGAACGCGGGGTCCTGGCGCAGCTCGTCCGGCAGGTCGAGCACCTCGGGCAGGCCGAGCTCCTCGCCGTTGTAGAGGTAGGCCGAGCCGGGCAGCGCCAGCATGAGCAGGGTGGCCGCGCGGGCGCGGGCCAGGCTGCCGTGCCGGGTGACGTGGCGGGGCTTGTCGTGGTTGGACAGCACCCAGGTGGTGGGCGCGCCGACCAGCTCGGCCTCGCGCAGCGACTTCTCGATGACGGTCCGGAACGACTTGGCGTGGAAGTCCGCCATCATGAACTCGAAGTTGAACGCCTGGTGCAGCTCGTCCGGCCCCACATAGCGGGCCAGCCGCTCGGGCGAGGACACCCACGCCTCGGCGACGGCCATCCGCCCGCCCGGGTAGGAGTCGAGGATCGGCCGCCACTCGCGGTAGATGTCGTGCACGCCGTCCTGGTCGAAGTACGGCACCTGCTCGTCGCCGAGCATCTCGGCCTGCGGGCCGTCCTTCTGGCCCACGTCCGGCAGGCCCTCGGCCTTGATCATGCCGTGCGCCACGTCGACGCGGAAGCCGTCCACGCCCCGGTCGAGCCAGAAGCGCAGGATGTCGCGGAACTCGGCGCGCACCTCGGGGTTGGCCCAGTTGAGGTCCGGCTGCTCGGGGGCGAACAGGTGCAGGTACCACTGGCCGTCCTCGACCTGGGTCCAGGCGCTGCCGCCGAAGATCGACTCCCAGTCGTTGGGCCGGTCGCGGAAGACGTAGCGGTCGCGCAGCCCGGCCTGGAACCAGGGGTGCTGGTCGGAGGAGTGGTTCGGCACCAGGTCGGCGATGATCCGGATGCCCCGGGCGTGGGCGTCGGCGACGAGCGCGTCGAAGTCGGCGAGCGTGCCGAACATGGGGTCCACGTCGCGGTAGTCGGCGACGTCGTAGCCGCCGTCGGCCATGGGGGAGGTGTAGAAGGGGCTCAGCCAGAGGGCGTCCACGCCGAGCCGGGCGAGGTAGTCCAGCCGCTGGCGGACGCCTTCCAGGTCGCCCATGCCGTCGCCGTCGGCGTCGGCGAAGCTTCGCGGGTACACCTGGTACACGACGGCGTCACGCCACCAGTCGTCGTTGCCGAGCATGGCTGTCCTTCCCCGGATGGCCCGAGCTGTCGGGTGATGTCGCGGTCAACGATGTCGCGATCATCCGCAAACGGTCAAGCGCAAGTTGCGGAAACTTGCGACCGCGCCCATCAGGATACGAGAGCCCGTCACGAGGTCAGACGCGATGCGCGGATGTGGATCAGGTAACGCTCTTTCGCAAGTTCTTCCAATTCTTGCAAAGAGCCGCTAACGTCCCGGAAACGTTCAAGGTTTCCCCCGGCGGCGCGCGCCGCGCCGCCCTTCTTCCGTGACCTCGGGAGGTCCCCCATGCGCATGCGGGCTCTGGGTGTGGCAACACTCGCGACCCTGGCGTTCACCGCGACGGCGTGCGGCAGTTCCCAACCGGCCGCTCCGGCGGCGAGCGCCGGCGCGTCCTCCTCGGCCCCGGCCGTCGGCGGCGGCACCCTCGTGATCTGGGCCGACCCCCCGCGGGTCAAGCCGCTCAAGCCCTTCGCCGACCGGTTCGGCGCCGAGAACGGCGTCACCGTCGAGGTGAAGGAGATCAGCAAGGACAACCAGGTGACCTTCCTGACCGCCTCCCAGCAGGGCAGCGGCCCGGACATCATGATCGGCGCCCACGACTGGATCGGGAACCTGGTGCAGAACGGCGCCATCGACCCGGTCACGCTCACCGAGGAGCAGAAGGCGTCGTTCTCCGCCAAGGCCGTACAGGCCGTGACGTTCGACGGGCAGATCTACGGAGCCCCGTACGCGCTGGAGAACATCGCCCTGATCCGCAACACCGACCTCGCCCCCGACGCCCCCGCCACCATCGAGGACATGGTCGAGCAGGGCAAGGCGCTCAAGAAGGACGGCAAGGTCGACGAGGTGCTGTGCATCCCCGTCGGCCAGAAGGGCGACGCCTTCCACGTCTACCCGATCTTCGCCTCGGGCGGCGGCGCGCTGTTCGGCGCCACCCCCTCCGGCGACCCCGACCCCAAGCAGGTGCTGCTCGGCTCGGAGGGCTCGGTCAAGGCGTTCGGCAAGCTCAAGGAGCTCGGCGAGAAGGGCGACGGCGCGCTGCGCACCTCCCTGACCAACGAGAACTACATCGTCAACTTCGCCGGCGGCAAGTGCGCCTACCTCGTCTCGGGCCCGTGGGCGATCAGCGAGGTCAAGAAGGCCGGCGTCGCCTACGACATCAGCGCCGTCCCGCCGTTCGAGGGCGGCCAGGCAGCCACCCCGTTCGTCGGCGTGCAGACCTTCTTCGTGGCCTCCAAGGGCAAGAACAAGGCCCTGGCCCAGGAGTTCGTCGCCAACTACGTGACGAACAAGGACGTCGCCAAGGCCCTGTACGAGGCCGACCCGCGGCCCCCGGCGCTGACCGCCGCCCTGGAGGAGGTACGGGCGAGCGACCCGGACGCCGGCAAGTTCCTCGACGCCGGCAAGGACGGCCTGCCGATGCCCGCCATCCCCGAGATGGCCGCCATCTGGGAGCCGTTCGGCATCGCCGAGAACGCCGTGGTCAAGGGCGGCGACGCGGCCAAGGCCGCCACGGCGGCGCAGAAGGCCATCGACGGCTCGCTCAAGAACTGACGTCATGGCTCTCGACGCGCGAGAGGCCACGCGGGCGAGCGCGCACGCACGGCCCCGCCGGGAGATCACCACGGCGTTCGTGGTGAGCAGGATCGCGGTGCTCGCCGTGACCGCCGCGATCCTGCTCTACGCCGCGCCGCCGCTGGCCGCCACCGGGTCGTGGGTCGCGCTCGGGCTGCTGTGCGCCGTGAGCGCGACCGCCGCCTGGCTCTACCTGACCCGGCGCTTCATCCCGGCCAAGTACCTCATCCCCGGCACCGTCTTCCTCGTCGCCTTCCAGGTGTTCCCGGTGGTCTACACCCTGACCACCGCGTTCACCAACTTCGGCGACGGGCACCGCGGCGACAAGGCCGAGGCCGTCACCGCCATCGAGACCGGCTCGGTCCGGCAGGCGCCCGGCTCGCCCGAGTACACCATGACCGTGGCGCTGCGCGGCGACGAGCTGGTGTTCCTGCTCGTGGACCCGGCCACCAAGCAGGTCTCGCTGGGCGCGGCCGGCGGCCTCACCCCGCTCGACGGCGCCCGGCTCGGCGCCACCGGCAAGGTGCTCGCCGCGCCCGGCGTGAGCGTGCTCAAGGCACCCGAGGCCGCCGCGCGCGGGCCGGAGATCTCCGCGCTGGCCGTCCCCACCCCCGGCGGCCTGATCAAGGCCAACGGCCTCAGCCGCGCCGTCGAGGGCAAGGCCACGCTCGGGTACGACGCCACGTGCGACTGCGTACGCGGCGACGGCGGCACCTGGACGGCCGACGAGAGCCGCGGCTACTTCGTCAATGCCAAGGGCGAGAACCTTTCGCAGGGCTGGCAGGTCAACGTCGGCCTGGACAACTTCTCGCGAGTGCTGACGAACCCCACCATCTCCGGGCACTTCGCGGGCGTCCTCGGCTGGAACCTGGTCTTCGCCCTCGCCTCGGTGGTCGGCTGCTTCGCCCTCGGCATGGGGGTCGCCCTGGCCCTGCACCATCCGCGCATGCGCGGCACCCGCGTCTACCGGATCGTGCTGATCCTGCCGTACGCCATGCCCGCCTTCGCCATGCTGCTGGTCTGGCGCGACATGTTCAACCGCGACTTCGGCCTGATCAACCAGCTCCTCGGCACCGAGATCGACTGGCTCGGCCAGACCATGACCGCCCGGTTCGGCGTCATCCTGGTCAACCTCTGGCTCGGCTTCCCGTACATGTTCCTCGTCACCACCGGGGCGCTGCAGGCCATCCCGCGCGAGCTGACCGAGGCCGCCTCCATCGACGGGGCCGCGCCCTGGACGGCCTTCCGCCGGGTCACGCTGCCGCTGCTGCTCGTCGCGCTCACGCCGCTGCTGATCTCGTCGTTCGCCTTCAACTTCAACAACTTCAACGCCATCGCGCTCACCACCGACGGCGGCCCGTTCCCCGCCGAGAGCCCGCAGGTGGGCGGCACCGACCTGCTCATCACCTACACCTTCAGGCTGGCCTTCGGCGCGGGCGGCGCGCAGTTCGGCTTCGCCGCGGCGATCTCGGTGTTCATCTTCGCCATCGTGGCCGTCATCTCGGCCGTGGCGTTCCGCCGCACCCGCAGGCAGGAGGAGGTCTACGCGTGAGGATGACGCTCCGGCACGTCTTCGTGCTCGCCGTGTGCGCGTTCGCGGTCTTCCCGATTCTCTTCGTGGTCTCGGCCGCGCTCAACCCGATGGGCACGCTGGCCTCCACCTCGCTGCTGCCCGCCGGCGCGAGCGCGGACAACTTCGCGAACCTGCTGACCTCCGACGCCTACCCCTTCGGACGGTGGTTCCTCAACTCGGTGTTCATCGCGCTGGCCTCGTCGTTCGCGAGCCTGCTGCTGTCGATGCTGGCCGCCTACGCCTTCAGCCGGATGCGCTTCGCCGGCCGCCGGGCCGGCATGATGGCGCTGCTGCTCATCCAGATGTTCCCGCAGTTCCTCGCCATCGTGACGATCTTCATGATCTTCACCGAGGTGACCGAGCTCTACCCCGCCTTCGGCTTCAACACCGCGTGGGGCCTGCTGCTGCTCTACCTCGGCGGCGCGCTCGGCGTGAACACCTGGCTGATGAAGGGCTTCCTCGACACCGTGCCCAAGGAGCTCGACGAGGCCGCCACCATGGACGGCGCCTCGCACGCCCAGATCTTCTGGCGCGTCATCATGCCGCTGGTCACGCCGATCCTCGCGGTCACCGCACTGCTGGCGTTCATCGGCACCATGAGCGAGTTCCTCATGGCCAACGTGTTCCTGCGCGACACCGAGAGCAAGACCCTCGCCGTCGGCATGTACGGCATGATCGCCGGCGACCACCGCAACGCGAACTTCGGCATGTTCGCCGCCGGCACGCTGATCACCGCCGTTCCCACGGTCGGTGTGTTCCTCTGGTTGCAGAAGTACATCGTCTCCGGCCTGACCGCCGGGGCAGTCAAGGGATAGGAACCCGTGCTGCGTCATCTCGGGGAGCCGCATCACGACGGCTCGGCACTGTACGTCCCCGACCAGCGCCCCACGCTCGGGGCGCGGGTCACGCTCTGGCTGCGCGCGCCGCGGGCCGCCGGCGTCACCGCCGTGCTCGTACGCGCGGTGCACGACGGCGAGCCGCGCTACGCCGAGGCCGCCGTGGACCCCGGCCGGCAGGCGACCGGCTACGGCAGGACCGACGACTGGTGGCGGGCCGAGATCACCGCCGTCAACCCCGTCACCCCGTACCGTTTCCTGCTGCGCACCGCGACCGGCCAGCAGTGGCTGACCGCGGCCGGGCTGACCGGCCACGACGTCACCGACGCCGGCGACTTCCGGCTGGTCTGCCACCAGGCGCCCCCGGAGTGGATGCCGGACGCGATCGTCTACCAGATCTTCCCCGACCGCTTCGACCGCTCCGGGCCGATGGCCGACGTGCCCGACTGGGCGCTGCCGCGCGACTGGGACCGCGACCCGGTCATCCCCAGCGGCCACGGCACCGCCGAGCAGTTCTACGGCGGCGACCTCGACGGCGTCACCAGGCGGCTCGACCACGTCCAGAGCCTCGGCGTGGACACCGTCTACCTGACGCCGATCTTCCCCGCCCGCTCCAACCACCGCTACAACGCCTCGACGTTCGAGCACGTGGACCCGCTGCTCGGCGGCGACGAGGCCCTGCGCCGGCTGTCGGACGCGGTGCACGCGCGCGGCATGCGGCTGCTCGGCGACGTCACCACCAACCACTGCGGCGACACGCACGAGTGGTTCACCGCGGCCGTCTCCGACGTGCACGCGCCCGAGCGCGAGATGTTCTACTTCGACCCGGAGACGGGCGGCTACGCGTCGTGGTGGGGCTTCAAGAGCCTGCCCAAGCTCAACTGGGGCAGCGAACGCGTCCGCGCCGGCATGACGGCGGTGCTGAAGAAGTGGCTCGGCCCGTTCGACGGCTGGCGGGTGGACGTGGCCAACATGACCGGCAGGCACGCCGGCGACGACCACAACCACGAGGTGGCCGCCCGGCTGCGCGCCGAACTCGGCCCCGGCGTCGCCCTCATCGCCGAGCACAACCACGACGCCACCCGCGACCTCGACCTCGACGGCTGGCACGGCACCATGAACTACGGCGGCTTCACCCGTCCCGTCTGGGCCTGGCTGCGCGGCCCCGACCTCGACCTCGACCACTTCCTCGGCGTCCCCGGCGGCGTGCCCCGGCGCGACGGCACGCAGGCGCTGGCCACCTACCGGGCGTTCGCCTCGCAGATGTCGTGGCGCTCGCTCGTGCACTCCTGGCAGCTCCTCGACTCGCACGACACCCCCCGGATCCGCACCGTGACCGGCTCGCGCGAGCGCCACCTGCTCGCCCTCGGCCTGCAGGCCACGCTGCCAGGCACGCCCATGGTGTTCGCCGGCAGCGAGTTCGGCCTGACCGGCGTCAACGGCGAGCACTCCCGCACCCCGATGCCCTGGAACCGGCCCGCCGACCAGGACCTGCGCACGCTGGCCGGCTACCGCGACCTGCTCGGGCTGCGCCGGGCCGAGCCCGCCCTGCGCCGCGGCGGCCTGCGCTGGCTGCACGCCGACGCCGACTGCCTGGTCTTCGCCCGCGAGACGGAGGAGGAGACGATCCTCGTGGCCGCCCGCCGCGCGCCCGGCCGGCCGCTGGCCATCGGCACGCACGCCACCGGCCTCTACAACGCCCAGGACGGCGACGTCGTCCCGGGGGACGGACCTTCTCTGCGTATGTGGCGCCTCACACACTGATCACGCTACGGTGTCCTCTGCTGACTCTCCCGTCCCATCCGTGGCCTACTCGTTAGTGGTGTGCTCGTATGAGGTTGCTGTCCGTGGCCGTCCTGGCTTCGCTCCTGCCTGCCGTGCCGTCCGGGGCACTGGCCGCCGCGGGCACCACCTACTACGTCGACTCACGGGCCGGTGACGACGGCGCGGCCGGCACCAGCGCCGCCACCGCGTGGAAGTCGCTGGACAAGCTCGCCGCCGCCGAGCTCAAGCCGGGCGACACCGTCGCCGTCAAGCGCGGCAGCGGCTTCGCCGGCCCGCTCGAGCTCGAGCCGAGCGGCACCGCCGCCCGGCCCCTCACGATCAAGGCGTACGGCAAGGGCCCGCTGGCCAAGATCAGCGGCACCCAGGACGACTGCGTGATCGTCAGCGGCAACCACTGGCGCATCAGCGGGCTGCGCGCCTCCAACTGCCGCTGGGCCGGCTTCGAGCTCCGCGGCGACTCCAACGAGCTGAGCGGCGTCGAGGCCGACCGCAACATCGCCGGCGT
This sequence comes from Nonomuraea sp. MG754425, assembly GCF_021699195.1. Lineage (GTDB taxonomy): Bacteria > Actinomycetota > Actinomycetes > Streptosporangiales > Streptosporangiaceae > Nonomuraea. The sequence continues at coordinate 14,826 of NZ_SSXE01000034.1, read as the reverse complement.
CCTGGTCACGCCGTCCGGCTCGCGCAACACCATCCGCGACAGCGTGCTGCGCGACAACAACCGGATGAGCGTCAACGACGAGGGCGGCGACAACGACTCCGGCGCCTTCGGCGTGCTGCTCAACGGCGACGACAACGTGGTCACCGGCAACACCATCACCGGCAGCTACGCCAAGAGCGCCGACTACGGCACCGACGGGGCCGCCGTCGAGATCTTCAACGGCGACCGCAACACGATCACCCACAACACCGCCAGGAACAACGAGACGTTCACCGAACTCGGCGCGCAGAAGGGCAAGACCGCCACCGGCAACGTGTTCGCCTTCAACGTCGTCACCTCCTCGCGCAGCCGCGGCAGCTTCCTCATCACCCGCGGCTCCCGCCACGCCGTCGGCCCCGTCAAGGGCACGGTCGCGGTGCACAACTCGGTCTACCTGCCGGCCAGGGACACCATCGGCTGGTCCTGCCACGACGGCTGCTCCCCGTCGATCCTCAAGCTGCGCAACAACGTCATCTCGGTCGGCGGGGAGGCCGGCTGGGAGGACGGCGCGGGCGCCGACGACGACGGCGGCGTGTACAAGGGGCGCACCGCCAGGTTCAAGCCGGGCCCGAAGTCCGTCATGGCCGACCCCAAGTTCCGCTCCCGCACCGACCTGCGGCTGCGGCCCGGCTCACCGGCGCTCGGCCGCGCCGTCGCGCTGACCCCCACCTGGTTCGGCGGCAAGGCGTACGCCAAGGACTTCACCGGCAAGGCCCTGTCCACGCCGCTCGACTCCGGGGCCTACCAGCACTGAGCTTGATCTTTAACCTGCCTGCCCCAGCCGGGCGGTGCGGGTGGTCGCTCGGGCAGATGGTCCTCGCGCGGATGTTCCGGAACCCGCGGCGAACCCGGGCAGGGGTGAGGCGACCCGTGGGGGCGGGCCGTTCCCAGGGACGGCGCAGGTCATCGGCCAACGTGCGGGCGGGGCGGAGTTGGGTGTGCGCAGCGATGATCAGCCAGGTCCACCGGTCGGCGGCTTCCGGAGCCCGAATCTTGGGGACGGTCCAACCCAGAGTCTGCTTGAACAGCCGAAACGTATGTTCAAGATCGAATCTGCGGAGGAACGCCCGCCAGAGCCGGTCGACCTGGCCGGCGGTGAGGCCGGTGCGCGAGGACCACAACCACACCGGCTTGGGCTCGCCATTGCCGGGCAGGCGTTCGATCCGGAGCCGGATCAGCGTCCCTTCCAGGATCGGTAGTTCGCCCTGGTGGTCCAGCCAGGCCGCGCGGTGGGTGAGGCGGGGGCCAGCAGGAACGCCAGCCGGGTGACGTCGTAGCCGGCGTCGGCCACGATCAGGATGTCCGCATCGCCGGGGTGCCACTGGCCGGCGTCCAGCAGCCGCGTCACCACCTCACGCAGTTGTGCGGCGGTGACCGCGGTGGCGTCGTCTTCGGGTCCCAGACGGATCGCGTCCAGCATCGCGGTCCAGGAGGTCCGACCGCTTTCCAACGCCGCGACGAACGAGTACGGCCAGCCAGGGATGAACGGCGAGGCACTCTTGGCCCGCCCATACACGTGACAGAACAACCGCTCCGCGCCGGTGCTTGAGCGCCAATGCTAGATCCACCAGCGTCTTGACCGGACCGTCGGTGCACAGCACCGCCTCGGTCAACTCGAACAGTGCATCGGCCCGCGCGCTCAGGCAGCCGTAGAAGCCGATCCGAAACCGGGACAACACGGCCAGGGACTCGACACGGGCAGTTTCGTTCAGCGCACTCATCCTGACGGCCTTGGTAGTGATCGGCAGCGTCTTCAGCAACGCACGTGATCACGCCAAGGCCGTCTCACCGTCCCGCGAACGGCCAATCCTTCACCCAGCTCAACGAACCGGCTGAGTCAGCCGACGGGTATAAGAACGGAAATAACGCCCAAACGGCCGCTCTGTGGCGAAAATTTGGGGCATCGCTTGAGGTTCCAGTGGGTGGAAGGTGCAGATTCGAGCCATGAGCAACGCGACGGATCTCTACACGGTCGGGCAACTGGCCCAGCGCACCGGGCTGCAGGCGCGCACGATCCGCTTCTGGTCCGATAGCGGCGTTGTCCCCCCGGCCCACAGGTCGAGCGGGGGATACCGGCTTTATGACGCGGAGGCGGTTGCCCGGCTGGACCTGGTCCGGACCCTTCGCGATCTCGGGCTCGGTCTCGATGCCATCCAGCAGATCCTGGAGAAACGGGCCACGCTGAGGGAGTTGGCGGAGACCCACGTCAAAGCGCTCGACGCGGAGATCCGCACCTTGAAGATACGGCGTGCCGTCCTGCATGTTCTCGCCAAACGTGACAGCACCACCGAGGAGATCACCTTGATGCACGCGCTAGCCCGATTGTCGGCGCGGGAACGCCGGCACATCATCGACGAGTTCGTTAACGGGGCATTCGCTGACGTCATCGACGAGGACGCCGCTCTCGTCGCGGAATGGATGCGCGATATTCCCTCCGAGCTTCCAGAAGACCCTACGTCCGAGCAGGCGAACGCCTGGATAGAGCTGGCCGAGCTGGTCGCCGACGAGAGCTTCCAGCGGACGGTCCGGCAGATGGTCTTGAGCGGAAAGCACGACAATCGCCTCGAATTCGGCCTCAACCTCCGGCCCCTGGTCCTTGAGCACGCGGCAGACGCCCTGAAGAAGGAGATCCCGCCGGAGTCGCCTGGCGCAAGGGTGATTCTGGACCGGATCATCCCCGTGGAGCTTCCCGCCGAGGAAACCGTCTCCCTGACGGACTGGCTGGAACTGGTCGCCGAGCCCCGGGTGGAGCGGTACTGGCAGCTTCTGAACCTCCTCCGAGGGCTGCCGCCGGCCCCGCCGGCGGTGCCGGCCTTCCAGTGGCTGCTCGCCGCGCTGCGCGCCCACCGCTGATCCCGTCCCGTACTTCCTGCTTCCATCTCTCTACCGGACACCATTGAGGGGACCACTATGCCAACCCTGCTCCACATCGATTGCAGCATGCGCCAGGACAGTTCGGTGACCAGGGAGATCACTGCGATCTTCGTCGAGGAATGGCGCCAGGCAAATCGGGACGGCAAGTATGTGTACCGGGATCTGGGTACCTCGCCGATTCCCCATGCCGATGAGGCGGCGGTGGTCGCCGGCCTACTTCCCCGGGAGGCGCTGAACGACTATCAGCGCGTCGCCTGGGCCGTCTCTGAGCCACTGATCAACGAACTGCGCGAGGCGGACACGATCCTGCTCGGAGTCCCCATGTACAACTATTCGATCCCGTCGGTGCTGAAAGTGTGGTTCGACCGGATCACCGTCAAGGAGCACATGATCGGGGACCCCACGAGCGAGGGCCTGCTGACCGGGAAGCGGACGGTCGTGGTGACCGCCCGAGGCGGCGCGTATGGCCCCGGCACGCCTCGCGAGCGCTACGACTTCCAGACGCCCTATCTCCGGGCGCTGCTGGAGCAGATCGGCCTGGACCGCAATCTTGAGTTCGTGCATTCCGAGATGACGCTTGCGCACTCCGTTCCCTCGCTGGAGCAGTTCAAGCCGATCGCCGACGCATCCCGCGAGGAGGCCGTGAAGGCCGTGTGCAGGCTGGCCCTCGCCTCGTAAGATCCCGTCGGGCCGGACTCCGCCCGGGCGGCACGGCGCTCAGCCGTCGGCGTAGGTCGCCAGGTGCTCGCCCGTGAGGGTGGAGCGGGCGGCCACCAGGTCGGCGGGCGTGCCCTCGAAGACGATCCGGCCGCCGTCGTGGCCGGCGCCGGGGCCGAGGTCGATGATCCAGTCGGCGCGGGCCATGACCGCCTGGCTGTGCTCGATCACGATGACCGACTTGCCGGCCTCCACGAGCCGGTCGAGCAGGCCCAGGAGTTGCTCGACGTCGGCGAGGTGCAGCCCGGTGGTCGGCTCGTCCAGGACGTAGACGCCGCCCTTGTCGGCCATGTGCGTGGCCAGCTTGAGCCGCTGCCGCTCGCCGCCCGACAGCGTGGTGAGCGGCTGCCCGATGCCGAGGTAGCCGAGCCCCACGTCGGCCAGCCGTCCGAGGATGGCGTGCGCGGCCGGCGTGTGCGCCTCCCCGCCGCCGAAGAACTCCCCGGCCTCGCGCACCGACATCGCGAGCACCTCGCTGATGTCCCGCCCGCCGAGGCGGTGGTCCAGCACCGACGCCTCGAACCGGCGGCCCTCGCACTCCTCGCACGTGGTGCTGACCCCGGCCATCATCCCCAGGTCGGTGTAGACGACGCCGGCGCCGTTGCAACCGGGGCAGGCGCCCTCGGAGTTGGCGCTGAACAGCGCCGGCTTGACGCCGTTCGCCTTCGCGAACGCCTTGCGGATCGGGTCGAGCAGCCCGGTGTAGGTCGCCGGGTTGCTGCGCCGCGAGCCGCGGATGGGCGCCTGGTCGACCGACACGAGGCCGGCCGAGGCGGGCACCGAGCCGTGGATCAGCGAGCTCTTGCCGGACCCGGCCACGCCGGTCACGACGCAGAGCACGCCGAGCGGGACGTCCACGTCCACGCCGCGCAGGTTGTGCGTGCTCGCGCCGCGGATCGGCAGCGTGCCGGTCGGCCGGCGCACCGTCTTCTTGAGCGTGGCCCGGTCGTCGAGGTGGCGGCCGGTGACGGTGCCGGCCGCCCGCAGCCCCGCGACGGTGCCCTCGAAACAGATGCTGCCGCCCGCCGAACCGGCCCCCGGGCCGAGGTCGATGACGTGGTCGGCGATCGCGATCGTCTCCGGCTCGTGCTCCACGACCAGCACCGTGTTGCCCTTGTCGCGCAGCCGCCGCAGCAGGTCGTTCATCCGCTGGACGTCGTGCGGGTGCAGGCCCGTGGTGGGCTCGTCGAAGACGTAGGTGACGTCGGTGAGCGAGGAGCCGAGATGCCTGATCATCTTGGTGCGCTGCGCCTCGCCGCCCGACAGCGTGCCCGAGGGCCGGTCGAGCGACAGGTAGCCCAGCCCGATCTCCACGAAGGAGTCGAGGGTGTGCAGCAGCTTGGCCAGCAGCGGCGCGACCGACGGCTCGTCGAGCCCGCGCACCCATGCGGCCAGGTCGCTGATCTGCATCGCGCAGGCGTCGGCGATGTTGACGTCGCCGATCCGCGACGAGCGGGCCTCCGCGCTGAGCCGGGTGCCGTCGCACTCGGGACAGGTGGTGAAGGTGACCGCCCGGTCCACGAACGCCCGGATGTGCGGCTGCATCGCCTCCCGGTCCTTGGCCAGGAACGACTTCTGGATCTTCGGGATCAGCCCTTCGTAGGTGAGGTTGACGCCCTCCACCTTCACCTTGACCGGCTCCCCGTACAGGAAGTCGTGCAGTTCCTTCTTGGTGTACTCGCGGATCGGCTTGTCCGGGTCGACGAAGCCCGACTCGGCGTAGACCCGCACCGTCCAGAGGCTGTCGGACTTCCAGCCCGGAATGGTGAACGCGCCCTCGGACAGCGACTTGGAGTCGTCGTAGAGCTGGGTGAGGTCGAGGTCGGTGACCGAGCCCCGGCCCTCGCAGCGCCCGCACATGCCGCCGACGCGGGTGTAGGTCGCCTTGACGGCCTTCTTGTTGCCGCGCTCGACCGTGATGGCGCCGCTCGCCCGCACCGTCGGGACGTTGAAGGAGAAGGAGTTCGGCGAGCCGATGTGCGGCAGCCCGAGCCGGCTGAACAGGATGCGCAGCATCGCGTTGGCGTCGGTGACGGTGCCGACCGTGGAGCGCGGGTCGGCCCCCAGCCGCTGCTGGTCGACGATGATCGCGGTCGTCAGCCCGTCGAGCACGTCCACCTCGGGCCGCGCCAGCGTCGGCATGAACCCCTGCACGAAGGCGCTGTAGGTCTCGTTGATCATCCGCTGCGACTCGGCGGCGACCGTGCCGAAGACCAGCGAGCTCTTGCCCGAGCCGGAGACGCCGGTGAACACCGTCAGCCGCCGCTTCGGGATCTCGACGCTGACGTCCTTGAGGTTGTTCACCCGCGCGCCGTGCACGCGGATCATGTCGTGGCTGTCGGCGACGTGAGACGTGTCCGGCATGGTGTCCGCCGGATCCGTGCTCGGGGGAATGCTCATCGTCTCTCCATCTTTCACTCGAAGCGGCCTGCTCGATGGGCCTGCTCGATCGGGCCGGCTCCGGAAGGGGGCGGGGTCAGCGGTCCTGCAGCAGCCCGAGGACGTTGCCGTCGGGGTCGACGACGGTGGCCACCAGCCGGCCGCCGCCCACGTCGTGAGCCGCGTCCCGCACGGTGGCGCCCGCGGCGGTCACCTCGGCCAGCTTGGCCTCGATGTCGGCGACGTGCCAGTAGGCGACCGGCGAGGTCGCGCCCTGCGGCCCGCCGTTCGGCACGAGCCCGATGTGCTGGTCACCGGCCTCGAATCCCACATAGTACGAGCTGTCGGCACTCGGCTGGACACCGAGCAGGGCGGCGTACACCGCCTTGGCCTTCTCCAGGTCGGTGACGGGGTGCAGGATGGTCTTGGCGCCCTGGGTGGTCATGTTCACTCCTGAAAGCGGGTCGCGCGGGCCGGTGAGCCCGGCGGCGACGTTCGATGTTCTCGCAGATCAGGTTAGGCGCGGGCCGCTGAGCGGCGCTTCTCGATTCCTGACCGCTTCGCCCTGCGGCCGCAGGCCCTAGAGTGGCGCTGTGGTTCCAGATCTTCGCCGGCCGCTCGTGCGGCAGCTCGCCGAGTCCGACGCCCCCCGCCACTACTGGCACATGGGCGACGACGACGGGCGGGCCTGGCTGTTCGAGAGCGTCGAGGGCGACGGCAGCGAGCACTGGGCGGTGCGGCAGGTCGAGGTGGGCGCCCACCACGCGGCCGACCGGGGCGCGCGCCGCTACTGGTGGCGGCACCTGCAGGACGAGCACGGCTTCCTCACCGACCAGCCGCTGGAGATCTGGGAGCTGACCGAGATCACCCCCGAGGCGTTCCAGGCGGTCTGGGAGGCCGCGGGCTGAGCCCGCCGATGTGCACGCTCAGCGGCTCCACCCCGCCAGCCCGCCCGTGATGAGCCGGATCGCGGTGTCGAAGCCGCGCTCGATCTCCTCCGGGTCGCCCGGAAGGTGGCCCTTCGTCCCGGCGATGACGTAGCCCATCACGAACGCGTGCAGCACGTCGCTCGTGCGCCGCTGCTCCGGCTCCGGCACTCCGGCCAGGCGCAGGATGCGGTAGAGGGCCTGCCAGATCACCAGGTTGCGGTCCGCGATGATCTCGGGGTGGTTGTGCAGGTGGCTCCACATGGCCGGATGGGCCAGCGCGTTGCGGTAGTAGCCGAGCGCCAGCGCGCGTAGCTGGTCCTGCCAGGGCGAGCCGTCGTCCGGCGGCAGGTCCATGCGCTGCGCGGCCGTGGAGCAGATGAGCCTGACCAGCGCGTCCTTGCTCTCCACGTGGTGGTAGAGCGACATCGGGTTGACGTCCAGCTCGGCCGCCAGCTTGCGCATGGACAGCCCCTCGACGCCGCCCTCGTCCATCAGACGGAGGGCGGTGGTGCTGATCTCTTCGAGGGTCAGGGGTGCGCCCCTGCGCGCGCTCACGGCCATACACCGTATGGTAGCGTCAGCCATACGGTGTATGGCTATGGAAGGGAGCACAGATGGCTCGGATCCCCACCCCGCAGGGCCTGCCGATCGTGGGCAACACGCTGCAGATTCCCGCGCACGCCCCGGTGGAGCACTTCGTCAAGGTCGCCTCCCAGTACGACGAGGGCATCTTCCAGCTTGAGATCGCCGGCCGCCGCGTGGTGCTCGTCTACGACCCCGACCTGGTCGCCCAGGCGTGCGACGAGAGCCGGTTCGTCAAACGGATCAGGCCGCCGCTGTCGATCGTGCGCGACTTCAGCGGAGACGGCCTGTTCACCGCCGACCACGGCGAGCCGGTGTGGGGCCACGCGCACCGCATCCTGATGCCGGCCTTCAGCCAGCGCTCGATGAAGGCGTACTACCCGCAGTTCCTTGAGGTCGCCGAGCAGCTCGTCGAGTCGTGGGCGGGCCGCCAGGGGGAGGACCTGCCCGTCGCCGACGACATGACCCGGCTCACCCTCGACACGATCTCCCTCACCGGGTTCGGCTACCGCTTCAACTCCTTTGAATCGCCCGAGTTGCACCCGTTCCTGGTGGCCATGGGCGGTGCGCTGACCGAGGCCATGCACCGCAACCAGCAGCTCCCGTTCGTCACCAGGCTCAAGAAGAAGAACGAGGAGAGCTACCGGCGCGACATCGCGACCATGCAGGCCCTCGTGGACGAGGTGGTCAAGCAGCGCCGCTCCGAGGGCGGCACCGGCCCGAAGGACCTGCTGGGGCTCATGCTGGAGGCGTCCGACCCGCGCAGCGGCGCCCGGCTGTCGGACGAGAACATCCGCAACCAGGTGCTCACCTTCCTGATCGCCGGCCACGAGACCACCAGCGGCCTGCTCTCCTTCGCCCTGTACAACCTGCTGCGCGAGCCGCACATCCTGGCCCGCGCCTACGACGAGGTGGACCGGCTGCTGCCGGGCGACGAGCCGCCGTCGTACGAGACGATCATGAAGCTGGACGTCATCCCGCGCATCCTGGAGGAGACGCTGCGGTTCTGGTCGCCGATCCCGCTGTTCGGGGTGAGCGCCGTCCAGGACACCATGCTCGGCGACTACCCCATCCCGGCCGGCCAGGGCGTCGGCGTGCTGCTGCCCCCGCTGCACCGCAGCGCCAAGGCATGGGAGCGGCCGGACGAGTTCGACATCGACCGCTGGCTGCCCGAGCACCGGCAGGGCCGGCACCCCGGCGCGTACAAGCCGTTCGGCAACGGCGAGCGGGCCTGCATCGGCCGGCAGTTCGCGCTCACCGAGGCCAGGCTGGCACTGGCGCTGATCCTGCGGCGCTTCGCCCTGTCCGACCCGAACGTCTACCGGATGAAGATCAAGCAGACGCTCACCCTCAAGCCGGACGGCTTCACGCTGCGGGTGCGCGAGCGCCGTGCCCACGAGCGGACCACGGCCGTCGCGGCCCCCGAGCCGGACGACGAGCAGCAGGACATCGCGGTGACCGGCGTGCCGCTCACCGTCGCCTACGGCTCCAACCTCGGCACCAGCGCCGACATCGCCGAACGGCTGGCCGAGCGGGCCGGGCGGGCCGGGTTGGCCGTCACGCTGAGCACGCTCGACGGGCTGACGCCGCCCGCCGAGGGGCTGCTCGTCGTGGTGGCCTCCTCCTACAACGGCAAGGCGCCGGACAACGCCCAGCGCTTCGACGCCCTGGAGACGCTGCCCGACCTGTCCGGGGTGCGGCTGGCCGTGCTGGGCTGCGGCAACACGCAGTGGCCGACGTACCAGGACTTCCCGCGGCGCGCGTACGAGAAGCTGACGGCGGCGGGGGCCGTCCCGCTCGTCGAGCGGGGCGAGGCCGACACGGACGGCGACTTCGACGGCGACGTGTCCACGTGGACCGGCCGGCTGTGGGCGGCGCTGGCCGAGGAGTACAGCGCCACGGCGGACGACGCCGGGCCCCGCTACGAGATGGAGGTGCTCAGCGAGGCCGAGGTGCGGCCGTCGGTGGTGTCCGCGCGGGCCTTCCCGCTGACCGTGGTCTCCACCGAGGAGCTGACCGGCGACCCCGAGGGGCTCTGGGACTTCTCGCTGGAGGCGCCCCGGCCCGGCGCGCGCTCCATCGTGGCCAGGCTGCCCGAGGGCGTGACGTATTCGGCGGGCGACCACGTGGCCGTCTTCGCCAAGAACGACCCGGAGCTGGTGGAGTGGGCGCTGCGCTGCCTGCGCGTGCCCCGGGAGCAGGTCGTCCGGCTGCGCGCGGCCGGCGCGACCCACCTGCCCGTGGACACGCCGGTCACGGCCGGGCTGCTGCTGACCGAGTTCGCCGAGTTGCAGGAGGTGGCCACCCGCGCCGACCTGGAGGCGCTGGCCGCGCACACGGCCTGCCCGTGGACCAAGGGCCGGCTCGCCGGGATGACCGCGGACTACGCCGACGAGATCCTCGCCAAGCGTCTCTCCCCGCTCGCGCTGCTGGAGCGCTTCCCGGCGATCGAGCTGCCACTGGCGGCGTTCCTGGAGATGGCCGGGCCGATCAAGCCGCGCTACTACTCCGTCTCCTCCTCGCCGCTGGCCGACCCCGGCCTGGTGCGGCTGACGGTCGGCCTGGTCGAGGGGCCCGCCTGGTCGGGCAGCGGCACCTACCAGGGCATGTGCTCGGCGTACCTGGCGGGGCTCAAGGAGGGCGAGGTGTTCTACGGCTACATCCGGGTGCCCGCGCCGCCGTTCCGGCTGCCGGAGGACCCGGCCACGCCGGTGATCCTCGTCGGCCCCGGCACCGGCTTCGCCCCGCTGCGCGGCTTCCTGGAGGAGCGGGCGCTGAGCGGGGCGAGCGGGCGGGCCGAGGTGTTCACCGGGTGCCGCCATCCCGAGCACGACCTGCTCTACGCCGGTGAACTGGCCTCCTGGGAGACGGCGGGGGAGGTGCGGGTGCACCGCGCGTACTCGGCCGTGGCGGGGCATCCGCACCGGTTCGTCCAGGACGCCGTCGCGGCCCACGCGGACGAGGTGTGGGAGCTGCTCGGGCAGGGCGCCCACGTGTACGTCTGCGGTGACGGGCTGCGGATGGCGCCCGCGGTACGGCAGGCCCTGCTGGACATCCACCTGGCCAGGACCGGCGCGGACGGCGCGGGGTGGCTGGCCGGGCTGGAGGCGGAGGGCCGCTACCAGCAGGACGTCTTCGCCTGACGATCATCCGCCGGCTCGCCTGGTGCCGGCGGGCCGTCCGTCCTCCGGCCCCGGCCCTTCACGGCCGGGGCCGGGTGCGTGGGCGGGCCGGTGGAGAACCGTCGACGTCCCTTTATCGACAATCCGGACTTAACACTGCATTTTGGGATATAAGCGCAGCATGCGCGACATGTCCGTGGAACAAGCTCGAAACCATTTCACGGCACTGTGGGAGCCTCTGGAGAGGAGGCGGAAATGCTGCTGCGACTGAGGGTGTCGTTGCCCGACCGGCCGGGCGGTCTCGGCCAGGTCGCCAAGGCGCTGGGCGCACTGGGAGCGGACATCCTGCAGGTCATCGTGCTCGAACGCGAGGCCGGCCGGGCCGTGGACGACTTCACCGTCTCCTGGCCGGGCCCGGTGAGCGCGGCCGAGGCGCGCGAGCGGCTGTCCGCCATGCCCGGCGTACGGGTCGAAGGGGCGTGGGCCACCAAGGACGTGCCCGGCTCGGCCCCCGACTACGACCTGCTCATGCACGTCGCCTCCGAGCCGTCCAGGGGCTACGCCACGCTCGTGGACGCCCTGCCCGCGCTGTGCGGCGCGGAGTGGTCGATGGCGGTGGCCGACGGCGCGGTGCGGCACGCCTCGCTGGCCGCGCCCGAGGCGCTGCCCGCCGGCTTCGACCTGCCCGAGCAGCCGCCGCGGGCCATCACCGTGGAGGCCAAGGAGGTGCGGCTGATGCTGCTGCCCGTCGTGACGGCCGGGCTGCACGTGGTCGTCGCCCGCGCGGACGGGCCGGTCTTCCACCGCGCCGAGGTCGAGCGGGCCGCCCGCATCGTGGACGTGGTCGCGAAACTGGCCACGCGCGCGAGGTGATTGACCGAACAATCATCTGGTCACTAACGTGGGCGTCCTGATCGTGTGAACAGGAGCAGCCCGTGACCGTCCACGAGCCCGCCATCGGCCGCTACTACGAGGACTTCACCGTCGGGGACGTCTACCAGCACCCCATGGGCCGCACGATCAGCGAGACGGACAACACCTGGTTCACGCTCCTGACCATGAACACGAACCAGAACCACTTCAACGCCCACCTCGCCGCCAGTTCGCCCACCGGCAGGATCATCGTCAACTCCGGGCTGAGCGTGGCCATCGTGCTCGGGCTGTCCGTCATCGACGTCAGCCAGACCGCGATCGTGAACCTGGGCTGGGAGCAGATCAAGCTCAGCCACCCGGTGTTCGTGGGCGACACGCTCTACGCCGAGTCGAAGGTGACCGCCAAACGGGAGTCCAGGTCCCGCCCGTACGCCGGGATCGTCACCTGCTACACCCGCGGGCTCAACCAGGACGGCGACGAGATCATGTCCTGGACGCGGACCGTCATGGTCTACCGGCGCGACGCCCCGCACGACAAGGGTTACTTCCCCCAGGCCAGGACCGGCCCGCTCTGAGAAGAAGAGGCGGCACATGGACTTCGAGCTGACCGACGAGCAGAAGGCGTTCCGCGAGACCCTGCGCGCGTTCGTGGACAAGGAGATCGTGCCGGTCGCGACCGAGTGGGAGCACTCGGGACGGTATCCCGCCGAGATCGTCGAGAAGATGAAGCAGATGGGACTGTTCGGCCTGTCCGTGCCCGAGGAGTACGGCGGCATGGCGGCCGACATGGTGTCGTTCGCGCTGGTCTTCGAGGAGATCGCACGCGGCTGGATGGGCGTGGCGGGCACGATCGGCTCCCACTCGCTGGCCTGCTGGATGATCGCCCGTCACGGCACCGAGGAGCAGAAGCGGCGGCACCTGCCCGACCTGGCCTCCGGCGCGCGCCGCACCGCGATCGCCCTCACCGAGCCCGGCGCGGGCACCGACCTGCAGGGCATCCAGACCCGCGCGGCCCGCGACGGCGAGCACTACGTCGTCACCGGCACCAAGACGTGGATCACCAACGCCCGCCACGCCGACCCGCTGCCCGTGCTGGTCAAGACCTCGATCGAGGAGCCCGCGCACAAGGGCATGTCCGTGCTGCTCGTGGACCCCTCCGCGCCCGGCTTCGGCGTCAGCCGCGACCTGCCCAAGCTCGGCTACAAGGGCACCGAGACCTGCGAGGTGGTGCTCGACGAGGTGCGCGTGCCGGTCTCCTGCCTGCTCGGCGGCGTCGAGGGACGCGGCATGCAGCAGGTGCTCGGCGGGCTGGAACTCGGCCGGGTCAACATCGCCGCCCGCGCCGTCGGCGTCGCGCAGGCCGCCTACGACGCCGCGCTCGCCTACGCGCGCGAGCGCACCGCCTTCGGGCAGCCCATCGCCGACTTCCAGGCCATCCAGCTCAAGCTCGCCGACATGGCCACGGAGATCCAGGCCGCCCGGCTGCTCACGTACTGGGCCGCCTCGCAGGCCGACGGCGGCAGGCGGGTGGACATGGAGGCGGGCATGGCCAAGTACTTCGCCTCGGAGGTGGCGCTCAAGGCGACACTGGAGTCGATGCGCGTGCACGGCGGGTACGGGTACTCGCAGGAGTACGTGGTCGAGCGCCTCTACCGGGACGCGCCGCTGATGGCGATCGGCGAGGGCACCAACGACGTGCAGCGCATGGTCATCGCCCGCGCGCTCGTCTCGGGCAAGGGGAAGGTCGGCTGGTAGACGGGGCCGGGCGGACGCGTTCGATCTCCCGCTCAGTCGTGACGGGGCAGGCCCGAGACCTCGTGGTCGGCGTGGAACAGGGCCTCCGCGATGAGCGCCCGGACGTGGGAGTCCCTGGCGCGGTAGAGCACGCGGCGGCCCTGCCTGCGGGTGTCGACCAGGCCGGCCAGCCTGAGCTTGGCGAGGTGCTGCGAGACCGACGGGCGGGGCACGCCGATCGCCTCGGCAAGTGAGTTCACATCACGCTCGTCGGACGACAGGAGCCACATCAGACGCAGGCGGGTGCCGTCGCTCAGCAGGCGGAAGGCGTCCACGGCCGCGTTCACCTGTGCCGGGGTGGGTTCCGGGGTGGAGGTGTTGTCGCGTGCGTACATGACTACATATCATGGTCAACGTGGACAAAGTGTGCAAGTGGGGATGCCATGTCTGACCAGCGAGATTCCTCCCCGGATCCGCTGCCGTCCGGCCACGGGCACGATGCCGAGCCCGGCGGTGGCCACGGGCAGGGGCACGGTCATGGCCATGGTCACGGTGATGATCACGGTCACGGGCATGGGCACGGCGAGGGGCGGCGTGGTCGCGGGATCATGGCCAGGCTGGGCGGAATCGTGCACGCCGTCACGCCCCACAGCCACGACACCGCCGGCAAGACGGACAGCGCGCTGGAGTCCAGCAGTCGCGGCATGCGTGTGCTGGCCATCTCGTTCGCCGTCCTGATGGTCACCGCCGTCGTCCAGGCCGTCATCGTCGTCGCCTCCGGCTCGGTGGCGCTGCTCGGCGACACGCTGCACAACTTCGCCGACGCCCTGACCGCCGTGCCGCTGGCGATCGCGTTCTCCGTCGGACGCCGCGCCGCCACCCGCCGCTTCACCTACGGGTACGGCCGGGCCGAGGACCTGGCGGGCATCGTCATCGTGCTGCTCATCACCGCCTCGGCGGCCTTCGCCGGGTACGAGGCGTTCCGGCGGCTGCTGGAGCCCCAGGAGATCAGGGCCGTGGGCTGGGTGGCCGCGGCGGCGCTGGCCGGGTTCGCCGGGAACGAGTGGGTGGCCCGCTACCGGATCAAGGTCGGCAGGGAGATCGGCTCGGCCGCGCTGGTGGCCGACGGCCTGCACGCCAGGACCGACGGTTTCACCTCGCTGGCCGTGCTCCTGGGCGCGGGCGGGGCGGCCCTCGGCTTCCCGCTGGCCGACCCCGTCGTCGGGTTGCTGATCACGGTCGCCATCTGCTTCGTCCTGCGTGACGCGGCCCGCGAGATCTACCACCGGCTCATGGACGCCGTCGATCCCGCCCTCGTGGACGACGCCGAACGCATCCTGGGCACGGTGGAGGGGGTGCGGCGGGTGGAGTCCGTACGGCTGCGGTGGATCGGGCACGCGCTGCACGCCGAGGTGGAGATTCTCGTCGATCATGACATGTCCGTCGTGGCGGCGCACAAGGTGGCGGTGGAGGCCGAGCACCGCCTCATCCACGACCTGCCCCGCCTGCGGGCCGCCACCGTCCACACGGACCCGGACGGCCCCGCGGGCGCCGACCACCACGCCACCCTCACCGCC